>CALLCO010000105.1 GCA_937998695.1 Candidatus Ozemibacteraceae bacterium
CTCCGCCACGGGGGTTGACCTGCCGCTCCCCTGGCGGGAGGCGCTGACCGCCACCCTTGCCCTGACCGGCAGCGAGCCCGCCACCGCTACCCCCACCCAGATGCTGGCAGCCCTGCAGACCCTGGTCGACGTGCGGTCCGCCAGCCGGCCGCCGGAGGTGCTGGCCATCCAGGAGCGGCTGGCCGCCGGGCTCGCCCGCGCCACCGGCCGCGATCTGACCGTCGCCGCCTTGCCCTGCGAACTGGCCGCCGACCGCTACCGGCGGATCGGGGAGGTGCTGGCCGGCTGTTTCCGGTCCGCCCCGGTCGCGGGCGACCCGCTGAGCGCCAGACTGGACCGGGTGCTGGCCCACCCCTGGTGGGGGCTTCCCCTCTTCGGTCTGATGATGGCCGTGGTGTTCTGGTCGACCTTTTCGCTGGGGGCCCTCCCCGCCGGATGGATGGCGGATGCGCTGAGCTGGGCCACCGACGCGGTCAAGGAGCGCTTCGCCGACAGCCTGCTGCGCGACCTGCTGGTCGACGGCGTCCTGGCCGGGGTGGGCGGGGTCCTGGTCTTCCTGCCGAACATCGCCATCCTGTTCTTCTGGCTGGCCCTGCTCGAGGATTCGGGGTATCTGGCCCGCGCCGCCTTCCTGATGGATTACTTCATGCAGAAGATGGGGCTGCACGGCCGTGCCTTCGTGCCCCTGCTGATGGGCTTCGGCTGCAACGTGCCCGCCATCCTGGCCACCCGGATCATCGAGCACCCCTGGCAGCGCCGGCTGTCGATGCTGTTGATGCCGTTGGTCGGGTGCTCCGCCCGCCTGCCCGTTCTGGTGCTGCTGTGCGGCACCTTCTTCCCCGAGCGGCCCGGGACGATGCTCTTCGTCATCTACCTGCTCAACCTGCTGACCCTCTTCGCCATCGGGCGGCTGGCCGCGTCGCTCGGCGGGCCGCGCGCGACCGGCCTCTTCCTGCTCGAGATGCCGCCGTACCGGCTGCCGACCTGGCGAACGATGCGCGGCTTCCTGTGGGAAAAGATCCGGCACTTCATCGAAAAGGCGGGCTCGGTCATCCTGCTGGGATCGGTCTTGATCTGGGTCCTGTCGGCGTTCCCGCGCGAGGTGCCGCTGAGCCGCGACTACGACGCCGAGATCGCCCGCCTCCAGACTACCCCCGCCGACGATCTGGGGGAGTCGGTGGCCCGTCTGGTGCGGGCCCGCGACCAGGAACGCCTGGCCGGCCGCTGGATGTCGCGGCTGGGCCAGGCTCTGCATCCGCTGGTGGCCCCGCTCGGGTTCGGGTGGCGCGAGGCGGTCTCCCTGATTCCCGGGTTTCTCGCCAAGGAAGGAATCGTCTCGACGATGGCCGTCCTCTACGGACCGGTCGACGAGGATCTCGGGACCGCCATGCGGCACGAGGGTATGACCCCGCTCGCCGCCTTCGCGTTCATGCTGTTCACCCTGCTCTACGTGCCCTGCCTGTCGACCCTGGGCGTGCTCTGGCGGGAATCGGGGTCGTGGGGATTCACCACCCTTGCCCTGGTTTTTCCGGCCGTGCTAGCATGGATCGTCGGGTTCGTCGTCTACCAGGGCGGACTGGCGCTTCAGGCCTGGGCGGGTATCCCCGTCGTCCTTGATCTGGCCATCGTGGTCGTCCTCGCCTTGGGCTCGTCCGCCTTGCTCATCCGGCGGGCCTGCGCCGAAGTGCGGGGCAACGGATGCGCCGGCTGTCCGTCGCGGGCGTCCTGTGTGCGAGCCAATCTCAACGCGGGAGGATCGTGTGAAGAACGGTAAGGGCGGTCTGTCCGGCACCCTGGAATCCTACCTGGAGCTGATCCACGAACTCCAGGCCCAGTACGGCGCCGTGCGGGTCACCGACCTGGCCGACCGGATGGGCTGCAAGACCCCCTCCGCCACCAGCGCCCTCCGCCGGCTGGCCCAGCTCGGGCTGATCAACTATGAGGCCTACCGGCCGGTCACCCTCACCCGGGAAGGGAAGGCCGCCATCCGGCGGATGAACACCGGGCACCGCATTCTGGCCGACCTGTTCACCACCGTCCTGGCCCTGCCGGCCAACCTCGCCGAACCGGAAGCCTGCGCCCTCGAACACCGGATCTCCCCTACCCTGCTGGCCCGTATCGGCACCCTCATGGATTTCCTGCACGGTCCTCCGGGCGGAACCGAACTGCGGGACACGCTGCAAAAGCGGTTCGCCCGCTATCTGGCTTCCCCCGAAGGGCAGGAACGTATCGCCCCCAAGGCCTCCGCCTGACCCACCGCCGTAGGTGGTTCGCAGCTCCAATGCGGGATGGTTCGGGAGGGAGGGGATGAGAGCCCCTCTCGCCGACATTCTTCCCCGTCTGGAATCCCCCGACGAAGGAGAGCGGATCCAGGGCCTGATCGATCTCGTGCAGGTGGCGGGCGCCCCGCCCCTCGACCTGCTGTTCCGCCTGGCCAGCGAGGATCCGTCCCCGGGGGTGCGCTATCACGCCCGGCGGGCGTTCGCGGCCTTCCGGGCGCCGGGGCCGCTGCCCGGCACCGCCGGGATACCCGCGGCCCACCGCCCACCGCGGGGATCGGGCTGCCCCCCCTTGGGAGACGATGGGGAAGGAGGAGTCGGTCAGCCAGCCGATGAGGCCTGGCACCAGGAACTGGCCGCCCTCGACCCCGGCCGCCGCCTCAAGGCGGCCCGCCGTGCCATTGGCGAGGCGGCCCCGAATCGGCTTCCCTGGCTGGTGCAGGCCCTGCTCCGCGAGTCGGCCCCGGACGTCCGCGCCGCCCTGGTCGCCGCGATTGGTCACCTGGGCGGCCCGGCGCAGGTCGAGGTGCTGGCCCCCTTCCTCGCCGATCGCGATCACCGGGTCAGGGCCAATGCCGTGGAAGCCCTGGCCGCCATCGGGTCCGACGAGGCGATCGTCCATCTGATCCCCTTGGTCCACGACCCCGACCACCGCGTGCAGACCAACGCCATCCGGGCTCTGGCCGGGGTCGAGGGCACGTCCATTCCCCGCCTGCTGCGGCACCTGGCCCAGGAGGGGGAACTGTGGAACCGCGATGCCGCGTTGCATGCCCTCGACGTGCTGGGGGTTCCCTTCGCCCTGCACCTCCTGGCGGAAATGGCCGCCAACGACCCGGTCGAACGATTGCGAGACAAAGCGCGGGCTGCCCTGGAACGGCATGCGGCCGCCGCTCCCCGCCCCGGCCTTGCCCGGCACCTGCTCGACGCGCTCGCGCGGAAGAACTGACCCTCGGTGCGCACAGGCCCCATCGGCCGGCAATGCAACCGCCCCGCGACCGGAACGGTGCGGGGCGGCGGGAAAAACTCGGAATCGCGGAAGAAACGGGGTTGGCGTCTATTCCTCCCCGGACTGGGCGCAATAGAGGGAATACACCTCATAGGTGGAGAGGGTTTCCAGCATCTCGTCTTCCTGCTCCTCCATCCAACCCACGAAGTCGTCGTCGGTCATCAACTCGGTGATTCCTACCATTCCGGGGTGAACCATGGTTTCCTCCTCGAACTCGCTCCTCGATCCGGATGTTCGATCCGGCTCCTTGATTCATCGTACGGATTCGTTCCGTACCGAAGAGGTCATCGGCACTTTTCGGGAAATTTTTGACATCCGGGGTCGGACGACCCGATAATGGGGTGGTTCGGAGACGCGCATGGAGAGGGGGGACCCCTCCATGGGAAAGGACGACAGGATGGCCACCATCACTATTTCCCGGGAGATCGGATCGGGAGGATCGTTCATCGCCTTGAAGTTGGCCGAGGCGCTGAAGTACACCTGCGCCGACAAGGAGATCCTGCACGAGATCGCCAAGAAGATGGGCAAACCCCACGAGGAGCTGCAGGACTTCGATCAGGAGACCTACAACCGGATCGGGGTGTTCTTCCAGGAGGCTCTGGCCAGCATCGCCAAGGGTGGGCGGGTCTTCCACCTCTTCGGGATCGGCCCCCTCGACTGGGACGGCATCGAACTGTTCACGCCCTTCCCCCAGACCGAATTCAAGGAAGACGAGTATCTGACCGTGCTGCAGCAGGTCATCAAGGAGCTGGCCGCCAAGGACCGCACCATCATCATCGGCCGCGGCGGGGCCCGCATCCTGCACGACCACCCCACCACGCTCCACCTGCGCATCGTCGCCGACGAGGCGACCCGCATCGCCCGCATCATCGACCAGCAGAAGGTGGACGAGACGAAGGCCCGCGAGGTCATCGCCCAGAGCGACGAGGCAGCCCGCACGTTCATCGCCGACTTTTTCGACGCCGACTGGGCCGACCCCCACCTCTACCATCTGACCCTCAACACCAGCCGGCTCGACATCGACCGCTGCGTGGCCCTGATCCTGGAACAGGTGGCTCTTCTGCCGGGTCCGGCGAGCACATGAAGAAGGCCGCGGTCGGCGCGTTCCTCGTTCTGGTCGCCCTGGTCTTGATCCAGGTGTGGCTCACCCCGCAAGGCACCACGCCCGCCTGGCGGGCGCTGTTCGACCGCGAGATCCTGACCGCCCCCTGCCGCCTGGGGGATCACGTCGCGGTATTGGGCGACCGGCGCGAGATCGCCCTCCTCGACCGCCAGGGGCAGGTGGTCGCCCGACAGGCCCTGCCCCGCCAGCCGCGGCACCCCCTCGTCGCCTTGCCGGCGGTGGTGGTGGTGGCCGACCGCGAGGCCGGCCTGCGCGCCTACGGGGGGGAAACCCTGGCCCTGCGCTGGGAACGCGCCACCCTCCAGACCGCGCCCATTCCGCCCGAGGTTCTGCCGGGCAACCGCCTCCTGGTGCGGACCGACCCCCGAAATCTGATCGCGGTCGAGGGCGGGTCAGGGGACCCGGCCTGGGATATCCAGCTCCCCAGCCCGGTGCAGCACACGGCGGTGGGGCGCACCGCGCTCGCCTGCACCTACGGGCACGACGACGTGCCGAACCCCACCTTCCGGCTGCAGGCGTTCGACCTCGAGGATGGCGACCCCCTCTGGACATTCCCCGGGCCAGTGGCCGCCTTTCCTCCGCTCATCGCCCAGGATCTCTTCCTGTTCGTCACCGCCCAGGGCACCGTAGTCGGGGCCGAGCAGGATACCGGAGACCTGCGGCTGCGGATCGACAGCCCCGGCCTGCACCATCTGTTCGCGGAAGGGGATACCCTGGGCATCGTGGCCAGCGACGGCCGCCAGGTCGTCGGGGCCTCGCTTTCCGGGCGGAAACCCTGGACGACCCGCCTGGGGGCTTCCTTCCTGGCCGCCAAGGTGGTCGGCGATCTGGTGATGCTGGCCGATCGTTCCGGCCTGCAGTGCCTCGACGTCTCGACCGGCGAAGTGGTCTGGCGGCGCACTCCCGGGCCGATCCTGGCCGCCTACCCCCATCGACAGGGCATGGCGATTTTGTACAAATCATCATTTCTGGACAAGCACGGCTCATTTGCCTATTTGCCGGCTGCCACCGGCGAGGCCGCCTGGATCTGCGTCGAGAACGCCATGTTCCACCCCCCGTTGCCGGAGGGGAAGCTCGACCTGGTCTTCTGCCGCAACGGGGCCATCTACGGCATGCCGGTCCCAGGGGGGGACGGCCCTCCTCCGGGGACGCTGTCGACGCCGGGACAACCGGCCACGGGGACCGCGACCCCGGCTTTTGGCCTCCCGCAGCCCGTCTCCGGATTCCCGCCCCGGCCGCCCGCCCCGGGTTCCTTTCCCGGGCCGATCCCGGGCCCGGACACCCCCTCCGGCTGGGAGTGATCTCCCTCAGGCCCGCGGAGTTCCCCCCCACGCCAAGGCCGCCCGTCGTTCCGCCTCGGCGATCTCCGCCTTGGTCATGGATCACCGCCGTGGCCGCCCACAATTCCAGGAACAGGGCACCGGTCGTTTTCATCCCCCACCACCGGGGTGCGGCTCAGGCCAGGTCGGGAGGCAAGGGCGGCAGGTCGGCGTCCAGCGAGAGGTCGCCGTAGATCCGGAAGGCGTGGCCTTCCCGGGCCAGGCGCAGGTTCAGCCCGGCGAAAAAGCGGGGCATCTCCTGGTTCAGGAGGGCGACCACCTCGTCTTCGATCTGCTGGCGCACGGTCTCGGGCACCGGATCATTGGTGGCCATCCGGATCTGAAAGACGTACCCCGGCCCGAATTCCGAAGTGATGCCCGCCGAGAACGACACGCCCAAGTCAAACAACCCGTCGGCGTCCCGCGTCACCCCAGCGCCGTGCGCCGGCCGGTTGGGTTTCAGCCGGAACCGACCGGCATAGCGTTCCTCGAGGACGGTATCGACCCGCTCGAACATCTGCAGGAGGCGTTCCTCCCAACGCTCGAGCCGGGGATTGCGATGATGGACTTCCAGGGGCATAGGCCGACCTCCAACCGACCGGCGTACCCACGCCGGGCACAGTGGCCCACCCCGTCACGGGAACGGAAGCCCGGGGAGCCGGGGCGGGCACCCTTCCGCGGACCCACCCTACACCTGACCCGTCCCCAGGTCAACCCCAGCCGGCAGGCGACAGCTTCCTTTCACGCCAGGGGCGAGCCTGGGGGCCCCATCGGGCCCGACCGCTCCGCGCCCTCCGGGCGCCAGCTCCCGCCCACCCCGCCAGCCCTCTCCCCATGCTGTTTTCGAGGGGCCCACATTTGCCTCGCCGGCTCCTTCATGGTAGAATATCTCTTCCCCAGCTTTATCAGGAGGCTTTCATGTCCCACCCCCGACTGACCATCGGATTCGACATCGGATCCGTCAGCATCAACACCGTCCTCTGCTCCGCAACGGGCGATCTCCTCGAGGAACTGCCCTACCAAAGGCATTTCGGCCAGACCGTCGACCTGTGCGCCCGCCTGCTGCGCGAGATCGAGACCCGACACGGCGCCGACGCCATCGAGCGTGTCGTCTTCACCGGCACGCACGGGAAGGCAATGGCCGAGGCCACCCGCACCTTCTTCGAGATCGAGACCACCGCCCAGACCCGGGGCCTGCACCGCCTCCTGCCCGATGCCCGCACCGTCATCTCGATCGGCGGCCACGATTCTACCCTGCTCGTCGTCGAACCGGGCCGCGACGGCTTCCTGCTCGAGGATTTCAAGCTGAACGAGGCTTGCGCCGCGGGCACCGGCAGCTTCATCGACCAGCAGGCCGAGCGGGTCTACGCCGACCTGCCGCAGTTCGCCAACCTGACCGACCCCCAGGCCCGCATGGAAGCCATCCTCGCTCGCTTCATCGAGGAGGGGCTGAAATCCGACCAGCCTGCCAACGTCGCCTGCCGCTGCACGGTCTTCACCAAGTCCGACATGATCCACCTCCAGAACAAGGGAATCGCCATCCGGCACATCATCGCCGGCTTGCACGAAGGGGTCGCCAAGAACTTCAAATCGACCCTAATCACCAATCGCCACCTGCAGCAACCCATCGCCTTCATCGGTGGCTATGCGACCAATGTGCTGGCTCGCAAGGCGTTCGCAACCATCCTCGAGATGCCCGTCGTCGTTCCCCCGCACCACACCGCTATCGGCGCCTTCGGCGCCGTTCTGGCCGCCCAGGCGGCGAACCAGGGCCGGGCGGTGCGCGCCGCCGAGATCGAAGCCCTGCGCGGGTCGGCCGCTTTCACCGCGGTCACCACCCCGCCCCTCTGCCTCGAGAAGGCCCCGTTCGCGCCATGCGGCGAGGCGCTGGGCCTGCCGGCCGGTTCCGACCCCATCGACGTCTACATGGGCTTCGACATCGGCTCCACCACCACCAAACTGGTCCTGATCGACCCCTCCGGTCAAGTCTTGTACAAGCGCTATATTCCCACCGAAGGGCAACCGGTCGTCGCCATCAAGAAAGCCCTGCGCCACGCCATGGCCACGCTCGACACCGGCCGCCTCCGCGTGCTCTCGATCGGCACCACCGGCTCCGGCCGCGAGGTGGCCAACCTGTTCGTCGGTGCCGACGACGTGGTCAACGAGGTAACCGCCCACGCCCGTGGCACCACCTTCTTCCGGCCCGACGTCGACACCATCTTCGAGCTGGGCGGCCAGGACGCCAAGTACACCGCCCTGGCCGACGGGTTCGTCGTCGATTTTCGCATGAATAAGGTCTGCGCCGCCGGCACCGGCAGTTTTCTGGAAGAGACCGCCCACAAGCTCGGCATCAACATCGTCGACGAGTACGAAGCCCTGGCCCTGGCCGCCAAGGCCCCCTACAAACTGACCGAGCGCTGCACCGTCTACATGGAGTCGGACCTGATGTCGTATCTCCAGATGGGGGGGGCCCGCGAAGATCTGCTGGCTGGCCTGGCCCAGGCTGTCGTCCACAACTACCTCAACCGCGTCGTCCAGGATGGTCGTATCGGCAAGGTGATCAGTTTTCAGGGCGGGCCGTCGTTGAACAAGTCGGTGGTGGCCGCCTTCGAGATGGTCACCGGCCGGCCCATCCTCACCCTGCCCCACCGCGAGGTGATGGGCGCCATCGGTTCGGCCCTGCACGCCCGCGACGAACGCGAGGCGCGCCTGAAGGCGGGCCAGGCCTTCGCCAGCCGGTTCCGTGGTTGGAACGTCGTCGACGCCCCCTTCTCGCACGTCGAGGAAATCTGCCGGCGCAACCCGACCTGCCACAATCAGTGCAAGCTACAGGTTTACCGCATCGGCGCCGACGAGGCGATCTATGGCGGCGAATGCGGCATGTACGAGTCTCGGGCCCAGGCCAAGGTGCGTGCCCCGGACTTCAACAAGATCCGGCAGAACCTGTATTTCACGTCGATGGCCGGCAAGTTCCGCATCCTGGGCCAGGAGACCCCCGCCGCAGCCGCTGACCCTCGCCCCACCGGTGGCCGGCACCCGAATCCCAGGCCGGGCTCCGGGGCCGCCCGCCGCCCCGTGATCGGCATACCGCGTTCGCTGGCGTTCTTCCAGCTCGGACTGGCCTGGGTCCACCTGCTGCATGACCTCGGCTTCGACGTGGTCATCACTCCCGAGACCGACAACGGCATCGTCGATGACGGAATTGAGGCGATGACCTGCGAGGCCTGCTTCCCGGTCAAGATCTCGCACGGCCACACCAAACGCCTGATCGGGCAGTGCGACTACCTGTTCCTGCCGATGATGATCGAGATGCACGCCGCCGCGGGCAAGAAGGGCTACTACTGCCCCTACCTCGAGGCCAACACCTACATGGTCAAGGCCGCCCTCAAGCTCGACGACCGCAAGGTCATCATGCCCGCCATCTACCTGAAAGAAGGCCCCGCCCGGCTGCGCGAGTCCTTCCGCGAGGAGTTCGTCCGCCTCGGGCTGCCTTTCGACGCCGCCCGGTTCGACGCGGCCTGGCAGAAGGCCGACGCCGCCCTCACCGCCTTCGACCGCCAGCTCAAGCGCATCGGCGCCGCCTTCCTCGAGAAGCTCGGGAACCAGCGCGCCATCGTCGTCGTCGGCCGCCCTTACAGCGCCTATGATTCCCGCACCAATCTCAACCTGTTCGCCACCTTCAGCCGGCTCGGCATCATGGCCATCCCGCAGGAGTTCCTCGAGATCGACGCCCAACGCATCGAGGACGACTACCCCAACATGTATTGGGGCTTCGGCAGCAAAATTCTGCGCGCCGCCCGCCTGATCAACCACGACCCCCGCCTGTTCGGTCTCTACCTCACCAGCTTCTCTTGTGGCCCCGACTCGTTCATCCTGCACTTTTTCAATCACGAGATGGCCCGCACCGGCCGCCCCTTCCTAGAGCTTGAACTCGACGAGCATTCGGCCGGAGCCGGCGTCGAGACCCGTCTCCTGGCCTTCCTCGACGTCATCAAGAATCAGCGGCAGGTCAAGACCCTGGGCAAGGAGGTCCACATTCAGCCCCGCAAAGCCACCGCGCCCCTGCGCGGCCGCACCATCTACCTGCCCAAGATGTCGGCAGGCTCGGCCGCCCTGGCCGCCGCCTTCGAAGGTGTCGGCTGTAAGGCCCGCGTCATGGAAACCTACACCAAGGCCGGCATCGAGTTCGGCAAGCGCCACACCTCGGGCAAGGAATGCTACCCCTGCACCGTCACCACCGGCGACATGTTCAACCTGATCAACGACCTGCACGCCGACAAGGTCGACGTCGAGAACGAGATCGCCTTCTTCATGCCCGAGACCGAGGGGCCCTGCCGGTTCGGCCAGTACAACCGCCTCCACCGCCTGCTGCTCGACCGCTACGGCCTGGGCGCCGTGCCGATCCTGTCCCCCAGTTCGGAAGACGCCTATCGCTGCAACGGCTTCTTCAACGACGAGCAGGCCGACGCCTTCCGCAAACTCGGCTGGAAAGCCATCGTCTATGCCGACCTGCTGGAAAAAGCCTTGTGGCGGGTGCGTCCGTATGAGACGATCCCAGGGACCACCGACCGCGTCTTTGACCAGGCAATGCGGGAAGGGATCGAGGCCATCCGCCGCGGCGGCGGCCTGCGCCTGCTCAAGGCCGCCCGCCGCGCCGCCGCCGCCTTCGCGGCCATCGACCGGCGCCACGAGTTTCGGCCCCTGATCGGCATCGTCGGCGAGATCTACGTGCGCACCCACACAGAGAGCAACCAGCAGTTGGTCCGCGCGCTCGAGCGCATGGGCTGCGAGACCTACACCAGTTCGATCGCCGAATGGATCGACTACACCACCCATACCAGCATCTCCGACGCCGTCGCCGCCGCCCGCCAGCGGCCGACCCTGTCGACCTACGGCAAAGTGGCCCGCGAATGGCTGACCGGCCGCTATCAGCGGGTGGTGGCGGGCGTCTTCGGCTTCCCCTTCCGCGACCTGCTGCGGGGGCGGTTCGACCACGAGACGTCCCACCTGCTGCACGAGGTGGAAGGCCTGTTCTCGAACCACATCAACGGTGAGGCCATCCTGTCGATCGGCGGCGCCCTTTCCTTCGCCCGCGACGGCTTCAACGGCGTGGTCAACGCCATGCCCTTCACGTGCATGCCCAGCACCATCGCCAGTTCGATCCTGAAGGTCGCCCTGCGCCAGAAGATCCCCTACGTCGACATGATCTACGACGGGACCATCCTGCCCAACCGCGAGACCAACCTGGCCACGTTCGTGTTCCAGGCCCGCCAGCACCGGGAGACCGCCCCCCACTCGCGGGGATGATCCGCCGATCCCGGAGATTCGGCGAAGGTGATTGAGCACAGAAGGAGCGAAGAATCGTGATTCGCAGATTTCGCGGATTTCGCAGATTTGGTGCGGGAGAGGAGAAGAACCGAGAACGCGCCAAGGGGAAATGATCTGCGAAGATTCGGAATTCGCGACTAGAAGAGGAAGAGAGCAAGGATAGGCCGCGGAGTGATTCGCAGATGTCACGAATGGGAAAGCGAGGGAACGATGGAAGGGAAGAAGAGTTATGACAGGAGGACCGACCCATGAACAAGCTGCTGCGCCAGCTGACCGCTGATCTGCTGCAGACCTTTCAGGGGCAGCGGGAAAAGATCCAGCATTTCGACAGCAGTCCCCTCCCTGACAAACAGGAGATCTACCGGATCCTCGCCGACATCCAATTCCTCTTGTTCCCAGGCTACTTCGGTGAACCCGGCCTGTCGTTCGACGCCATCGAGGAACAGATCGGCTACCGGGTCGCCTACGTCTTCGAACGCCTCCGAACCCAAACTCTCCGTGAATCGCTCCATACCTGCCGGTTTCCCAATCCATCCTGCAAGCACTGTCACGACTACGCCGCCCTCGTCGCCCAGAACCTGTTGGCCGGGCTGCCCGCTCTGCGCGAAACCCTCGATCTCGATGTCAAGGCCGCCTTCCGCAACGACCCAGCCGCCTCCAGCTTCGACGAGATCATCTTCAGCTACCCCGGCCTGGAAGCGATCACCATCTACCGCGTCGCCCACCTTCTGGTCGAGCAAGGACTAGTTCTCATCCCTCGCATTATGACCGAGTATGCCCATTCCAAGACCGGCATCGACATCCACCCAGGAGCCCGCATCGGACCGGGCTTCTTCATCGACCACGGCACCGGCGTCGTCATCGGCGAAACCACCGATATCGGCTGCAACGTCACCCTCTACCAGGGGGTGACGCTGGGCGCGCTCAACTTCCCTCGCGATGCCCAGGGCAACGTCATCCGGCGCGCCAAGCGCCATCCCACCATCGAGACCGGGGTGGTCATCTACGCCGGCGCCACCATCCTCGGCGGCAACACGGTCATCGGCAGCGGGTCGGTCATCGGCGGCAACGTCTGGCTGACTGAGTCGGTACCCCCCAATTCCCGGGTGGTCATGGCCAAGAGCGACCTGTCGATCACCCCTCGCAAGCCCACCGAGCCGGGTCCTTCCGCCGCCCCGCCACCATCGGCCGCCAACGGCTCCGCCAGCCGTCCCCCCAGCCGATAACCCTATCCCTTCGGAAGGCCGGACGGCAGCTCCGGGGAACCCGTTCCTCGAATCTCTTCTCTCAGATCTAAAGGAAACCGGGGTTTCGGCCGAAACACCGGATGGTCTGGATCGGCGATGACCGGTCCCCAACGTCCCTCGACGGGAGAGGATTGCGTGAAGCACGTCTCTACGGTGGCCCACCGATGAAGCGCCCATGGGTGGGTCTGGTGCTGCTTCTCGCCCTGGGCTCGACGGGGTGCCGGCGCGCCCCCGCCAACCCGCCCCTTCTCTATGAAAAGGAAGCCCTAGAACTGGCCGAAAAAATCAAGGCCAAGAAAGCGGCCGAAGCCCAGCAGTACCTTTCCGACCGGTACCCCTGGGAAGGCCGCCGGCAACGCATCGAAAATTTGCCCGATCGTTTGACCGACACCCACGAACGCATCAAGGCCGAAATGGAACTGCTCCGTCTGGTGATCCATGGACCGAAGAAGGGGAAATAGGGTTCGCGCCTTCCTGCGGAAGGCGGCGAGACGCCTGCCCGGGTTCCCGACCGGAACCCTGGCGGGGCTTCTGTTCGTCCTGCTCCTCGGGTTGGTGTTCCAGACCACTAGTCAGCTTCTTCTGGCCAAGGCGGCACCAGCCAAGGCAACACCGACCAAGGGAGAGGATGCCGCCGAACCTACCGGGAAAAAAGAAGAAAGCACCTCACCGGCGACCGCTTCTCCGACAGCCGAAGGAGAGACCCCAGGAGAAGGGGACGGCCCGGCCGCGGGCGAAGAAGGCGAGGATAGCGAGGAAGAGCCGCCCCCCCCTTCCCCCGAGGAAATCAAAGCCCTCACCGACAAGGCCACCGAATTGCTCGAGGCCGGGCAGCCCAACGAGGTCGTCACCTTGCTGGAGGGGAAGCAGGACGTTTTCGGCGAGGCGCCCGAACTGCGCGACATGTATGGGCAGGCCCTGACCGCCACCCTCGAGCCCCTGCTTGGAGCGGCCACTCCCAACTGGCAGGAGATCGAACCCAAGGCCCAGGCCCTGGTCGGCCTGGAAGCGAAGCACCCATTGGGCAACTACGCGCTCGGCATGGCTCTGGCCAACCGCAAGAAACCCGACCTGGCCAAGGCCCTGGTCCATCTGGGCGTGGCCAAGGCTTCCAAGCAGGCGCACAAGAACGCCACCACCGCCTACTGGACGGTCTGGACCAAGAAAAACTGGCAATTCCTGATCGCCGGAATCGCCGCCCTGGTGATCGGCGGGTTCAAGCTCCACCAGAAACGAAAGGCCGCCAAGGAAGCCGCCGATCTCGCCGCCCTGGCCGCCCTCAGCGGCTCGGCGGGGGAAGGGGAACCCAAGGCCGAGGCCACCCCGGCGGCTGCCACCGCCCCGCCCGCCACGGAGGAAGAAAAAGCGGCAACCGAGCCCAAGGCAGAAGCAGCCAAACCGTCGGCCAAGGCCGCCCCCGCCAAAAAGGCCGAGTCGGTTCCCGGCGAAGAAGCCAAACCCAAGGCCGCGGGAAAACCCGCCCCCAAAGCGGCCGCGGCCGGGCCCAAAGCGGCGGCCAAAATCCCACCCAAGCCGCCCGCCGAAAAACCCGCGGACAAGGGGGCTGACCAGCCGGCCCCCAAACCCAGGCCCAAACCGGTTCCCCCTCCTCCCCCCGCGGCAACGGAAGAG
>CALLCO010000106.1 GCA_937998695.1 Candidatus Ozemibacteraceae bacterium
GGGGTGACCCACGTCCAGTTGCTGCCGGTCATGGCCTGGTATTTCGGCGACGAGACGCGCATGCACGAGCGCGAGCTCGACTGGTCGGCCCGCGGCAACCAGTACAACTGGGGGTACGACCCGCAGTCCTATTTCTCGCTCGACGGCGCCTATTCCGACCGCCCGGACGACCCCGAACTGCGCATCGCCGAGTTCAAGGAGCTGGTCGAGGCGATCCACGTCGCGGGGATGGGCGTCATCCTCGACGTGGTCTACACCCACATGGCCAAGGCCGATTTCCTCGAGGACATCGTGCCCGCCTACTACTTCTTCAAGGATCCGCACGGCACCCTGCTCGGCGATTTCGGCAACAACCTCGCCACCAACCGCCGGATGGCGGCCAAGCTGGTCACCGATTCGGTGTCATATTGGTTCAGGCAGTACAAGATCGACGGCATGCGCTGGGACATGATGGGCGATGCCACCCGCGACGTCGTGCAGCAGGCCTTCGCGACGGCGGTCGCCATCAACCCGCGCGCCATTTTCCTCGGTGAGGGATGGCGCACCTTCAAGGGCCACCTCGAAGACCCTGCCCTGGCGGGTCAGGGCGCCGACCAGGACTGGATGGCCCACACCGACAGCGTCGGCGTCTTTTCAGACGAATTCCGCAACGAACTGAAATCTGGGTTCGGCAACGAGGGACAGCCCATGTTCCTGACCGGCGGGCCTCGCGACCTGGGCAAGCTGTTCAACGCCATCAAGGCGCAGCCCTCGAACACCCCGACCACCGCGCCCGGCGACATGGTGCAGTACATCGAGGCCCACGACAACCTCCCCCTGCACGACGTGATCGCCCAGGCCATCCGCAAGGATCCCGAGATTCCCGCCCACGAGTTCGAGATCCAGCGCCGCATCCGGCTCGGCAACGCCATCCTGCTGACCGCCCAGGGCACCGCTTTCCTGCACGCCGGTCAGGAGTGGGGCCGCACCAAGCAATGGCTCGGCCCCGGCCGGCCCGAACAGAAATTCCATGAATTCGTCGATGCAGACGGCAAGCCCTTCCGGCACCCGTATTTCATCCACGACTCGTATGACTCGTCCGATGCCGTCAACCGGTTCGACTGGACGCGGGCCACCGATGCGGCGCGCTTCCCCGACCAGGCGGCGACCCGGGCGTTCACCCGCGGACTGATCGCCCTGCGCCGGTCGACCGACGCCTTCCGGCTCGGCACGAAGGAGCTGGTCGACCGACAGGTCGTCCGAATCGAGGCCCCCGAACTTGCCGCGGAGGACCTCGTTCTGGCGTGGCGCTGCACCGCCACCACCGGCGAAACCTACCGCATCTTCGTCAACGCCGACACCAAACCCCGGCCGCTGACCCCCCCGGCGGCCGACCTGCCGACGGGCCACGACGTGGTGGTCGATGCCACCCGGGCGGGAACCACCCCGCTGGAGGCACCGGCGGGCTTCACCATCGAGGGAGGCACGATCACCCTCGACCCGCTGACCGTGGTGGTGTTCCGGCGCTGAACGGGATCACCCCCGCGATCAACGGGGTACGTAAACCCCGAGGAGCTTGCCGTACCACGTGTCTTTGGTGCCGTAGTCCATATTGGGGCCGTCATTGATGAACCGGTTGGGCCCGGCCTTGATGACGATATCACCGGCCGTGGGATGGGCGGTGCCATAGCTGCCCGCCGCCACCACGATGACCGCCCCAACCGGAATGCGGGAGTCGTGCGGACTGGTGATCGGGGGGGTAAGGGCGGTATCGAGACGCTGCAGGCCGGCCTCCTCGAGGTGGGCGGGGGAAGCGTTGAGATACTCGGCGAAGAACCGGGCCTCGCCACTGCCCATGGCGGGCAGGTCGTTCCAGTGATCGAGGTTGCCGTAGCCGGTGGCGGTCAGATACCCCCAGACCGCATTGAAGCAGAAGCCCTTCGAACCGCCACGGTGGTGGGTTTTGGCATACTCGACGACCGCCTTCATCTGTTGCCGGCCTTTTTCGGAGATGAACCCCGGGGGAGCGGCAGTCGGAACCGCCAGGCGGGCTGCCGCATGGCGGGCTTCCCGCAGGACTTGTTCCGCGGCCTGGATGATCTGGGCATCGGCGGGATCCTGACAGGCCTTCAGCGCCTCGAGGCAGCGCTGGGTCCAGGCAATGGTGGCAGGAAGGGTTGGATCCTTGGCCGCCATCCGCGCCCGCAGTTGCCGGGTGCCGTACAGTACCTCGTTCCTCCGCTTCTCCTGGGACAAGGAGGCACGAGCATTGCGCAGAGCGCTGATCGCCTCCAAGATGACCTTGGTGTCAGCCTTGTCGCGGCGGCTCTTCAGGGCACCGAGACGGCGTTGCGTCCAGGCGATGGTGGCAGGAAGATTCGGATCCTTGGCGGCTATCCGCGCTCGCAGTTGTTTGATGCCATAGAGCACCTCGTTCCGGAGGGAATCGGTGGTGCTCACGGCGGGTTCGGAGGGGGGATCCGGTGGCGGTGCGACAGGGACACCCGTCATGCTCTCGGTCGGCGAACCGCTGGCCGACGTCGTCGGGGGCCGGTCATCCGACGGGGCGGTCGGCGCGGGGAGATCTGCGAAGCCGAAGGCGTTGAACCGGGCGTTCAGCTCATCGAGTTCACGGCTGAAGACGGACCGCAGGGAGGGATGGCGGGCCAGATAGGCCCGGCAGCCATCGATGGCCCACAGAGCGTGTTCGAGGTTGCCCTGGCCGAGGCTGCGGCGCAACCAGTCGAGCCGCCGACGCATCTCGACGGCCTCCGGAACGTTGGCTATCCCGGGTATGGCCAGCGGATCCGGCGGAATGGGCTCCAGGCTGGCAACTTCAGGCGAGCCAGCCAAGGAGGTCTGGGGCGTTCCCACCCCGCTCACATCCTCGAATGGCGTAGCCGCCATGCCCATAGGTGGGCCAACCAGGATCAAGCCAAGCATGCCAAGGATGAAACCGCGGGCAAGATTCATATTCTCCTCCGTTCGACGAATCGACGCACGTCCATCCAGTATACCAGAGCGGCGGATACTTGGTTTTCCCTGCAACCTCTCGCGGGTTTCTCATCTCGGCCGCGGATCTTTCTGGATGCGGTCACGGGACCCGCGCTTGTTCCCACACTGCCCCTGGCCTGCCCCCGGGACCCCCTCCCAGAGCGGTGGGCGTCGAGCCGATCGAAGGTAGCTTCGGCAATCCGGCTGGCCGGGTCGGTACAAAGGATGTCGACACCCCGTCGGATCAACGAGACAACGACGTCCTGATTCGCTGGTTTAGCCCCCGCCACCATCAGACAGAGCGGTGTAGCCCTGAGAGTGGCGGTCATTGACGCTGGCCCCGGCGTCTCGAGAGGCCGCCGCCCCTTCGCTTCACGCGCAACAATCACCGTGAATAGCGTGTCGGCAGGGACGGAACCCATGACCGGCCTTACCAGAGGCCGAACACGCCGTTCGGCGTGTAGCCGAGATAGCGATACCAGGTCTCCCCCATCAGGATGACCAGCCCCCAGCTGATCACCATCATGGCGAAGCCGAACTGGAAGGTGTCGGTGAAGCTGTACTGATCGGTCGAATAGAGCAACAATGCCGGCTTGCTGTTGAAGGCAGCACGTAGACGTGCTCGATCAGCAGCGCGACCGGCAGGGCCAGGCTGAGCGGCGGGTAGCCGAACTTCTGGGCCACGCCGAGGGCGATCGGCACGAAGATCATGGTGCGCATCGTCTTCGACTGGAACACCAGCGCGCTGAACATCATGGACCCGGTCAGCACCAGGTAGAGCAGCCAGAAGGGCGTGCCCTGGGTCAGCCCCAGGGCGTTGAACGCGGCGCGGACGCTGAGGTTGGGCAGGTCGGTGACCGCCAGACCCTCACCCAGGGTGTAGGCGCCGGCCGAGAACATCAGCAGGTGCCAGGGGATGTCGACCTCGTCCCAGCGCACGATGCCGATGCCCGGCAGCAGGGCGACGATCGCCCCGACGAAGGCCACCGCCGTGGCGCTGATGCCATGGATCTGGTCGGTCGCCCACAACGCCAGAATGATCAGGAACAGGACCACCGACTTGACCTCGCCGCGCTGCACCGGGCCCATCTCGTCGAGCGCCTTCTGCAAGGATTCCATGCCGCCCTCGACATGGGGAGTCTGCTCGGCCGGCGGCACCGGGAAGATGATCCGGGTGCCGACCAGCCACCCCAGGATCATCAACAGAAGTGACAGCGGAAAGGCCACCACCAGCCATTCCTGGAAGAAGAGCTCGCGCCCGACGACCGGCGCCAACAGTGAACAGGCCAGCAGGTTGGCGCCCGAGCCGGTCTTGAAGCCGCTGGCGCCGATGTTGATGCAGAAGAGGTTCTGCAGCACGAGGTTGCGGCCGAAGTTGTTCTTGTGTTTCCCTCCCGTCGCGCCGTAGACCGCCGCGACGACCATGAAGATGGGCAGCAGGATGGCCGCCTTGGCGGTGGTCGCCGAGATGAACGCCGACAGGATCACGTTGATGACCAGGAACGACAGGAAGATCGAGGTGGCGCTGCGTCCGAACTTCAGGATGAACCAGAGCGCGAACCGCTTGGCCACCCCGGTCGCCACCAGCATGCTGGCCAGGATGAACGACAGGATGTTCAGCCACATGACCTCGTGTCCGAGCTGGGCGTAGGCCACCTTCTCGGGCAGGATCTTGGCGAAGACCATCGTGATGATCACGATCAGCGAGGTCAGGTAGTTGGGAATGGCTTCGGTCATCCACAGGATGATCGACCCGACGAAGACCGCCAGCATGGCCACGTTGACCCGGGCGAAGCCGGCCGGCCCCAGGCTGTGGTAGAGTTCGCGCGCCTTCTTGCCCAGCGTCGCCGGGTCGACCTGGTCGAGAAACGACCAGGGAATCACCCACATGACCAGCGCAAAGGCGACGATCGCCAGGGGGGCGCCCACCCGGGCGATCCACAGTTCGACCGCCGAGCGCTCGCGCACCGGCAGGTTTTCCATGCGGTAGTGGTGCATATCGAGGGGATCGAACGTGCGGTGTTCGGCGAGGGTGGTCACAGGCATCCTCCGGGCATGGGATTCCCCCACTATCTGACAGCCGCCCCCCCAAGTCAACGCCCGGTGGCTGGCCCCCAGGGTCATGTGATTCGCCTGCCCTCTTGCTGATGACCAGGGCCTTCGGCCCTGCCGATTGCTTTTTTTTCAACGGCTCCGCCCTGCCCTGCGTCAATCGCCAGATGGGCGAAGGGGAAGCCATCGCCCGCGCGGTGGCTCTGATCGGCAGCCGCCGCCTGTCCGGCCACCCCCTCGCTACCCGCGAGCTGGTGCCGGAGACCGTACCAGGTCAGTAGGACTGGTTGAGCGAGTCGGCCGAGGAATCGCCCGGGTGGCCCGGCACCGGATCGCCACGCGGAGGGGACGAGGCGGAGCCGGTCTCGCCCGTCTCGATCTCCCCCGACGCGCGGAGGCGGGCGCGCTGGCGACCGGTCAGCACCGTGGTGTCACGCGGCGTCGAGAGGCGGAGCTTCCCGTCCTCGAGCTGCACGACCGCCTCGCCCGGGCGGATCTCGACCCGGAACCGGGTACCCAGGGCTTCAACCTTGCCATAGGGGGTGGTCACGGTGAACACCGGATGGGCCACCCGGAACGTGCAGACCACCGTCCCGGCTTCCAGGCGCAGGCCATCGGGGCCGGGAATGAAGCGGGCGGGCGCCGCCATGGAGACTTCGAGGTCGGAGCCACCGGCCGGCCAAGCCGCCGGCGCCGGCGAGGGCGACGCAGAGCCGGCCGAGGCCACCACCGGCCCGGCCCCGGGTCCGGCGAACGTGCAGGCCAGCAAGATCGCGCCCTCTTTCACTTCATATCGCTTGCCGGACCGCAGGAACCCCGCTTCTCCGGCGATGAAGGCCTGCCCCTCCTCGAGGAGCCCCTTCCCCGGGGAGCCGACCGCGAGCTTCGCGGCGAAGCGGAACCCCTGATCGGAAGGAGCCACGGCGACTTCCCCGCCGGGGGGGGAGGCAGGGCGGGGGGGCAAGGCCGACGGGCCGCGCCCGCCCCAGAGCACGACGATCAGCAGCAAGGCCGCGCCCAGAGGCACGGCGGCCGGCCAGGCGCGCCGCCAGCCGGTCAGGTCGTCCCACAGGGAGCCAGAGGCAGCGCCAGAGGTCGAGGCCGGGGTGGCGGTCGAGGCGCCGGGGGTGCCCAGAATCCTGGTCATGACCCGGTCGATGCGGGCGGGGTGCGGACGGTCTTCGGGGCCCGGACGGCAGGCCTTGGCCACCAGCCCGTCGACCCGACGGAGCGCGGCGAGCGTCGCCCTGCACGACGGGCAGGTGCCGACATGGCGTTCGAGCTCCGCCCGCGCGGCGGCGGGCAGGTCGCCATCGAGATAGGCCTGGAAATCGAAAGAACGATCGCAGCGGGTGGGTGATTCCTTCACGGGACAGCCCCCTCGGCGACGAGCTGGGGCCGGGGCTCGGGCTCGCCCACGGCCTGTTTCAACAATTCCCGGGCCCGGTACAGGTTGCCTTTGACGCTTCCGACCGGCTCGGACAGGTAATCGGCGATTTCTTCGTAGCTGAGATCGAGGGCATACCGCATCAGGAACAACAACCGGAACGACTCGGGCAGGCGGGCCAGGAACTCGTCGACGATCATCCCGCCGACCACCCGCTCGCCGGGCCCCGGCAACCACTGCCGGATCTCGTTCTCGTCGTAGGGGGTCACCACGACCTGGCGCCCCGCCTTCCGGCGGTGCATCAGCGCGGTGTTGACCGCCACCCGGTTCATCCAGGGGCCGAACGGGCGGGTCTCGTCGAACGTGTCGAGCGAGGTGAAGGCCTGCAGGAAGGCTTCCTGGCAGAGGTCTTCGGCCAGGGTCTGGTCTTTGAGGAAGCGCCGCAACAGGTTGTGGATCCGTTCCCAGTGGTTTTCCACCAGAAGCCGGAAGGCGTCCTTCCTCCCTCTGCGGACCATCTGTACCGCCTCCTGTTCCGCCGGCAGCGGAACCTTCTGACGTTCGGTCATGGACAAGACATCCTCGCGAGACTCTCCCCTCTCCTATCTTGTGACGATTTCTCTTTCCAGGTTACACCTTTCGACGTTCCCATGCATCCATCCACCGCGTTTTTCAGCGATTCTCCCTCAGCCGTCTGGCGCTGGTTCCGGGGGGTGAGTTCGTCGGACCCACCCCCCAAAACCAGACGAATCTGGCCGCCGAACCCACTCCTCATCGTATGGTGAGAATTGCTGCACGATTTTGCCTCTCAACCACCCCCGCGGGGGGGTACCCCTCCCATCTGACGGTTGCCAGTGGTCGCATCGTGGTCAGCGATGGGTCGCGCCGGGTCAAGTTATTCCCCATCGTCACCGTTCCGGCCCCATCCGGGGAGGATCTCAGAACCAAGCGGACTTCCCTTCGACCGACAACGGGGGGGATCTGGCCCCGGGCGGTCGGATCATCGCAGGAAGAAGAACCACAGCACTCCCAGCATGCCCAAGCCGACGGCAACGCCTTGCAGGATCGCCTCGCGCAGGTCGAATTCGTCCTTGGCCGGGGCAGGCACGACGGGGGTGGCCCCTGCGGGCCGGGCGACCGGAGCGGCCGCCAGAGCAGGTCCGGCCGCAACCGGAGCAGCCAGTCGCCGCGACCGGGCATACACCGGCGGGGCGGCTTTGCGCGCCTGGCTCTCTTCCCAGCGTTTCGGGAATGCCTCGACCAGCGCGGTCAACACCTCGGGCCTCATCAACTGCAGGTCGCGGATCTGGGCCAGCCCGTCGTCAATGGCCGCCTGCACCTGGGCCGCCGCCTCGCCGGTGAAACACTTCGACAACCGAAACAGCAGGAACAGGTTGTCGGGGTCGGGGTGGCTCTTGAACAGCGACAACACCGTCTCGAGCAGGCCGGGGTCGCGCATCGACTCGAGGTAGTCGACCAGCGGTTCCCGCACCAGCGCGAAATCGAAGCTCATCAGACAGGCGGTGGCCGAACTCTTGTGCCGGGGGTTGGCGCTCTTGAGGAGGGCGATCACCAGCGACACGGCCTGCTCCGGATCGTGGGCCGACAGCACCTTCATCGCCGTCAGGCGAACCTTCAGGCTGGGCGAGGCATGGAAGGTGCCCAACATCGGGATGATCTTCTCGGCATCGAACATGCCCAGATACTCGAGGGCGGCCGAGACCAGCCCTTCGTCTTTGCCGTGGAGCCACTGCGTGGCCTGGGGGACGTAGTCGCCGATCCCCAGGCGGGTTGCCGCCCGCAGCGCCGCCTCCCGCACCGCCTTGTCGACCTGTGCCCCGATCAGGAGCGAGCGCAGCAGGTGAGGGACGGTCGCCCCGTCGGCATCGGCCAACCCATCAAGGCGGGCGACCTGCTCCTCGAGCGACAGGGCGACAAACCGCGCCGGGTCGATGGGTTCGGCCCAGCCCTCCGGCGGGGCCGCGACCGGGCTGGGGGTGGCCGCGACCGGGGGCAGAGGGGAAGCCGGGGGCCGGGCGGCAGCAGAGGAAGGAGGCGCCACCGGGCTCGCCGGGGGAAGGGCTTCCGGCCTGGCCGGCGTCTCCCGTGCCGACGCGGGCTGGGGCACCGGGGGGGCCGCCTGGTCCCGGGCGTGCAGCGACGGCGACGGCGACGGCGGGGACTGGCCGGGAAGGTCGGGCAGGACCATCCGCTCCTCCGGGG
>CALLCO010000107.1 GCA_937998695.1 Candidatus Ozemibacteraceae bacterium
CCGCCCCAATCCGGTGGGCTGGGTGGGCGTTTCCCCTGGCATACGGCCTCTTCCCTCCACCGATTCTGGTGGTAGAATATCGCCAAGATCTTACCCGGAGGTCACCACGATGAAACGCCGCTTCGCCCTTCCCCTCGTGCTCGCCGTTCTCACCCTCGCGATGGGAATCTCGTATCTTTCTGCCGACCAGCCCGCCGACAAAGAATGGAAGAAATTCGAAGGTGCCTGGTTCGAAATCCTGCACCCGGTCACGTTCACGGTTGAGCCCTCGCTGAAGAGCACCACCAACACGAACGGGCACGACAGCGCGTTCTTTGTCTCCCCAGCCAAGGACGTGGCGTTCTACGTGTTCTCCCCGCAATGGAACGGAGATCCCACCGACATCCTCCTGAACGCCGAGACCGAGAAGCAGCTGGCGTTCGAAGAGACCGAGAAGGACGGGAAGAAGGTCCGCACCAGCACCATCGTTGCCAAGGACGGTTCGTACACCCGGTCCTACGAAGATGTCGAAGACCCCGAGACCAACACCCGACGGGTGTTCGGCATCAAATACCGCGACCAGAAGGTCTTCGAGCAGTATCAGGCCCAGTACAAACGTTTCCAGGAGTCCCTGGTCCAGTTCGCCGACTGATCGCCTCGCCGATCCAAAATCACCCGAAGACTCCAGAGCTGCTCAAGCCACGACATCCACCCAGATCGATGACGATCGCGGGCCGTTCCTCCTTGCGGCAGCCGTCACACCAAATCTTTCAGCGCGCAGTCCACGCCTCTTTTCCGAGGACGGCCGATCGGCGGCCCCCCTCTGGAAAGAGGTCAAAGGCTCTCTCCCCCAGGGACGGGCCCGCGGGTTCCCAGTTCGAGGCCGTAGTGGAAGGCGGGTTCGGCCCGAGCCAGGGTGGGCGGGCAGAGGGCGAACGCCAGGGTGACCAGGGTGAGCAGGGTGAGCAGGGTGTGCATGATGCGCATGATGAAGCCTCGGTGTTCGATGTTCATGGTGCCTTCATCGAGCATGACGCGCATGGGCAGTGAAATTATGGAACGATTTCGGTCCCGTCCCCGATTTCTTGGGGAACCCGTGGCTTCAGGAGGGGCTGCGAAGTTCGCCCGACCGATCCCGAGGAGAAGAAGACCCTTCCTGGGCACCCGTCTTCCGACAGGCGGCCAGGAACCCGCCCCCTCGGCTCGTGCTGGGAGCGTGTATCCCTCGATCTTCAGAGGCGAAAGAACCCACGCAGCGCCTGCATGAGGTACGTGGGGTCGCGCACCCCGGTAAGCTCGCGGGCCGAGTGCATGGCCAGCATGGGAATACCGACATCGACGGCCCGGGTGTCGAGGTGCGCCGACGAGATCGGCCCGATGGTCGAGCCGCCGCGTTCGTCGGACCGGTTGAGGAAGCGCTGGACCGGCACCCGGGCGACCCGGCAGATGGCCTCGAGCACCGCCGCCGACGGGGCGTCGGTCGTGTAGCTCTGGCTGGCCGCCACCTTGATGACCGGCCCGCCGTTGAGCACGGGGCGGTTGGTGGGATCGCTCTTCTCGCCCTTGTTGGGGTGGACGGCATGGGCGCCGTCGGCCGAGATCAGGAAGGAGCGCGCCACCGCCCGGAAATACGACTCGCGCGTGCCGCCCATAGCGGTCACGACGCGTTCGAGCAGCGTGGCCAGCAGCGGCGAGCCCGCCCCCTGCCTGGTCGAGCTGCCGACCTCTTCGTTGTCGAAGGCGGCCAGCACGGTTGTCGCCTTCCCCGCGCCGGCGGCCATCAGGGCGGCCAGGCCGGCGTGGGTCGAAGCAAGGTTGTCGATGCGCGGAGCCTGGATGAACTCCGATTCGAGGCCGACCAGCGAGCCCCGGCCGGGTTCGTAGAGGAACAGGTCGTATTCGAGGATGTCGGCGGCCTTCACCTTCAACTCCCGCGCCAGCAACCCCTGGAAATAGCCTTTCTTCTCGAACTTCGCTGGGGTCTGCCCCAGCAGCGGCAGCATGTCGACCTGTTTGTTCAGCTTGAGCCCGTCGTTGACCTCGCGGTTGAGGTGAATGGCCAGACTGGGAATGATCGCCACCGGCCTCCCGAAATTGACGAGCACGACCTTCGGTTGCAGCGGATCGCGGCCGGCGAGGGCCACCCGGCCGGCCAGCGACAGCGGGCGGTCTAGCCAGGTCGCTAGGATGGGGCCGCCGTAGACCTCGACGTTCAGCTTGAGATACGACCCCTCGGTGGCGATTTCCGGAGCCGGCTTGACCCGGAAACACGGGGTGTCGGTGTGGGTCCCGACGATCCGGAAGCCGCTCGTGGCGGGGTCGTCACGCCCGACGACGAAGGCGAGCAGGGCGGAATCGTTCCGCGTCAGGAAGTATTTCCCGCCGGCCTCGAGCTTCCAGGGCGCGCTCTCATCCAGCCGGGCGAAGCCCGCGGTGGTCAGCCGACGGGTCGCCGTCTCCACCGCATGGAAGGCGGTCGGGGAGGTGGCGATGAACTCGATCAGATCCTGGGCGAAGGCGGTCGTTTCGGCCATGGGACTAGGCTTTCGGGGGGTCTTCTCAGGGGACATGAGTGCTCCTCGGCAGGCAGGGTGTCAATTCTTCTTCCCTCGTTCGTGGAAGAAGTGGAACAAATTCGATCGCAAGGAACTCAGGCGGGTGGCACCTGGCGCAGGCTTCCCCGCTGGCGACTGCCCGGCCACAGGAGATGGAGCCACCACCAGAAACCCTGGTGTTCGACCATGGCGGTTCCTCCCGTGCTGGAAAGGCTTCCCCGGGCGGATGCCCAGAGCGATCTCCCCCATTCTATCATAGGACCACCCGAATTCGGGTTGGGGGATGGGCGGAAAGCCGGCGCGATGCCCACTGCATACGCCGGTGTAACTACTCCGGCTCAAGCCGGAGGTCCCCTCACCCAGAGCCTATAACCCAACAATGGGAGGAGACTTTACCCTGCCGTCCTAGACAGATGCAGGGAAAATCGGATAAAATTCTTTCATACCCCTCAGGAGTGAGCACATGAAACCGATGCTACGTCAAGCGTGCTGCCTGTTCCTCGTCGCTTCGCTCTTGCTGCAGATCGTACCCGCCGCCATGGCCCAGGCCTGCCTGTCCGGCAATCCCGACAGTGGTTCTCTGGCCGCCGTGCGCACCGAACTGCTCGAAGCCCGGCGCCTCCTCCTCGAGGAGAGCGGCGGCAAGAAATCACAGGATGCCGTCGCCCCGCTCGACCGCGCCAAGAAACTCGCCGCCGGGGGCGATTTCGCCAAGGCCTTCAGCGGCAAGGTCCACGCCTTCCGCGCCGACCTCGACAAGGCCCGCCTGAAGGTGCTGTGGAACGACCGTGACGAGGCGCTCGCCATCGTCAACCGCCTCCTGGGCCTGCTCGATTATGCTCCCCCCAAGGGTGTCCCCCCCTGCCCGAACCCCGCCGGGAACGGCCCCGGGGCCGGCGCCATGCTCGGCGCCACCCTGCTGGCTGGCCTCGGTGCCCTTGTCCTGCTGTTCTTCACCGGCCAGGTGTCGCACCGGTAGACCTGACGCACCTCCTGGCCCGCGGCCAGGATTTCCCGTCCGACTTCGCCTGCCCCCGGCCCGCTGGGCCGGGGGTTTCGTTCGACGCCCTCTTTCCGAACTGCCGGCTCAGCCGGCGCGTCGCCGAGAAAGCCAGGTCACGACGTTCCTTCCGCTCGCCAATAGTGTCCTCATGGTCGCTGCAGAATCCGCTCTCCAATACGGGCCCCAGCGTCCAAGCGCGACCCTTGGGGAACAGTCCCATCCCGATCTGAGCGATAATGGATTCGTCCTCGAAGATCTCGGGAGCCTACGACCGGGATAGGAGATCGTTCGCACCACCTGATCCGGTTCCTGGCGCTGGTCGTGTATCTCGCCTTGAGCGCCGGTTCGGGGGCCCTCCCCGCCGCCGTGATCCCCGACTCGATCGAAACCGACCACGCCCGCAGCATTCTGGTGGCTGAGACCACCGGCATGGCTCCCGGTCTTCCCTTGGAGGGAGGTTTTCAGAGGGCTTTCAGGGAAGGCTGGCACGCCTCCTGGTAAAACCCCGGCTTGGGCATGATCCATGCTGGGGTTTTCACCCGTGCCCAAATGTGGGAAAATCCTGATACCAAAAAGTCCTGATCCTGGAGGTTCGACCATGAGACACCCCTTGGCCCTGGCCGTGCTTTTCGGCTTTTGCGCTTTCATTCAGCCACTCCCGGCTGCCGAAGACCTGTCCATCTCCCGTGCGGTGGGCATGGCGGTCGAGTACAGCCCGCTGCTCAAGGCGATGACCGCCGGCGAACAGGCCGCCCGGGAGCAAGTCGGCGCCGCCCGGGCCATGGGTCGCACGAAAGTTTCCCTGTCCGCCACTGACAGTCGCATGAACAGCCCCTTGCAGGTGTTCGGGACCAAACTCGAACAGCAGCGGGTCACGATCGCCGATTTCGATCCAGGCCGGCTCAACCACCCCGACTATGAGAACAATCTGCAGGTGGGCATGCAGATTTTGCACCCCGTCTCCCTCGGTGGGATCGACCGGCACGCCGTGGCCGCCGCCCGCCAGGGCGAGCAGGCCAGCCGTCTCGACGCCGAGCTGGCGAGGCAGCAGACGATCTTCCGCACGATCGAGGCCTACCTCCAGGTCGTGCTGGCGCGCGAAAGCGTGGCGGTGGCCGAAAAGGCGGTCGAGGCCTCACGCGAGAGCGTGCGCAACGCCAGCGCGGCCCACGAAGCCATGCAGGCGGTCGAGGCCGACCTGCTGCAGGCCCAGGTCCACCATTCCCAGAATGAGGAGACCCTGCTGCGGCTCACCAACCAATACCGCTTGGCCCGGGAAGGTCTGGCCACACTGCTGGGGGTTCCCTCGGCCGATGGATTCCAGCTCACCATGCCCTTTTTACAGCAGGCCTGCGAAACCTGCCAGCAGGATCCCCAGGATCTGCTGCAAGAAGCCCTGGCCAACCGCCCCGACTACCTGAAACTGGCCCGGGAACAAGAAGCCATGATCCATCGGGAACGCATGGCCCGCGGCCAGAGCCGGCCCCACCTCGCTGTCGGCGCCCAGCTCGAGCACAACCGCCGCGACCTCTCGCAGGACGGCCACGGGCACGCCATGGTCTTCGCCCGTGTCGACTGGAAGCTGGTCGACGGCGGTGAGGCCCGGCATCAGGCCGGCGAGGCCCGCTCTCAGGCCGACCGGCTCGCCAAGATGCGCGCCGTCACCGCCGACCGCATCTTCCTCGAGATCCGCGAGGCGGTCTACACCATCAACAACGCCCTGACCCGCATCCAAGTCAGCCGAGAAGCGATCAGGCAGAGCGAGGAGGCCCTGCGCATCCTGCGCAACCGCTACGTGGCCGGACTGGCCATCGTCAGCGACCTGCTGAGGGCGGAGACCTCGCTGTTGTCGCACCGCATGAACCACCTGCAAGCGCTCTACGACTACTCGATCAGCCGGGCCCGCCTCAAGCTGGCCCTGGGCGAACTCACCGTCGAGAAATGCGCGATCCTGCAGCCGGAAGCGTCCAGGGAGCCGTCCCCAGCGCCGAGCGCCCCGACGGTCGAGCCACTTTCCCGCGAGTGAGACCACCAACTTGGCACGGGCCATGCTATGTGGTGTCCGATGATTGTTTCCCTCTGCCCTTCCCGCGGCCCGGGTCCGGCCCGGCCAACCTCTGCCTCGAGTCCGGGGCGGGTTCTTCCCCCTGAAGGTCCTGCCGCGATCCTGCCACGACCACACATTCCGGAGGTCTTCCCCATGAACCACCCGATGTTCTGGTCTTTATCCCTGTCCCGCTTCGCTCGGCCGTTGCTGCTGGCCGCCCTCTTCCTGGCCCCCTCGCTGCTTCTGGCGCAGGCGGCTGATCCCGGGACGGGCTGGCTGACCGTGACCCCGACCTCCATCCCTCTCACCGAAGAGGTGGTAGGGACCATTCAGCCGACAACAGTGACCACCCTCTCCAGCAAGATCCTTGGAAACGTCGTCGAGGTGCTGCGCCGGGAGGGCGAGATAGTCGCCGCGGGCGATCTGCTGGTGCGGATCGACGCCAAGGAGATCGGCAACGACCTGCAGGGGGCGCAGGCTTCGCTGGCCGAGGCCCAGGCCGCCATTGCCGAGGTGCGCAGCCAGATCACCACCGCCCAATCGGCGAAAGAAGCGGCGGAGAGCGAACTGCACCTGGCCGAGGTCTCGTATGCCCGCATTAAAGACCTCTTCGACAAGAAATCGGTGACCCGGCAGGAGTATGACCAAGCCGCCAACCGCCTGAATCAGGCCCGCTCGCAGGTCGCCCAGGCCACCTCCCAGATCGCGTCCTTGCAGGCCCGGCTGGCCCAGATTGCCGCCCGCAACGAACAGGCGCGGGCCGGCATCTCCAAGGTCAGCACATTGAAAGATCTCGCCGAGGTGCGCGCCCCCTTCGCCGGCCGGGTCGTGGCCCGCCGTGTCGAACCGGGCGCCCTCGCCGCGCCTGGCGTGCCGTTGATGGTGCTCGAAGACCTCGGCCGCATCCGGTTCGAGGCGATCGTTCCCGAGCGGTTGCTCGGCTTCCTCCACGAAGGGGCCACCATGCCCGTGCGGATCGACGCCCTCGGCCCAAACCCGGTGTCGGGGCGGGTCGTCGAGATCGTCCCCGCCGGCGACCCGCTGTCGCTGACCTTCACGGTGCGGGTCGCCCTCGATGACGATCCGCGGCTGCGCACCGGGTTGTATGCCCGTGGCTTCGTGGCCAAGGGCGAAGAGCAGGTGCTGCTGGTGCCCGAGCGGGCCGTCGAACGCCGTGGACAGCTCGAAGGGGTCTGGGTGCGCAGCGGCGACCGGTCGATCTTCCGCCTGGTCAAGACCGGACGGCGGCATGCCGGGCAGGTCGAGATTCTCGCGGGCCTGACGGCCGGAGAGACGATCGCCCTGACCTCTGCACCCCGGTAAGAAAGGGACTTGCCCATGGATACCGAACTGAACATCAGTGGCCGGTTCGTCGGCAAGTTCGTCAATTCCAAGCTGACGCCCCTGCTGGTCGTCACCTCGCTGGTGCTCGGCTATTTCGCGCTGGCCGTCATCCCCCGCGAAGAGGAACCCCAGATCGTCGTCCCGATGGTCGACATCTTCGTCGGCATGCCGGGCGCCGGCGCCGACCAGGTCGAGAACCGCGTCGTGCGCCCCCTCGAGAAGCTGGTCTGGGAGATTCCGGGGGTCGAGTACGTCTACAGCACGAGCAGCGAAGAGCAGGCGATGGTCATCGTCCGGTTCAAGGTGGGGGAAGACCTCGAACGCTCGCTGGTCAAACTCACCGAGAAACTCGAGCACCACAAGGACCGCATCCCGCCAGGCGTGGTCGGGCCGGTGGTCAAGAACCGCACGATCGACGACGTCCCCTTCCTCGCCCTCACCTTCTGGAGCCGCCAGTATGACCACGAGGCCATCCGCCGGGTGGCCGCCGAAGTCTCGCAGCACCTGAAGGCCATTCCCGACGTTTCGGTGACGACCCTGACCGGCGGCATGCCCCGCGCGGTCGTGGTGCAGGTCGATCCGGGGCGGCTGGCCGGCCACGGCGTCTCGCTGTTCGAGCTGACCGGCGCGCTGCAGGCCGCCAACCGCAAGTTCTCGGCCGGTTCGTTCGACCGGGGGGATGCGCTGGTGACGCTCGAAGCCGGGTCCTTCCTGTCGACGCGCGAGGACGTGGAGAACCTGGTGGTGGCCGTGCGCGGCCAGCGGCCGATCCGGCTGCTCGACGTGGCGACCGTCACCGACGGCACCGACGAGCCCGACAACTACGTCTTCCTCGATTTCGGCCCGGCCGCCGCCGCCGAACTGCCCCACATCCCCGCCGACCTGCGCGAGGGCGGGCCCGCCGCCGCGGTCACCCTGTCGATCGCCAAACGGCAGGGCACCAACGCCATCTTTGTCGGCGACGTCATCCGCGAGAAGCTGGCGGTGCTGCACCAGAACCTGATCCCGGAAGGAATCCAGGTGCAGGTCACCCGCGACTACGGCAAGACGGCCCAGGAGAAGGCCGACGACCTGTTCACCAGCATGGGCCAGGCGGTCGGCCTGGTCATGATCATCCTGTTCCTGACCCTGTCGCTGCGGGTGGCGCTGGTCAGTTCGGTCAGTATCCCCGTGACCCTGGCGCTGGTCATGTTCTCGTTCTATGCCTTCGGCTACACCCTCAACCGCATCACCCTGTTCGCCATGATCTTCTCGATCGGGTTGCTGACCGACGATGCCGTGGTCGTGCTCGAGAACATGATCCGGCACATCGGCATGCCGAAGAACCGGGGCCGCGATCCCGGCCGCATCGCGCAGGAAGCGGTGGCCGAGATCGGCGACCCGACCATCCTGGCCAACGTGGCCATCGTGCTGGCCGTGCTGCCCATGGCCCTGGTGCGCGGCATGATGGGCCCCTACATGGAACCGATTCCGATCGGCACGGCCGCCGCCGCCATGCTCTCGATGTTCGTCGCCTACATCGTCACCCCCTGGGCGGCGATTCGCTTCATCAAGTTCCCTGAACCCACCGAGGGGGCCGCGCTCGACGAGCAACCTCCCGACACCGTGTTCGAGCGGTTCTACCGCCGGATCATCACCCCGCTCGTCCTCCGCCCGCGGCTGCGTCTCGGCTTCATCGTCGTTTCGTGGCTGATCGTGATCGGCGCGGTGCTGTTGGTGCCGCTGCAGATCGTCAAGGTCAAGATCCTGCCGTTCGACAACAAGAGCGAGTTCCAGGTGGTGCTCGACCTGCCCGAAGGGACCACCCTCGAGCGCACGGCCGCCGTCACCCGGGAGGTGGCCGAGTATCTGAAGACGGTGCCCGAGGTCACTGATCTCGAGATGTATGTAGGCACCTCCGGGCCATTCAACTTCAACGGTCTGGTACGACATTGGTTCCTGCGCCGCGGCAGCAACGTCGCCGACATCCAGGTCAACCTCGCCCCGAAAGGGAAACGCTCGGCCAAAAGCCATGACATCGCCCTGCGGGTGCGCGGACCGATCCAGGAGATCGCCGGCCGGTTCGGCGCTAACGCCAAGATTGCCGAGGTGCCGCCCGGTCCGCCGGTGCTGCAGACCCTCGTGCTCGAGATATACGGGCCCACCGAAGAGGGGCGCCAGCAGGTGGCCGCGCAGGTCCGCGCACTCTTGGAGCGAACCCCCGGCGTTGTCGACATCGACACCTTCACAGAAGATGATCAGCGCCAGATCTTTTTCGAGGTCGACCAGCCCAAGGCCGCCCGTCTCGGCCTGTCGCCCGACCAGATCGCTCAGTCCATCCGGATGCTCGTTGCCGGGGCTCAGGTCGGGCTCATGCATATGCCCGCCGAGCGCGAAGATGTCGCCCTGCTGGTGCGCCTGCCCAAGCCTGACCGGTCGGGGCTCGATGCCATCATGGCGCTGCGCCTCGCCTCGCCGGTTACCGGCCGCACCATTCCCCTCGGCGAGGTGGTCACCCCGCGCGAGAAGCTGCGCGACAAGAGCCGCTATCATAAGAACCTGCAGCCGGTCGTCTACCTGACGGCCGACGTTGCTGGCCAGGAGGAAAGCCCGGTCTACCCGATCCTGCAGCTGGTGCGTTCGATCGGCGAACTGCGGGCCCCCGACGGCGGCACCATCACGCAGTGGCACACCCAGGTGCCGCTCGAGACGGTCAGCGGCTACTCGATGAAATTCGACGGGGAATGGCAGATCACCTACGAGGTCTTCCGCGACCTAGGCCTTGCCTTCGCCGCCGTCATGCTGCTGATCTACTTCCTGATGGTCGGCTGGTACCAGGACTTCATCACGCCCCTGGGCATCCTGCTGCCGGTGCCGTTCAGCCTGGCCGGCGTGCTACCCGGTCACGCCCTGCTGGGCGCCTTCTTCACCGCCACCTCAATGATCGGCTTCATCGCCGGGGCGGGCATCATCGTGCGCAACTCGCTGCTGCTCATCGACTTCATCATCGAACTCCGGCAACGCGGCCAGACGCTCGAAGACGCCGTCATCAATGCGGCCGTCATCCGGTTCCGGCCGATGGTGCTGACCTCGCTGTCGACCCTGATCGGCGCCACCGTCATGCTGGCCGACCCGATCTTCCAGGGGCTGGCCATCGCCATCGTCTTCGGCGAGGTCGCCTCGACCTGTCTGACCCGCGTCACCGTGCCCGTCATCTTCTACCAGATCGAGAAGTGGCGGTCGACGGAGGGCTGACCGTCAGAGACCACCTTCTTGTTGCATACAAGCGACAGCAGCACCGTTCCCACCGCCGCCACCAGACTGTTGCCCAGACATCGCGCGAACCGCAAGGTGGACAGGACCGTGCGAAAGTTTTCGGCGGTCCATTGGGAGGGGCCGGCAATCTGCCCGGTCGCTCGCCACTGTTCGGGAGGCGTGACAGCAACCGCCACCATCCAAACATACGGCAGCACCGCGAACACCACCCCAGAGGCCAGGAGGCCCCAACGCAGGAGCGTTCCCAGAGGTGGGTCTCGCCGCCACCCCGCTTACGCCGGACGGCTCATGGGCGGGCGTTCCCCGCCAGCTCCTGACGCAAGCGGGAGCGAATCAGCAGGAGGACCAGGCAACACCAGAACAAAGCCAGCGCGACGGCGGTCGCATACCCAAGGCGGAAATACCGAAACGCGTGTTTGTAGAGATACAGCACCAACGTGGTGGTCGCACCCTGCGGTCCTCCATCGGTGGCGACATACGGCTCGGTGAAGATCTGGAGATACCCGATCGCGGTCACCACCCCAGCGAACAACACCGCCCGCCGCAACAACGGCAGGGTCACCTGGCGGAACTGCTGCCAGGGTGTGGCCCCCTCGCGCTTGGCCTGCTCGTAGAGATGGGGATCGAGGCCCTGGCGAGCCATGAAAAACACCACCATGTTGTAGCCGAAACCTTGCCAGACCGCCATGACAATCAAGGCCCAGAACGCCCACGCAGGGTCGGACCACCAGGGAATCGGTCCCCAGCCGAGCCAAGCCAGTCCCTGGTTGAGCAGACTCCGCTCGGATTGCAGCAGGTGGGTCCAAGCCAAGGCCCCAGCCACCAGCGTCGTGACGACTGGCAGAAACAGGGTCCTGCGGAGCGTGCTTTGGCCCCATTCCACCACTTCATGCAACTCCCGGGCCAAGGCCAAGGCCAGGCCGATCTGCATCGGCACCCCGATCGCGGTCACCAGCAAGGCGGTCCGCAGGGCCTGCCAGAAGTCCGCATCCCCACTCAAACGGACGTAGTTTTCCAGACCGGTGATCATCACCCGACCGATATCGGTCGCCCCATAGGCATCCCAGTCGGTGAAGCCGATCAGAACGGCGCCGAGCAACGGCACCCCGCGAAAGATGAGCAACACGGCCAGAGCGGGCAGGAGAAACCACCTGGCGGTTCCGCGTTCCCACCCCACCGCCGACGCCCCAGGGCCGGGCACCCCGCGCAGATACTAGACCATGCCCAGGAGCACGCCGGCAAGCACAATCGTCAGCCAGGCCAGCGGTTGATGCCGGACTGACCGCTCGAGAATCGAGGCCAGGTGATCTTCCAGAATTTCCGGGGCAGAGGCGGGAGACACGCGATCCTGGAGAACCGCATCGACCAATCGACCCAGGGCGGACTCGATCTCAGGCCACTCAGGCGCGCCCGGATGCGGGCGGGCGGATTCGAACTGGGTGGCAAACGCGGTCCAGTAGGCATCAGAAGCCAGGAGCGGGTCGATCCAGGCCCCATGGTGGGCCGGCAGGGTGCCGGTCTCCTTGAACATCTCGAGCTGGGCCGCGGGCGAGGAAAGATAGACGCGCAGCTTCCAAGCCCAATCCTGATGGCGCGCTCCCCGGCAGATCACCAGATTGCCGCCACCCAGAAACGAAGCGCTTCCCGCCCCGACCGGGACAGGGGCCGCGGCCACGCGGGCAGTGAGATCGGGGGCGCCGGCCCGCATGCCGGGAATGGACCAGGCCATGCAGGGCACCATCAGAAACCGCCCAGCCGCAAAGGCGGGAAGAAGGGGTTGCAGGGCCAATTTGATTGTCTGGGGGCAACTCTCGTTGCCTGAAAAGCAAGTGGGTGGTTTTCCTTGAAACACTGGAGCCTCGCTGGGGGCATCCAGCAGCGTTAATATGACTACCGTAGTTTCCCAAACCCTGGGGCCGGGTTCGCCTCCAGACACCATTCCGCAGGCTCGGATCGGCGGCCTCGGGTTCGCCTCGCTTCGTCGTCCGAACCTCGCAGAATCACCATCCATGGCGATCTGCGAGGCGAGAAACCATCCAGGCCTCGCGGGACATCGAATCAACCTTCCCCCGTCAGGGGAGGTGGGCGAGCCACTGGTCGGCGCTGGTAACGAGGAGGTTCCCCTGACGTCGAAAGACGTCCCTTTTCTGCACCAGCAGGATGCCGGGGATGTCCAGCTTGTGGGCAAAGAAGGCCAGACTGTGGGGAATGGCGGTATCGGCCACTTTGGCTTCAACCAGGAACCAGGGGCGGCCGTCTCGCACCATCAGGAAATCGACCTCCCGGCCGTCGCGGTCGCGGACGAAGAACAGGTCGACATTGCCGGCCCCGATGTCGGTCCACTGCCGGGCCGCCTTGAACAGATGGCCCGCCACCAGGTTCTCGAACCGGGCCCCTTCATCCGGGACCTGTGACCAGTCCCAGAAATAGATTTTTGGCTGTCGTACCAGGGCTCTGCCGATGCTCCGGGAATACGGAAGGACCTTGAAGACGATGAACAGGCGGGAAAAAATCTCCATCCAATGAAGGACGGTCGGGGTGGAGACCTGGATCACTTCCGCCAGGGCGTTGGCGCTGAACAGGGAACCGATTCGCTCAGGAATGAGCTCCAGCAGATGTTCCGCCAAGCGGAGCAGTTTCACCTCGGTCAGGTCCCTCAGATCTTCCTGAACGAGAAGGGATTTTCGCATGTTCGACCAGCGGCGGTGTTCGGTGACCGATTGGGCGAACAGCGGTTCCGGAAATCCCCCGAACCGGAGCAGGTCGGTGAAACCCGCTCTCCCGCCGGGAGCTGGGGTCAGAAGGCTTTCCGGGTCGGGGAGCCCGGGAAGTCGCGGATTCTGCAATTCCCCGAGGGTGAAAGGGTGCAGGTGGTGCAGGTAGTATCTTCCCAGGAGGCTGTCCCCCGATTTCTGATAGACATCAAGGCGGGCACTCCCGGTCAGCAGAAGGTGAAGGTCGGGGGAATGCTTGTCGAAGATCCCTTTTACATGGGCCTTCCAACGGGGGAACTTGTGGAATTCGTCCAGGCAGACCCACTTCCGGTGGACATACCTCCTGCGCAGGATCTCCTGCCGGTCGTCGGCATCATCATAGACGAGGTACAAGCCCCGGCGGGCAGATATGATCGACCGGGCCAGGGTGGTCTTGCCCACCTGGCGGGGCCCCGACAGCAGGACGAATTTTTTCTCGAGATCCCTGGCAACGGTGCTTTCGAGGGCTCTTGCGATCCGTTTGGGCATGCTCTTTCTCTTCCGGGGGGGTTAAGTAAAAATTAACAGATGGCATGCCATTTGTAAAGTATAATTAAAATCTGCCGAAACCGACAAATCGCTCTTCGCCTGGCCACATGGGAAATCTGACCCGAACGAACTGCCCGGCCGCCACCCTCGGGACCGAACGCGGCAGGAAAGGGCGCGGGGTTGGTGGCCAGGGGCGCGAACAACCCGATGCCCGCAAGCCCTGAAGGGACGTTCGCGCCGGAGAGTTTCGTCATCCCGGACCGACCGGATTGTCTGAACCGGGCAGGGTTTCCGGCGCGCCCCAGGGGGCCAATCCTGGAAACCGGCCTCATCGACCGGGTCAGGGCCGGCCGCGCAGGCCCAGCAGCGAGACGTCGTCGCCGAACGGGGTTCCGGCCGCGAACGCGGTGACGGCGGCCAGAATCGCCCGCATGGTGGCAGCGGCGGGACGGTCGGCCGACGCCTCGACCACCTCCTGGAGGCGGGCGTAGCCGAACACCTGCGCGGCCGGGTCGAGGGCTTCGGTGATCCCGTCCGAGGAGAAGACGCCCGTCTCGCCCGGCACCAGCTCGCGGACGAATTCGGGCCAGGCCGTGTTCGAGCCAGGTCAGGACCATCAGGGGAAACAGCAGGAGCCAAGCGAAACTCCCCAGCATCTTCACCCGGATCGAGCCAACCGACAGGAGATCGGAAGAGGGCTGCGACCGCCACGCCGCGTTGTCCTCGGCGGCCCCGCGCCGCCTGGGCCCGGCTGAGAGCGCCTGGGCCGGGGCGGGCGGCGCCGGGCGGCGCAATCCCAGGAACAGGAGGGTGCCCATTCCCAACCCGAAGGCCCCCCCACCCAAGGCTCGATCCGTCCGCCCGAACCCACACCGCCCGGCAGTGCCCGCTCGAGGAACAGGAACAGCCCCTCGGCCACCCGCTCGGCCGGCCGGACCCGTCCGTCCCCTTCCCAACGGAACAACCGCTGCCGGGGCGCCCACCGGATCACCCGGGCCACTTCGCGGGCCGGCGGGCGGGCGATCCCCTGCCAGGCGCCCCGGCTGAAGTCAAGCAGGTATTCGCCGTCCCCGGTCTGTCGTCAGTGTTCGAGCAAGAGCGGCCACAGAAGCTCGCGCGGGCGCGGCGGAACGAACACCCCCAAGCGCAGGCCGGCCGCGCCACTTCAACCTCCCCTCTCCAAAGCCGCGGACGGAACCAAGTGGGCGGCCGGCGGCCCCGGGGACCTTCCATCGACCGAAAAGGGCTCCCCAGGCTTGGGGGGGAATCGCCCTCCTGGGCGGACCCGGGCTCGCCTCGCCGGGGCGCTTCGCCAGGTGACACTGGTGGGCCTGGCCGTCACCGGCTTCTCCGTCCGCCCTCCCGGGGCCGGCGGGGCGGG
>CALLCO010000108.1 GCA_937998695.1 Candidatus Ozemibacteraceae bacterium
GTCAGCCCGGCCTCTCTGGTCTCGGACGCAGCGCTGCGTGATTTTCTGCTGCAGGCCCGATCTCAGTTCGATCTGCTGCTGATCAACCTGCCGTCCGGGCCGGCCGCCTTCGATGACCTCGAGGTCTTCACCGGCCAAGCCTTCCCGCGCCTGGGAACGCGCCCGCTGGCGGTGCTGGTCAGCCGTCCCGATCTGAAGAGCCTGGTGGCGTTCGACGCCCTGTTGCGCTCGCGCCCCGCCATCGGGTATCTGCTGCGGGAACGTTTGGTGGCCGTCTTCAACCAGGTTCCCCGCGGGGTAGAAGACCAGACGATCGTCAATCCCGCCCTGCCCCTGGCCGACATCCGACGGCTCTTCCCCCTTCCAGCCATGGTCGGGGTCCCCGTCCTCGAGGACCTCCCCCGGCAGACCCTGGAAGCGACGCCTCTGGTGCTGGCCGAGCGATCACCGGTGCGGCAGGCGGTGGCCACCCTGGCTCGCTCCCTCGCCGACCTGCACGATGCCCCCACCCCGTGGGACCTTCCCCCCGATCCCGAGGCCTGGTCGCTGAGCGTGGAAGGACCGGTCCTCGAACGCCTGGGCCCCTATGTCGATCGCCTCCAGGCCCTGGTGGCCCAGCGGCTGTTCATCCCGCGGGAAGGCGCCAGCGCCTTCCTCGAGACCGCCGAGCGCAAGGTCCGGATCCGCGTGCGGCTGGCCCGTTCGACGCGCCCCAATTTCCCTCCTCAGCTCGATGTCGAGCACCCCCGGCCACAACGCCCCTCCACCGCCGCCGATGCTCCCCCTTCCTTCACGGGGTTCCGCACCGCCATCGGCCGCCGGAGTGCCTTTCGCGAGGTCATGCCCGCCCCCCGCATCACCGCCAAGCCGCTCTACCAGTTCGACGACCGCTTCGCCCTGCGGACCGACTTCGTTCCGGAGGAAACCTGGGACTATCAGGCCTGGCCGCGCCCCGATCAGACCGTCACAGAGTTCCCCTTCGCGGGTGAATCCCCCGACCTGCCGGGGTTGAGCACCATCTTCAACCTGGGCCGTTCGATGCCCCTGCGGCTGGCGTTCCGCCCATCCCTGGCCGGGGAGGAACAGCCAGCCATCAAACATTTCTTCCTCCCACCTGAGTTCGATCTGTGGGTCAAGTTTCGCTGCCGCCATCCCCAGGTCTGGCTGGCCGAAACGGTGATGCGAAAGCGCGGCCCCGGCCCTCCCCGGTTCGCTCCTATCCCCTCCCTCCAACCCCAAGGGCGACCACTGACATTCCCAGGCGACCTGCCCGATCTGTTCGCCCGAACGTGGCGACTGGCCCATGCCGACCCCCGCCATGATTTTCCCCAGCCCGTGCACCGCGAGCGTTTCACCCTGGTCGAACGGGTCTTTCGGGCTCTGGGTCGCCCTGGTCCCCTCGCCCCGCCCGCGCCCCCGCCCCTCACGCGGGCCGAAGCGGCGCCCGTCGTTTCGGCCCTGCCAGGGCGGCGGCCCTTCGAGCTGATGGCCCCTGATCTCCGCCTCTCCCGGGATCGGGGCCGTCTGCCGGACCGATTCGAGCGCAAGGAACCCGTTCCAGCCCTAACCTTGCGGTTGCCCTCGGGGTGGCTGGACCGGGCCATTCTTGGCTTGATGATCGCCCGTCCTGTGCCCGGGCCGATCGTCTTCGGGGCGCCACCTTCTCAGATCCTAACCGGGGCCGCACTCGCCGTTGTGACACGGGTCGGACAGCCCCGGCGGGCGGAACCATCTATAGACGGCGCCGTCTCTGGCCCTAGCCTTCTCCTGCTGATGCGGCTCCAAGCTCTACGCGGCGACATGGCCCCGCTTCCCATGCGAATGGGCGAGCTGCCGCGAACGTTTTCGCTGGGGCCGGTACTGATCGACCTTCGGTTCTCGCTGGTGCCCAGATTGGGGAGCGAACGTTGCCGCGACTTCGTCGATTCGGCCAAAATCGCGCGGGAGGCAAGGTTTGGGCAGACCAACGTAGCGCGAATACTGGCCCGATGGCTGGAGTGGACCTTCCCGGTCATGCCGCCGACCTTCCCCCCACCCCCGCGCCTCTCGTATGGGTATCGGGAGTTCCTGTGGCATTTCCGGAACCTGCGATATGGAGGGTTCACGGTGGTGCCGACCGAGCGGTATGCGGTGTTCCCAACTGGCCTGACCCTGGGCCCACATCCTGGGCTGGCTGGTATGGTCAGGTTGTACAAGGAACCGTTCGCGGCCACCGACCCGCATCCGCCCGGCAAGAGACTGCCCCTGCGCCTGCCGCCCCAGCCGCTGGAGGAGGATCCGCCCTCCGCCCCGTCCCGGGGGGCGTGGTGGAGTTGGCATCGGCGCACTCTCATCCGGACATCGCCTCCGCCCGCCAGGCCGGCCGATTTCCTCGTTCACGAGCTTCCCCCGCCCACGAGCGGCCGCGCCACCCATGAGCGGCCAGGGTTTGGCACCTGCCTGTTCACGGGAACCACGCGGCTCAAGCCCCTCCCCGGGTTGATCTACGACGAGGGCGCTCGCACCATCTCGTGCCCGCCCCCGCGGTTGCGGCTTTCCGGCTATGTCCCGGTCGAGGCCTGGTTCCACGTTTCCTCGAAATCGTTCACCCTCATCGCTTTCCATGCCATCACCTTCCGCGTGCGGATCCAGGCGGTCACCATGACGATCCCCGTGAGCACCTCGTGCCTCGAGGCGCCCCCGCGCGAGCGCCCCCCGCTTCTCACCTGGAATCGCGGCGCCTGGGACCGGCCCCCCATCCGGATCCGGCATCCCGGCTTGCCCTGGTTCGGACCGGCCCGGCCGCCCCTTGCCCCGCACCTTCCCGAGTCGCTCGGCGGCGCCCGCCACCTGCGGTTCCCACCGCCCGAGTTTCCCGCACTCGAGGAGCGTCCCCCGGGATTCGGCGTCAGAACCTACACCCCGGACGAACTCCCCTGGCGACTGCGCAGCCAGAACCCGGGCCTGCTGATCCCCGGCCGGAACCTGCTGGTGCCGCCTCCTGACGTGATCGAGGTGCTGTTCCGCAACCTGCGGGAACGGTGGCGTCAGTCCCTCGAGGGCGGCCTGGCCTTCCCGCGCCGGTTCCGTCGGGCCGAGTCTGACGCCCCTCTAGCCTCGGCGGGCGTGACAACCCTCGGCGGCCCGGCGCCTTGTCTGCGTTTCCGCCGATTCCGTGAACCAGGGCAGTTCGACCTTGGCATAGGTAGGAATCTGCAGATCAGAACTCCCCAATTGCGTGATCTGTTGCAGGTCGCCCGCCAGGGGTTGCAAACTCCCGCCCTGGCGGCCTTTCGCCAAACGCCATGACCCTGCGCGGTTCGCCGTTCGACGAGGGCCCGGTCTTCGATGTCCCCCGCCCGCTGGATGGCCCCAAGACCGCGGTCCTGCAACGGGGGCCGGGCCCGGCGTCCCGCTCCCTGCTGGCCGGCCGACCGGT
>CALLCO010000109.1 GCA_937998695.1 Candidatus Ozemibacteraceae bacterium
CGGCTTGCTGGCCACGGCCGGGGTCTTCCATAGCCCGACCACCCTGACGGTGATCCCCCGGGTGGTGCCGCCCGACCGGCTCGAGGAGGCGATGGCGCTGCACACCATCGTCCGCGACATTGCCAAGCTGGCAGGCCCCGCCCTCGGCGGCATGATCATCGCTCGCTGGTCGGTGACCGAGGCGTTCGCCTCGCACGCCGGCTGCCTGGTGTTCTCGGCGTTGTGCGTGGCGGTGATGGCGATCGGCCCCCGCCCCGAATCCGAGACCCGCGAGGGGGTGCTCGAACAGCTCCTGGCCGGTCTGCGCTACGTCAGGGGGCAGTCGGTCCTGCTTTCGGTGCTGACCGGGTTCGGCCTGCTCAACCTGTTCGTCGTGCCGATCATCGTCCTGCTGCCGCTGTCGGTGGCGACGGTTTTCCGGCTGGGGTCGTTCGAATTGGGCCTGAGCGAGGGAGCCCTCGCCTTCGGGTCGGTGGTGACCGGCCTGCTCTTCCCCCAATTGTTCGGCTCCTTTCGCACCTCGGTCCTGCTGGTGCGCATCGTCGGCTTTTCCGGCGTGCTCTTCCTGATGTTCGCGGTCAATCCCCTCTACGGGCTGTTCCTGGCCGGGCTGTTCCTGCTCGGCGGGTGTTTCACCGGCGTCAACGTCGCGGTTCTGACCCTGTTCCAGCGGGCCGTGGCCCCTGAGATGAAGGGCCGGTTCTTCGCGCTGGTCGAGGTGATCTGCTACGCCCTCTTCCCCATCGCCCTCTCGGTGGCGGGCACCTTGTCCGACGCCATCGGCGTTCCCTGGTGCTATGCCATCTGCGGGGTCGGCACCCTTGCCCTGACCGTGCGGTTCGCCCGCATTCCCGGCCTCGCCACCATCGACGAGCCGGTCGAGGAATGAACGACCGCGGGCGCCAGGCCATCCTGCTCGTGTTGCTGGCGGTGTTGCCGGCCATCCTGCTGGTGCTCACCTTCTGGGCCTCCCATTCGCTCATGGAAAGCATGGGGGCCAGTCTTCTCCGGCAGCGGGCCGTGGCCCTCACCAAGCCGGGGGGGGAAGGGACCGCCTCGGGGTCCCGGTCCTACGCCATCGCCCTGCTCGCCACCGACGGAACCCATCTGACCGAGACCAGCCCCGACTGGCCGGCCGATTTCGATGCCGAGCGGTTGCGCAGCATTCGGCAATCGTACGGCCCGGCCGCCGCCGACGGGGTGGAACTGGCCATGGGCGCCTCGGGGCCGCTGCTGGTCTGGGTGGTGCCGGTCGAGGATGGCTTCCGGGTGGCCGTCCAGGGCAAACGATCGTTCTATGCCCGCCTCGAGTCCATGCGGGTCCTGATCTGGACGGCCGGCCTGTTGTTGACCGGGGGTGGGTTCCTGTTGTTCGTCTTCCTGGCCCGTCGGCTGTCGGAGGTGTTTCTCGACATGGAGGTGAAGAACCAGGAGCTGGAGCGGGCCAATCGCCATCTCGAGGAACTGGGCACCCTCAAGTCCACCTTCCTCGCCCTTGTCTCCCACGAACTGCGCACCCCGCTGGCCCGGCTGGTTGGCCATGCCAACCTGATCCGGCAGCAGGCCGCCGATTTGCCCGAAGAGATCCGCAAGCGGTTCGACGAAATGACGGTCGAGATCGAGGAATTGGGCCGGATGACCAAGAACGCCCTCGACCTCACCCGCCTGCAATCGGAAGACCTGGCCGCCCGCCTGACCCTGGGCCAGATCGATGGGCTGGTGCGGGCGGTGGCCGAGCGGGTCAGGCCACTGGCGGAAAGCCGCCAACTCACGCTCGAGGTGGAGACCGCCCCGACCCCGCCGGTCAACCACGACCCCTACCTGCTCGAGCGCATCCTCGACAATCTGTTGGTCAACGCCGCCAAGTATTCCCCGGAAGGCGGCCGTATCGCGGTGTCGATGATCGAAGAGGGCGACACCGTCCAGGTCTGGGTGGAGAACACCGGCATTCCGATTCCCGCCGCGGACCGGGACCGCATCTTCGAAAAATTCTTCCGGCTCGAGGATGGCCCCGACGTGCCCGGCACCGGTCTTGGCCTGTACCTGGTGCGCCAGTTCATCCTCATGATGAACGGCCGCGCCTGGGTCGAACCCCTGGACGGCGGCAACCGCTTCATCGTCACCCTGCCCCTCGGCTGAGCCCCGATTGTCTGACCGCTTCCCAGGCCGTCCTACGAGGAGTCAAGTCCGCGCCGACGACCCGCAGGGTGCCGGGGGAACCTGAACAACGTCAAGATCCGCTCCGCGGGGAGTCTCGTCGGGGCCCGCCAACCGGCGGACCACCGCGCCCTGCACCTCTGGCGCCCGCCCACCAGGCTCCGGGCCTCGCAACGACAGGTGGGGAGTTTCCCCCATGCCTCCCCTCGGCAACAAGCAGGTTGCCCTTCGAAACAGGCCTGTCATCGGGGACCGGTTCATGGTAGGATGGGGCCGCCATGCGGATCTTGATCATTGACGACGATCGCCAGCAGGCCGAAAATCTGGCCGCCCTGCTGCAGGGCCAGGGCCACCAGGCCGCCTGGCGGACCGACCCCGTCCAGGGCCTGGCCGTGCTCAACGCCGATCCCTTCGACCTGACTTTCCTCGATATGCGCATGCCGGGCCTCGACGGTCTGACCATCCTGAAGCGGGCCCTCGAGCTGCGGCCGGAACTGCGCATCGTCATCCTGACCGCCTACGGCACGATTGACACGGCAGTCGATGCCATGAAGCGGGGAGCCTTCGATTTCCTCGTCAAGCCGGTCGAGGAGACCCGTTTGCGCGCCCTTCTCGAGCTGGTGGGGAAGGCGTCGGCCATGTCACGGATGGCCCGCCTGTCGGCCCCGACCGGCCCCGCCGAAGAAGTGTTCGTGGCGGCCGACCCGTCGATGCTCAAGGTCAAGGACCTGATCCGGCGAGTCGCCGCCCTGTCGACCACCGTCCTGATCTACGGCGAGACCGGCACCGGCAAGGAGCTGGTAGCCCGGGCCATCCATCTCGAGAGCCCGCGCAAGGAAAAGCCGTTCGTGGCGGTCAACTGCGCCAACCTGCAGGGAACTTTGCTCGAATCTGAGTTGTTTGGTCATGAGAAGGGAGCGTTCACCAGCGCCGAGGCGCGCAAGCTGGGCAAATTCGAGCTGGCCTCGGGGGGAACCCTCTTTCTCGACGAGATCGGCGAGCTGCCGCTCGAACTGCAAGCCAAACTGCTGCGCGCCGTGCAGGAGCAGGAAATCGAACGGGTCGGCGGGGTCAAACCGATCCGGGTGGACGTGCGCCTGGTTTCGGCGACCAATCGTGACCTGGCGGCCATGGTCGTGGCCGGCCGCTTCCGCCAGGATCTGTTTTATCGGCTGAACGTCTTTCCCCTGCGCCTGCCCCCGCTGCGGGACCGCCCCGATGACATCCCCGCCCTGGCCGACCAGATCCTCGGGGAATTGGCGACCACCCACGGCCGGGATTCGCTGGCCCTCGCGCCTGCGGCCCTGGCCTGGCTGCGCGATCAGCCCTGGCCCGGGAACATCCGGGAACTCCGCAACGTCCTCGAGCGGGCGGCCATCATCGACGAGGACGGACTCATCACCACCGAAGACCTCGAGCTGCCGGGGCCGGTTGGGGTGTCCCAACCGGGGCCCGTTCCCGTCGTTGCCCCCGGCTCTGAAGCCAGCGGAAGCTTGTCCGACCGCCTCGAGGAATCCGAGCGCCAGGTTCTGGTTGCCGCCCTCGAAAAGCACCGGGGGAACGTGGTGGCCGTGGCCCGCGATCTCGGCATCCCGCGCCGCACCCTCTACGACCGGCTGAAGCGCCTCGACCTCGAACCCGCTCGCTTTCGCCCGGGCTCGGGCGACTGAGCCCATCTCCCTTCCTGCACGCTGTGGCCAGCCGCTCTTCCCAGGTGACTGCGCCTCCCTTCAACCACGACAGCCAGCCAGGAGCCTTCCGCGAAACGATCCCAGCGCCATTTGTGCGCGGGCTTTCGGCTGATCTCGCCAACGCCGCCCGCGCCGACCTTTGACAAGCTTCTGATCTACCTCTCCCAGAATGGGCTTGCCCCCCTGCGGAATTTGCCTGGTGTGCCCTGTGATGAGCGCACGCCTGCCCGGGGCGGGGCGAAAACGGTCGGGTCACCTGGTGGGGGGGGAGAAACCCTTCCAGCCCCCCTTGGTAGTCGCGTATAATCATAAAAACCGAATGCTGTTGATGGAGGCAGGACAAGGATGATGCGGCGAACGTGGTGTACCCTGGCGGTGCTCGTCCTGGGCGTGTTCCTGACGGCTGGCCACCTCTGGGCCACGACCGACCCCGGAATGTTCCTCGACCGGATCAACCAGATGGCCCGCGACGTGCATACCACGCAGCGGATGATGGCCTCGGAAGGGAAGGCGGGCGAGGGAACGGCCGCCGCCCTGGCCAGGGAAGCCGCCTCGGCCGACGAACTGAAGCGCCTGTTGGCCGGGGTCGATTCGCCGACCGAAGCCGATCAGGCGTTTGACGTCCTGCGCAAGTACGTCTACCGGGTGAGCAACGGAGCCGAGAAGAAGGCCGCCCAGATCGGCCTCGGGCAGTTCGAGCAGCGGGTGAAGTTCCTCGCCCAGACCGAGAACCCTGCCTTCGCCTCCTACCTCGACAAGATCAACGCCCTGACGACCGAACTCGAAGGCAAGCAGATCCGGTTCGATGCAGGGCCGGGCACCCGGGTCCGGCAGCTCGCCGACCAGGGGCCGACCGTTCGTCGCTCGGCCCGCGACGCGGATTTGCTCGGCGCCCACGTCGTCGGTGGCAACACCACCTTTGCCGTCTACTCCCCCGCCGCCACCGAGGTGAACGTTGTCCTGTTCAAGAAACCCACCGACACCACCGGCACGGGCTACCCCATGAAGAAAGATGCCGCCGGCATCTGGCGGTGCACGGTGCCGGGCAACCTGACCGGCACCTGGTATGCATTCTCGGCGAATGGGCCGGTCACCGACGGGCATCTGTTCGATCCCAAACGCCTGGTCAACGACCCCTATGCCTTCGCCAACTTCGATCATGACGGCAAAAGTTTAGTGGTCAACCGTGACTTCACCTGGACCGACAGTGGCTTCAAGGCCCCCAAACCGGAAGACCTGATCCTCTATGAGGTTCACGTCAAAGATTTTTCGGCCCACCCCTCTTCCGGGGTTACCGGGCCCAACAAAGGGAAATACCTAGGGTTCCTTCAGAGCAAGGGGCTGCAGAGCATTGTCGATCTCGGGGTCAACGCCGTCGAACTGTTGCCTTGCCACGAGTTCGACAACAACTTCGCCGGGCATCCCAATCACTGGGGGTACATGACCTCCCACTTCTTCGCCCCGGAGTGCTCTTTCGCCAGCGGCAAGAACGGGGAGGCGATCAAGGAGTTCAAGCAGATGGTCAACGGCCTCCACAAGGCCGGCATCGCCGTCATCATGGACGTGGTCTTCAACCACACCGCCGAAGGCAACGAAAAGGGTGTGCCCCTCAACTTTAAAGGCCTCGACAACCCTGGCTACTACCGCCTCACCGATAACAAGAAATTCTACTGGAACGGGTCTGGCTGCGGCAACGAATTCCGTAGCGAAAACCCGATGAGCCGCAAGCTGATCCTGGACAGCCTTAAATACTGGGTCCGGGAATACCACATCGACGGGTTCCGCTTCGATCTTGCCACCATCCTCGATAAGCAGACGATGACGGCGATCGCCAACGAACTCCCCCCCGAGACCATCCTGATCGCCGAACCGTGGGCGGCCGACTGGGCCCGCAACCAGTGGGGCAAAAGCGATTTCCGCAATACGAGGTGGGCCAAGTGGAACGACGATTTCCGAGAAAAGGTGCGGGGGCTCATGAAGGGGCAGTTCGACCGCAACGAACTGATGACCGTCCTGGCCGGCACCTGTTTCTGGTGGACCGCCAAGCCGACCGAGAGCGTCAACTACATCGAAT
>CALLCO010000110.1 GCA_937998695.1 Candidatus Ozemibacteraceae bacterium
GCTGGAGGGCTTCCTCGCTTGCCTTTCCCTTACCCTTGGTCTACAATGCTTTACTGATCGACGGGCCGGTGTACCGGCCGCACGAGAGCTGACCCATCCGGGAGTCGTTGTATGAGGGACCTGTTGAAGCTCCTGTCGGAACTTCAGGGCCAGGTGCGGGCCCTGCAGGAACACGTCGAGCAGATCCGTGATCTGCGCCAGGAACTGCTCGACCTCGAACGCCGCCTGCACGAGGTGCACGTCTGTGACCTGCGCGGTCACGTGCTCGGCATCCTGGGGGAAGGGCAATACCGCCTCGCCCTGACCACCGGGGAGCGGGCCTTCCTGCGCTCGCCGGCCGCCTTCGCCAAAGGGCAGGCGATCGCCGTGTCGGGGGTGCAGATCGGCACCATGGATGGCGGGGGTGGGCTGTCCATCAGGGTATTCCGGGAAGCCACCCCCGACGACCACCTGCACGAGAATGCCTTGCAACGCCGGATCGCCGACCGGAAGACCCGCCTGTCGCGGCTCGAGATCGAGACGTTCGGTGGCTCGGGGAAACCCCACTGAGCCGGCCCCGCAGTCACGTATGAGGGTTCGGATGACGGTCGATGTCCCGGATGCGGCAGTGAGCCGGAAAGCCGACGGCGGAACCATCCATGAGTGATCTGAAAGCCCTGTTCGCCCGTATGATCGAGGAGGTGGCCGCCGGCCGCCCGGTGGCGTGGTGTACCGTGGTCGAGACGACCGGATCGACCCCGCAGGTGCCGGGTGCCATGATGTTTGTCGACGCCGCTTCGCAGACGCACGGCACGATCGGGGGCGGCTGCGTCGAAGCCGAGATGCGGCGGCGGGCCTTCGATCTGCTGCAGCGCGGGGCATCCGACCTCGTCGAGATCGTGCTCGACCACGACCTGGGCTGGGACGACGGCCTGATCTGCGGCGGCACCATGAAGATCGCGGTGCTGACCCTGGCGCAGCCCGCCCAGACGGAGGGCCTGCGCGCCGCCCTCGACCGCCTGGGGCGGGGCGAGACCGCCCGGGTGGACCTCGACCTGCCGGGCGTGGCTTCCCCGGGCTCATACCGGGTGCATCTCGAGCCCGATCCGAGGCTGGTCATCGCCGGGGCCGGGCACATCGCCCAGGAACTGGCCCGGCTGGCGGTCGGGCTGGGGTTCCACGTGACCGTCGTCGACAACCGGGCCGACTACGCGCATCCGCGCCGCTTTCCGCCGCCCATCGCGCTTGCGGTGGGTGAGATCGACCAGACGTTGGCCACGATGACCTTCGACGCGGCCACCTACGTCGTCATCGTGACCCGCGGCCACAAGCACGATCGCGCCGCCCTCGAGGCGGTGATTCGGTCGCCCGCCCGTTACCTGGGCATGATCGGCAGCGAGCGCAAGGTGAAGATCATTTTCGAGCAGCTCGCCGACAAGGGCATTCCCGCCGATCTCATCGGTCGCGTGCACGCCCCGGTCGGGGTGCCGATCAACGCCGTCACCGTGCCCGAAATCGCCGTCAGTATCGCCGCCCAACTGATCGCCGTGCGCCGAGAACACAGCGAGGAGATGGTGAGCGGCCCCTTCCCTCTGAAGGTCTGACGGGCCAGAGGGCAAGGGCGAAATGGGCCCGCCCGCGCCCCGATTTTGCGGCCACGGAAGTCTTGCCGCCTGGTCCCCGGGTGGGCTCTAACGATCCAGTTCACCGCGAAGAATGTGGAAGACATCTGCAGTGGCGGAAGGCCCATCCGCGGGTGGCGGTGCGCGAGTCGATCCTCCAGGACCAGATCCTGGGCGGGGCCGCCGAGACGATGCGCTGGCATGGGGCCGGAGCGCCGCGAGCTGGAAGCGTGGCAGGCGAAACGCCAGGAATACCTGGCCCGCCAGCCGGTGTTTTCCCCGATCGGCCTGCCCAACCCTGGAAGGAGAAGGGGTATTCTCTGCTTGAGGGCTCAGGTCGCGATGAAGGTTCTTTTCGTGAAAGGCCTCGGCGGTCTTGATGAGTATTCTCCGCCCGATGGCTCAGGTCGCGATGAAGGTGCCCTTGTAGCTGTAGTTCATGGCGAGCGTGGTGAGGAAGGCCGTGACCTGCATCAGCACCGTGTCGCGCTCGGCCATCGGGTAGGTGAGGCCGAGCGTCTCGGCGCGCTTGGCGAGGTGGGCGAGGAGCGTGCAGAGCAGCCCGGAGTCGACGCCCGTCCAGCCGTAGACGGTGTTGGCGATCAGATCGAGGTTGCGGCGCAGCAGGGCGGCTCCCGAGCCGCGGCGGGTCTTGTCGACCCCGGCGACGGCCTGAGCCCACGGGGAGAAGATACCGCGCAAGTCACCGTCCAGGCTGCGGGGCAGGGAGACGCCGTCGAGCTCGAGGGCGCCGTAGAACTCCTGGAGGGTGATGACGAGGTCGTCGACCTTCCCCTCGACGTCGATGATCGTGACGGCCGGATCCTGGTTGCGGATGGTCTTGATGATGCGGTCGCAGTATTCGAGCTTGCGGAGGGCCCCCGGGGCGTCGCTGTAGAGGTCGCGCCAGTCGAGGCCGGGGGTCATCCAGACGGCGAAGGTCTCGGCCCAGTCGTCGTCGGGGTGTTTCTGCGCGTAATTGCCGGGCAGGTGCCGCACGAAATCGGGGCTGAAGGGCACCGACCGGTAGGTGTCGACGTAGGGACGGGCCATCGGGCCGAACAGGCTGGTCCACTCCTCGGTCTCGTAAAGACGGTAGGCATAATTGACGACGTGGCCCATCTCGTGTCGCAGGTAGCGCAGGATGTCCTCGGGGGCACTGCCTTCGACGATGCCCCCCTTCTTCTCCTGGATGCGGCGCAGGCGTTCGTCGGCCAGATAGAAGGGCAGGGCGATGGCCACCGAGCCGTCGTTGACGCCCCATTCGTCAGACAGGTAGAACCGCGGCTGCAGGCGCACGATGCCGACCGTCTCGAGTTCCTTCTGGAAGCGGGCGATGACGCTTTCGAGCGGGCTGCCCTCGAGTCGCAGGTGGAAATCGCAGATGCGCTGGTTGAGGACTTCGGGCGGGATTTCTTCCGGGGCTCCCGATTCGAATCGGTCGTCGCCGGTGGCCGTGGTGGGGCCGGCCGTGGTGGTCGGTGGGCTGGCGGGAGGAGGAAGGGTGGGGGCGGCCGGCGGGGAGGGCGGGGCCGGTTCGGGTCTGGTTGTTGGTGCAGCTTTGTCTTCTTTTGCCCCGGTTGGTGTGGGGTCGGATTTCCTTTGAGGGGGGCCTTTTTCCTCTTTGGGCGTGGCCATGGACGGCTCGGCCTTGCCGGCGGCGGCGTCCGCCTTCTCTTCTTGGGAGGAAATGTGGGAATGCTCAGGTTTTATGGATAGCCCAATTTTCTCTTCCTTGGCCCCTATGGGAATGGGATCACTCGTGAGGGCGGCCTTCTCCTCTTTTAGCTGCGGACTGGAGGGATGCTCGGTTTTACCAGCAGGACCGGATTTTTCCTCCTTGGCCGGAGGAGGTGGGCTATCAACTCTCCCGGTGGAAGGGGCGTTGTCTTCCTTGGAGTGGGGCCCAGGCTTGTCACCTTTCGCCAGGGTGGCGGGCCGGTCTTCGGCCTTCGGGGGGGGAGCTGCATCACCTTTGGCCGGCGGCGGCGGGGATTTTCCTTCTTTGGGCGAGGGCACCGCGTGCTCTTTCTTCGCGGTGGGGTGATCCCTTTCGTCCTTTGAGGTGGTTGATTTCTCTTCTTTCGGAGCGGATGGAGAACCCTCGGATCTGGTCCCCGGGGCGGGGGCGGAATCCTCGCGGACATGCTTGTCATCCTTGGGTGGAGGGACATGTCGATCCGGCATGGCCAGGGCGGTGGTGGCTTCGGCGCATTCGAACGTCTTGGGTTGCATCATGAAGCTCGATCTCCTGCCCGATCCGGTTTCCCCTGAGGAATTTCCATCCAGGGGGGAGGGAAAGTTCCTTTAGCAGGGGGAAAATGGTGGGACCTTCCTCGGGGCGGGCCCCATATAATGGGGGTGTCGGGCCCCGAATGTCAAATCGGCCTGTTGAAAGAGCCTTCTGAAGGGCCGGGAGCGTCCATTCCCAGGTGGCAGGGCCGACAGAGCGGGCGACCGTCGATCATCAGATGTCGGCCGTCCATGACCGTTTCCCCGCAGGAGGCGCAGTTCACTTTGCTTTTGGGTTTGCCGGGGATGTCATCGGGGCCGAAGGCGATCGTCACAGGCCGAACCGCGAAATGCTCCTCGAGCGGGAAAGCCAGAAACACGGGGGCGGCTTGGTCACGATCGTGCAGGTCGATGCCGGCGGCGGTGAGACGGGCGGCGATCTGGGAGTAGGTGCCGTCGCGCTGGGCGAGCCGAACACCCTGGCCGTCCGGCAGTCGGACGAACGAGGCGGCGAATCTTCCCCAGTCGCGGATCTTCATGGTGCGCCGCCCCACGCGGCAGCCGGTGACCGACATCACCGCATCGGTCAGGCACCGGTCGATCTCGGCCACGACGATCAGGTCGCGGTCAGGATAGGCGGGAAGGCTCAGCAGGGTCTGGGCATACAGAGCCATCTTGACCCCGGTATACATGCCGGCGCACAGATGCCCGTGGAACGCTTCCGCCTCCCGGAGCCGGCTTACATAGGTCGCCAGATCGATCATCCGCGTGATGTGGGTTGCGGACATGCTTTCCTCCCTGGAATCCTGGCCCCTTTCGGCAGAGGGGCCGCCCGGATTACCTCGAGAAGAATCGTACCAACACCCCGCCCTGGGCGCAAGGTCTCTCAGCAGGGCAAATGCCACCCGTTTCCCGTCCTGAAGGCCCCTGGGCACCCTCAAAAGGAGGGCATGGAGAGGCTTGGCGTGGGTGTGCCCAAAGGCCGGCCGGTGCGAGAGAAGGGTGTATCTGTCATGGGACCTTCCAAAGCTCAGGCAGGGGGCGTGCGTGGAGTCTTCGAAAAGCGGGAGGGGAGAAGGAAAAACCAGCCAGTGAAACGGATAACCTGGCCCGGTGAAGTCTCTGCCGGTCGGTCAGAAGAACACCTGCGGGGCCTGGGGCAGGGGAGGGACGAAAGGTGGGATGTTGCATTTGGCAGGTGGCTGTTTCATCATGGTGGGGCCGCGTGGATCCGGAAGCGCGGTGGAGGGACGGCGCCCCTTGTTCCGTTGGCCGGGGGTTCGGCCCGGTCGTCGGGGCTGGATGGTTCTGCAAAACCTGAGAGGTGGGCATCCGGTCCGCGGCCCGGGCGATGGGTGCGGACCGATGGGTGCGGACCGATGGGTGCGAATGGGGGTGCGGCCACTCCGTTCCTTGCAATAGAGGCACTGGTGACGAAAGGGGGCCTTGCCCGTGGCGACCTTGAACCCACATGGAGCTGCCGAAGCGGGAAATGCAGCCGCTTTCCCGCCGACCACCCCCTGGTTGGTGAACCCGGGGCGGGTCTGGCTGGTTCTGGGCGGCGGCCTGGCCGCCTGGCTGGTATCGGTTGGCACGCGGATGGTCTGGGCGGAGGTCATCCACGTGTTCTACGAACTTGGCCTGCTCTATCTGGTAGCGATCGGCCTGCTGGGGCCGGCCTTCATCCGAGCCCGCCGCGAGGCCTTGCGGGGGATCCTCGACCGCCATGTTTCCGGCGACCATGTGTTTGAGACTCTCTACGAGCACTTCGTCAACCGCTACGAGCGGGGCTGGCGCCCGCTGGCCGTCGGTCTGGCCACGGCCGCCCTGTTCCTCGGGTTCCGGTGGGGCGTCAGTTGGGAGCTCTTGCCATACCGGTCGGACCTGGCCCGGCTCGTGGTCACCCTGGTCGGAGCCCTGGCCTGTGGCCTGTTCATGCGGGCCTTGTGGCTGTTGTTGGGGTTCGGCATGCTGGTCACCGACATGAGCCGGGAATTGGAGGAGCGCGGCGCCCGGCTCTTCTCCCTCGACCTCTTGGAGCGGGCCGGGACGGGGTATGCCCGCACCGCCTTCGGCGCCTCCTTCCTGTCGATGGGTCTGTTTTGGCTGGCCATGGCCTCGCGCAGCCTGGTCATGGACCGCCCCGGTGACCTTGCCGAAACCTTGCCGGCGATGTTCCTGGTGCTGCTGCTAGCCCTGATCGTGCCGCTCGCCTACCTGGTGGTACCCATCTGGAGGCTCCATCGCATCATGGCCCAACGCAAGGAGGAGATCCGCCGCCTGTTCGCTGAGGAACACGCCGCCATCGAAGCTCGTTTCCTCGAGAAACCCGAACGTGACATGGCGCAAGCCTACCTGCAAGGTCGCCAGGTGATTGCCGAGATTGACCACCTGCCCGAGTGGCCGTTCCGCTTCGAGGCGCTGGCCAAGGTGGTAACCGTGGTGGCCGTTCCCGCCGCCCTGTTCATCTTCAAGGAGATCGTCATCGACGTCCTCGTCGAACTGCTGAAGGGCCGCTAAACGAAAGCTTTCTGGCTGGGCGCTTTGGCGCATTGCTTCGCGGGGGTTCCTTTGGTAAAACGGAGGCATGACAAGCGCGAAGCTGGAAGAAAGGCGGGATCCGAGCGGTCAGGCCCACGGGGTGGGGGAAGGACCCCCAGCCGGCCGGGCGGCTGATGAGCCGAGGGACACAAAGACCCTCCAGAACCGGCTCTGGAAGCCCATCAGAAAATTAGGTTTGTGGAACGAGGTTTGCCAGGGCGGTCTGGCGGACGCTGCGGAGGTCGACCTTGCCGGTGCCGAGCAGCGGGATGGCGGGGACCTGGACGAAGCGGTCTTTCTTCGGGATGAAGAGGTTGGGCAGGCCCTTGGCGGCCAGTTTGTCGAGAATCTCCGGGATGCGCTCGAGCGGCAGGGTGGTAAGCACGGCCAGCGCTTCGCCCTTCTTCTCGTCGGGGATGCCGGTCACGGCGAAGACCTGGACGTTGGCGCCGGCGGCCTCCATCAGGGCCTCCTCGAAGGCGGCGGCCAGCCGGTCGGTCAGCTTCTCGGCGCCGGTGAAGGCGATGCGCAGGCTGCCGAACTGGCCGGGGGCGCAGCGCCGCATGTAGAGCTGCAAAAACGTCGGGGTCGCGATCAGGAACGTGATGGCGTGTTGCTCGACCAGTTCCCCGATCTTGGCCGCATCGAGCGGGTTGCCATGGAAGACGATGCCCATGCCGCACTTGAGCGAGAACCACAGCGACATGAATCCGAACGAGTGGAAGAGGGGAAGCACGCCGAGCAGGCGGTCGCGATGGCCGACGTTGAGCGCCTGGCCGACCCCCTCGACGTTCGACAGAATATTGTAGTGGGTCAGCACGACGCCCTTGGGCGTGCCGGTGCTGCCGCTGCTGAAGATGATGGTGGCGGGGTCGTCCGGGCCGACCGGCCGATCGGCCCCGCACAGCCATTCGAGCAGGCGCAGCGGCGCGAACAGGCCGATCGCCATGCAGAAGAGCTTCTCGAGGGTGCCGAGGGTCGGGCCGACGTCCTCGAGGAAGATCGGCCGCAGGCCGGCCGGCAGCGCCACCTTCGCCTTCTCCAGGAACTCGCGGCTGGTGATCACGGTCTGCAGGCCTGCCTGCTGGGCGGCCGACTCCAGGCCGGAGGTGCCGGCCGTGAAGTTGAGGTTGACCGTCACCTTGCCCAGGATGGTGGCGGCCAGGTTGACCAACGCGCCGCCGATGGTGGGGGGAAGGCAGATCCCGACGTGGCGCTGACCGGCCCAGTCGTGGCGGAGCCGACGGGCGAGGGCGACCGCCCCGGCCAGGACGCCGGCCTTGGTCATCCAGCGATTGGCGTCCGCGAAGGCGCAGCGCCAGGGCCGCGTCCGCAGACTGCGGATGGCCTCGTGGTGCAGGGGGGCGGCCTCCGGCTTGCGATGTTCCCAGGCGGCGGTGCCGAGCTCCTGCACGACCTGGCGCAGGCGCGTGGCGGGGGTGTCGGACGGCAGGGGCGTCCCGAACTGGATGGTGATGGGGTAGGGGTGGCCGATCTCGAGGGCCTTGAGCCAGACGATCAGGGTGCGCTTGCTCCACAGGTCGGCCAGCATGCCCGCCGGCAGCGAGAAGAGGGCGAGGGGAAGCGTGAACACGACGTAGGCCAGGGTCGTCTGGGCCTGGCTGGTGCTTTCGAAGGCGGGGTCGGCCGTGCTGAGTCCCACGGTGGCGGCCCGGATGGCCAGCAGTGCCACCATCATCTTCCAGGCGTTGTCGTTGAAAGCCCCTAAGAACTGGGCCACCATCAGGGCGGTCAGCGGCGGCGGCGGGGAGGCCGGGGTGGCCGAGGGGGTGGCGGGGGTGGTCGCAGGGCTGGCGGCGCCTGACCCTGGGGTGGCGGACGCGTTGCCCGGTGGCGGATTCGCCGTCGGCTCGCTGGTTGTCGGGGTAGTCCTGGCTGGGGGAGGCGTGGTCGCGCTCGCCGCCGTGGCACTCGTCGCCGAACCGTTCGTTGACATGGGCGGTTCCTCTCGCGTGGAATCATCGGGCACGGGACGAGTATACCAGATATGGTGCCCTTCCCCGGTCAGGGTGTTTCCCGTCAGCCTGGGATTGTACCCCCCCTATCCGGCCTCGACGTCTGGGCGGAAAACTCCCGGCCGAGCTACTGTTCAGGGTGGGGCTAAGGAAGTCTCACCTGTGGTATCGTACTCCGAACCATTCCCCTCGGGAGGACCACTATGAAGAAGAACCGCACCAATTGCATCGGGATCCTGACCTCGGGCGGGGACTGCCCCGGCCTCAACGCCGCCATCCGGGGCGTGGCCAAGGCGGCCATGGCCTATGGCATGAAGGTGGTGGGCATCCATGACGGGTTTCGTGGCCTCGTCGAGAACCGCACCACCCTGCTCGACTCGCTCTCGATCAGCGGTCTGCTGACGCGCGGCGGCACGGTGCTGGGCACCAGCCGCGACAAGCCGCACAAGATGCCGATGGGCGGGAAGGAGCGCGACATGACCCAGGTCGCGGCCGAGAACGCCAACCGGCTGCAGCTCGACTGCCTGGTCTGCCTGGGCGGGGGCGGCACGCAGAAGAATGCCCTCCACCTGCATCGCGAGGCGGGCCTGCGGGTGCTGACCCTGCCCAAGACGATCGACAACGACGTCTTCGGCACCGACATCACCTTCGGTTTCGACACCGCCATGGAGATCGCCACCGACGCCATCGACCGGCTGCACAGCACGGCCACCAGCCACCACCGCATCATCGTCCTCGAGATCATGGGCCACAATGCCGGTTGGCTGACCCTCGGCTCAGGCATCGCCGGCGGCGCCGACGTGATCCTGATTCCTGAGATCCCCTACGATCTCGAGAAGGTGGCCGCCCACCTGAACGAACGCCGGGCCACGGGCAAGAGGTTTTCGATCATTGCCGTAGCCGAAGGGGCCATGTCGGTCGAGGAGGCTGAGGAGCAAGCGGCTGCGTCCAAAAAGGCGGCCAAAGACAAAGACAAAGAAAAAGAAAAAGAGAAGGGGAAGGAAAGAGGCAAAGAACAAGACCAGGAACTGAAGAAGGGAAAAACCAAGGGCAAGGACCGCGAGAAAAGCCAGGGGAAAGAGAAAGCAGAAAACCAAGGCCGGGAAGCAGCGAATGAGGGCGGTCTCCAAGAACCCGAGGGGGCGGCCCCTTCCGCAGCCGGCCGGGTCCGGCTGGTGCAGGAACCCAAGGCCAGCCGCATCGCCCGTGAACTGCAGCGCCTGACCGGCACCGAGGCGCGGGTCACCTCGCTGGGTCACGTCGTGCGTGGCGGGACCCCCTCCGCCACCGATCGCCTTCTCTGTACCCGTTTGGGTGTTCGCGCCGCCGAGTTGCTGGCCGAGGGCATCTACAACGTGATGGTCGCGGTCAAGGGCGACCGCTGCGAGCCGGTGCCCCTCGACCAGGTGGCGGGAAAGCGCCGGGTGGTGCCGCCCGACCACCCCTGGATCCAGGTGGCGCGCCTGACCGACACCTCGCTCGGTGATTGATTCCCCGCGAAGAGAAGCACATGAATCGAGAGAAACGCTTGGAAGGCCGGGGCAACCAGGGCTTCGTGCCTTGCCAGGGCCGTCAAAGTTCGCCCGACTGTCAGGCCCCAGCGGCCCTGCGGAATGGGCAGGCCCCTGAGTCTTCTGCGGGCGGCCTGGATCGCCCGGATGGCCCGGATGGCCCGGATAGCCCGGATCGCTCGGATCGCCCGGATGGCACGGATCGCTCGAATCGCCCGGATCGCCGGGGCCGGTGGTGGGTGGCCCTCACCCTGCTGACCGTCCTGGGGGGGCTCACCGGCTGCATCGACTGGACCGGGAACCTGGCCCGCGAGAACGAACGCCTGCGGGCCGAACGCGATCGTCTGGAAAACGACCTGCGGCGGGCGAGATCGAAGTTCGAGGAGCGTGACCGACTGATGCAGGAGTGCCTCCTGGTCGAGGCGAAGATCGAACAGTTCAAACTGTTCATGCAACAGGAAGGAGGGCCGGGGAAATGACGCGCCCGTTGTCCGGTGCCGGCAGCCCTTCTGAAACCGGTTCCGCGTCGGCCCCCGCCCCCTCGCGGGCTGATGGCGCCCCTCGCGACGAGGGTGGGGTTTCCGTGAAATTCGGCGATGCCGCTGCCGTGATCGCGAGACCAGGACTGACAGGGCGGAAGCGCTCTCTGCCAGCCTGGGCGGTGGTTCTGATGGCGGCCCTGACCTTCCCCTGGGTGGTGGGGTGCCAGGTGGCCTGGACTTCCGACCTGCTCGAAGAAAAAGCCCGGCTGGAGATGGATATCACCACCATGAAGCGGAAACTCGACGAGGTCAAGATCCTCGAGGAGGAGATCGAGCGCCTGCGCGACACGTTGCAGTCGCGGACGAAGGAGTTCGAACGGTTGCGGGACGAGCACCCTGAAGCCTGGCGCCGGATGCAGAAACTGCTCGAGGAGCAGGGCGACCGCTGACCCGGACTTCCTCCAATTCCGGCGGCCGGGGAGAATGGGCGGCCGCTTCGTCAGGACTCGCAGAAGTGTGGCCACTGGCCCGGGTGGGCCCTTCGACCTGGGGCGCCGGTGAACTCGTAGCGGAAGTGCAGGCCGAAGTGCCAGGTTTTGCCCGGGTGGGTTCTCCGACCTGGGGCGCCGGTGAACCGTGAACCGGGGGGGGTGGAGCTTGCTTCCCCTTCAGGCAGGGGGCCATTCCGACCAAGGCGGACCGCGCGCCGGATCAGCCAGGGTGATGAGCCAGGTCCCAGCGACAGACGCAGAAATCCGGGCTGGGGCTGGTCGCCGGTCGGACCACCCGGGCTATGGAGCCGAGTCCCACGGGAGGACAAAAACCGATTGAGGAAAGGCCCTTGCCGGGACGAGATCCCAAGGCCCAAGGTGGCAGGGTGGGGTGGCCGACGTCCGGCGCGGTGTCGCGCTGCGGGCTCGTGACGAGATCCCAAGGCCAAAAGTGACAGGGTGGGGTGGCCATCCTATCGTGGGCCTGGAGCCGACCAGTCGACGGCCAAAATGAGGAACGGTTCAGGGACTTTGGCGGTGGCTTCCCGGCAGTCGGCTGAGGAGATCGTGGCCGAGCCAGGTGTTGACAAGGTTGCCGCCCACCGGTTTGCCGCCCACCGGTTCGGCGCGGCCGCCCGGGGTGAAAGCGCCCCGGCCGATGCCCCCTCGACCCCAGCTGGGAGCGGGCGTTCTCGCGCGGGGGGGGCTGGAGTGGCGGTTCAACCATCCCGATGCATGGCTGCGATCGGTTCCGGTCTTCTCGTTCTATCTGTGCCATCCGACCTGTGCCATGGCCTCGGCCATGGGCGATCGAATTGGGGAACGGCTCGCGCGTCATGACGGACTGGCGGGAAAGATCCACCGGGAACTGCTGGTCCCCGCCTTCGTCCGGTATGCCTTGACCTGGAAATCGCCCGACCCGGAAGAAGCGAGGGAAGCGTTCAATCGCGAGTTGGCCAACCTTCTGGAACTTCCTTTTCAGGATGGCAGGGCCCTGGGACTGACCCTCCTCCACCGCGCCACCGCCGCTTGGGCTGAAAGGGAGGACTGACGGTCCCTGGGCGGAGGCCCGTGGCCTGTCTGGGGGGAACGCGTTCAGAAACCGGAAGGCCTGGACGAAGCTCTTTTTCTGCCCCGGACCCTGCTATTGGAAGACGGCCAGCTTGGCGATCGTTTCCTGGAGGGCTTGGCGCAGGGAAGGGTCGGACTCGCGCTGGAGGGCGGCCGTCAGGGTGGGGAGGCTGCTCGAGGCGGTCTCGCCCATCAGCCCGAGGGCGTGGATGGCGGCCTCGCGGGCGGGGGCTTCCCCTTCGGTGATGATGCGCTCGAGCGAGGGGAGAGCGTCGCCGCCGATCTGGGCCAGGATGTCGGCGGCGACCCAGCGCACGGTGGCGTTCGGGTTGGCCAGGATGGTCAGCAGGTTGGGCACCGCGGCGGTCCCGATCTGGGCCAGGGCCTTGGCGGCCAGCCAGCAGACGCTGGTACTGTCGGTGCCGATCGAGGCGGTCAGGGCCGGCACCGCCGCCGGACCGATCTTGACCAGCGTGGCGGCAGCCCAGCATTGATGCGCGGCGTCGGAACTCCGCAGCGCCTTCATCAGCTCGGGGATGGCGTCGGGCCCGAACCGGGTGACCGCATCCCCACCCACGGCCGGGCCGCGGTTGCCGAGCTTGATCTCCTCGATCAGGGTGGGCAGCACGTGCGGGCCGATGCCCTCGAGGATGTCCATGGCGACGTATTGCAGATCGCGGTCGGGCTGGTCGAGGAGCTTCATCACCTGCGGCAGGGCCGGTTGGCCGATGCCGATCAGCACCTCGGCGGCCGCCCGTCGCAGGGGTTCCTGGGCGAGGGCGGCGATCAGGGGAGCGATGGCGGGCTCGCCCAGATCTTCAAGGGCGAGGGCGACGAAACGGCGCACGAAGGGGTCGCGGTCGGCCAGCAACCGGATCATACGCGGCAGTCCGGCGGCGCCGAGCCGGGCAAACGTGGTGACGATGGTGCGCTTCAGCAGGTCGTCGGCGGCGGTCAGCTTTTTCTCGAGCTCGTCGAGCAGGGCGGGGGTGGCGATGCGCATGCGCCCGGCCACGATGGCCGCGGCGCGGCAGACCATGGGTTCGGGGTCGCGGACCGACATTTCCAGCAGTGGGGTGACGTTTCGCCCGTGGGCATGCCAGGTAGGAAGCTCGAGGATCGCCATCTCGCGCAACCCTGGCAGGGGCGAGAACAACGACTTGAGAAAGGCTTCCCAGGCGTCTTCGGAGGGGGTACGGAGGGTGGTGTCGGTCATGGGTCTCGGTGTTTCCGGGTGCCATTCTACCTTAGATCAGGGCGGGATGGCTAGGAGAAATGAAACGTGGGGATGACCCATGGGGAATGGCACTGGACCAGGTTCTGCCAACCCCTCCGAAAAGCGGGGAGGAGTCAAGGCGCGGAGGGAGGTGACGCGGTCGAACCGGTGGCGAGGAAGGCCTGCCAGGCGTCGCGATAGGCGGGGAGCTCCCAGACGGGGTCGTTGTGGCCCACGCCTTCCAGCCAGAGGTGGTGCTTGTGGGGGGTGGGGCAGGCGGCCAGCAGGGCCTCCCCGTCGGCGAACGGGATCACCTCGTCGTCGCGCGAATGGATGACGAGCAGGGGGCCTTGGTAGGCTGGCAGAATGTCGGTGGACGGCAGGTCGCGGGTCAGCACCAGGGGGCCGATGATGGGGAAGCGCCGGCCTGCCCGCCAGCTCAGCGACCGGAAGCCCGACTCGAGGACCAGGCCGGCGATGCGGTCGAGGCGGCTCGCCGCCAGCGCGGTGGCGATGCCGGTGCCCAATGATTCCCCATAGAGGATCACCCGCTCGGGGCCGATTCCGCGCTCGGTCTGCAGCCAGCGCAGGGCGGCCTCGCCGTCCTCGATGGCCCCGGCTACCGTGGGCCGGCCCTGGCTGGCACCAAAGCCGCGGTAGTCATAGATGAATACGTCGAGGGGAAGCGCCGCCACCAGCGCAGCGATGCGCGGGAAGCGGAACCCGAGGTGGCCGGCGTTGCCGTGCGAATACAAAAGCACCCGGCGGCGGCCGGGCGCCCCGCCCGGCCCTTCCGATCGTCCGATTCCCCCGGATGGGGTGGCCGGGTCAGCGGGGCCGGCCACGGCCCCGCCTGGCGTCCCGGTGGCGGCCTCGACATAGACGCCGTGCAGCATCGACCCGTCGGCTGTCGCGAACGTCACATTCCGCCAGACCTGGCCGGGCACCGACGGCAGCGCCGGCGGCCCCGGCAACCGGATGGGAAAGAAGATGACCTTGTCCTGCCCCAGATACAGAAGCACGGCGAATCCGCCCAGCACGAAGACGAGGCCGCGTACGATCGGCCAGACTTTCATCCAGATCGTGGGTCCATCCATTCCGTCTTCCCTCCTTCCCGCTCCACTCACCATTCTACTACCACGTTCATGCGCTCTCCGTTCCGCAAACCAATTTCCCTTCACACGCAATGTGTCCCGGCGGGACGGCTCTGGCGGAAAGGGTTTGAGGCAGGGTGTGGTCGGTGCGCCACAGACCAGGGGCCTCGGCGACAGCTGGGGAGATCCGCTCAGGGTGCCACCTTGGCCAGGGACACATTCATTTCACCAAGCATGAGGTTTGTGGAACGGGGCGGTGGGGTGACCGTGCTTGCTGCAGCGGATGTGCCAGGGTTGGAGGGTGGCGGCCTGGGGGTCGGGCGGGGCATAGATGAGCGTGTAGGTGCCGGGCTCGCCGGGAAGGGAGGCCAGCCCTTCGCCGCAGCCGATCCGGGGGGGGAGGGAGCCCCCCTGGCGCAGCTCGGCGAGCGGGACGGGGCCGGCGGTGATGACGATGGGAGCGGTGGCGTGATCGAGGTTGTAGAGCTCGATGGCGCCCTCCAGGCGGCGGATGTCGGCGAAACACTGCTGGCGCCAGGTCGCGTCGGGGTCGGCGGGGGTGATCCAGGTCGACCAGACGAGGGGGAGGCCGACCAGCAGACCGGCGGCCAGCAGGGTGGTGAGTAGGGCCCGGCGTCCGCCGATGGTGCCGGCGGCGAGGGCCAGACCCAGGCCGATGGCCAGGGCGATCAAAGCGGGGGAAAGGCCGGGGGGCGTCACCGGCGACCGGCCCTTCCCTGATCGGGGGTGACGGAAAGCCTGGAGGCCAGGGGTTGCCTCCTCGTCAGATCTTGTTTCCGGGTCACATCATGCCTGCGGTCCACGAGTGCAGAAAGGTCAGGTCAGGCTTGGCGGTCACTTCATGCGGTCCTGGGCGCGGGCCAGGAGGTCGGTGGCGCGGCGGTCGCCGGGCCGGGCCTGGAGCACGGCCTGGCAGGCTTCGGCGCAGGCCGGCAGATCGCCCGCCTGGAAGAGGGCTTCGGCCAGGGCGAACCGGGCCTCGTGGTTCTGGGGATACCGGCTGGTCATGGCCCGGAGCTTGTCGAGCCCGCCGTCCGCGTCGCCGGAGTAGTAGGCACTCTTGAAATACAGGCGGGCCGCCTCGACGTCGTCGTCCTTGAGGGAGAGGGCTTTGTCGAGGGCTTCCATGGCGCGGGCGTGCTTGCCGTTGGCGGCGGCGTTCTTGCCGAGCAGCAGCCAGGCGTCGTGGAAGGCGGGGGCCTTCTCGACGGCCTTGCGCAGCAAAGCGCGGGCCTCGGGCTCTTTCTGCTGGGCGAACAGGGCCTTGGCTTGCTCGAACCAGGCTTTGGCCTGCGGGTCGACGGGGGCTGCGGAAGGGGTGCCGGCGGGGGTGCCGGCGGGGACGGCCGCGGGCGCACCGGGGGTCGCGCTCGGGGCGGCGGGGGCCAGCGAGGCCGGCGACGGCCCGAAGCCGCTGGCAGGGGTAGGGGCCGGTTGAGACGCGCCCAGAGCGGCGAGACGGGTTTCCAGGTCTTGCCGGAAGGCAGCGGCCTCGGCGGAGACGGCAGCGGCCGGGGCGGCGCGCAGGGCCTGTTCG
>CALLCO010000111.1 GCA_937998695.1 Candidatus Ozemibacteraceae bacterium
TTGTTGACCGAGGAAATCGGCACCAGCAGGCCCTGATAGCCGTTGTTCACCATGCGGATGGCGGCCTCGCGGATGGTGATAAAGCTGCCGACCAGGTTGACATCGACGACGGCCTTGAACTGGTCGGTGGTCATCGCCTTGCGAACCTTGCCGGTCTCTTTGTCGGTGTTGATCATCAGGCCGTCCTTGATGATGCCGGCGCTGGCCACGCAGATATTGATCTGGCCGAACTTCTCGATGGCTAGGTCCATCAGGGTGGCGACGTCGTCGTCGCTGGTCACATTGCAGCGGGAATAGGCCACCTGCCCGCCGGCGGCGGTGATCGCGCCGGCCACGCGTTCCAGGCCCTTGGCATCCATGTCGCCGATGACGACCCGCACGCCCTTGGCGGCCAGAGACCGGGCCACCGCTTCGCCGATGCCGCTGGCGCCACCGGTGATGACTGCGACCGCATTCTTCAGTTCCATGTCGTTACCTCGTTTCTCGCAGAAAATGGGAGACGGGAGAGGGAAGTCCCGTCGGTTCACACCACATGCCATCCTCCTCCCAGATGGTGGCCAGGCCTGCATCCATCTGGCTCGGACGCGACGGCTTTTGCGCCGCACAACTTCCGGCCCGCACGACCAGACCACGGTCACGGGGATGGAGCCGTCGCCACCACGGGAAGAGGGCCCGACCGGCCGTCGCCCCCAGCCTGGTCTGGTGATGCACCAGACCGATGTTGGTTCGCGCGCGCGCTCGATCGTGCCACATGACTCCATGATGCCATACCCATCGACAAAAAGCCAGAAAAAAATTTTGCGCCGCACAACTTTCTCCCCGCCAGGGTGTCGTCCGACCTGGCCCGGACGCTGACCATCGACCGGACTCTGGCCACTTCACCACGGTATTGTCCAGGTCGGAGCGATCGTGCAGTCGGTGCTTCGAACCCCGGCTCACGCGTCACTGGCCCCGTCCTCGATTCGCGGCGGTGGCGTTCCCTGCCGGAGGCCTCATCGCCAGGCCGCTCCAGCCCCAAAACGCAGGGGATCTCAAGATCCAGGGGAGGGCTGTTCCCCTGATGTCCCTCTCCTGACCTCGCCGCAGTCCCCTCTCTCACGGCCACTGGATCACCAGCGGGCCATCAGGGTTCCTCTGACCCGCCGAGCATCTGCAGGGCAGCCGCTCGATCCTGGGCCACCGCCGCCGCCAGGGAGGCAATCCCGGCGGGGCGATACCATTCGTACAGGTGAGGCGGCAGGTCAAACTCGGGATCGGTGGTCAGTACCCAGTTCAATTGGCCGTCGGGTGGCAGATTGAACAGGGTCATCCGATCCGCGCGCCGGAGCACCAACCGCTCCGGCGCGGCCAAATCCAGGGTCAGAAGATGGTCGTGGCCACCCTCCAGCACGTTCCGGCCGGGCAGGCCAGTCGCCGCGATGCCCAACAGCGCCGCCAGGGTCGGAATCACGTCCAGATGCTGGGTGAAACCGGTCACCCGCCGCGGCGACAGGCCTGGCCCCAACAACAGAGCGGGGACGTGGAACTGGACCCGCTGGGGCCCTGTTCCATGGGCGAAATGCCCATTCTCCCCGAACGCTTCCCCATGGTCGCCGATGATCAGAACAAAGCTTCTTTCCAGCAGACCGGCCGTTTCGGCTCGACGAAGAAATTCGTCGAGCAGGTCATCGAGGTAGAGCAGGCAGTTGCGATACCGGTTGGTCATGCGGGCCAGGAGGTCGGGATCCATGTTCAGCAACATGGTGTAATCGACACCGTCGTCGGGAACGACCGGAGTAAAGCGTTCATACGCGGGGGGAAAGAAATAGTTGAAATGCGTCACGTAGAGATACGTATCCAGAAAGACGGGCCCGGGTTGTCGCCACACCTCCAAGGCGGTGTCCAGCACATCCCGGGCGGCCTTCCACTCTTTTCCCCGCTTGGGCACGACAATCAGGGGCAGATTGGGCACCGGCATCGAATCTTCAGGACTCATGACGCAAGACAGTCGGTAGCCGGCGGAGGCCAGGGTCTGCAACCAGACAGAAGGATACCCCGCGGCCACGAACCTGGTGTGAAGCCAGGGAAAGATCCCATAATGGAGACTGAGGTTACTCGGGACGCTCATGTTGGCCTGGGCATGGTGCCGCTCCAGCCAGACGCCCCGGGCCGCCCAGGCCCGCAATTTGGGCATCAGCGACTGGGCCAGATCGGCTCGCCAACTCTCCACTCGGACGATGACCACGTTGGCAGTGGGTGCCGGGTCGGGAAGCCGGAAACGCCCCTGCCGCCAGACGCTCTCACGGCGCACCGGCAGAGACGGAGCCAAGGCGGCAGCCAGAGCGGGGTGCCGGAAACGCCGTGGCCAGGGATGGGGGACACCGTCGAGATGGTAACGGAACTGGAGGTATTCCTCTACCGGCTGCCGTTCGGCCAGAAGGTCAAAGGACAACCACCCGCACCCCAGGGCGATCGCTCCTGCGAGCAGCAGGGAATCAGGCGGCGGGGCCAGCCGGAGCAGGCGGGGCCACCACCCCACCACCGCCAGCACCCCCAGGGAATAGGCCGCGACCTGCCCGATGGTGACCAATACCAGGTGACGGGCCGGGCCCATGGCATCGATGTTCCCTCCCACCTGCAGGTCCAGAAGGTGATGAAGGCCGAGCCGGGCCCGGGTGACGATGAAGAAAACGACCGCAACGTAGGCCAACCCCAGGCCTACCTGGTTGACCCCCGCCAGGGCCAGAGCCCAGCCCGGCCGCCCCCGTGCCAAGCGGAGCTGGATGGCCCACACCCCCCACAGCAGCCCAGCCCCCAAGGCGAACACCCACCAGACCAGTTGGTGGAGGACCAAGGCGTTGGCTGCCTGTACCAGCGCCAAAGCCAGAGGCGGCAAAAGTCCAAAGAGGCGAAAGGTGGCTCGTCCGGAGGGAAACACCATCGTGGCCACCAGGGGTCCGAGCAGGTGGCCGGCCAGGGCTGCCTCGAGAATCCATGGATAGGTGAACGTCCAGGCGAACTCCGTGGGCCGCATCGCCGTCAGGAAATGCAGGAACAGCAACAGGGCAGCCCCGACCTGAACCGTGACCAGAAGTGGGAATCGCTCAGCCACCGAGGGTGGGGCCGGGACCGTCGATGGTGTTTGCAGAGGCCACTCCCTGCCACGCCACCAGCTCATCGGACGACCGCCGGCCCCACTCCCGCCATTCACCTGTCCTGGGGCGTTCACTCGGTTTCCCCCCCCGCTTTCACCCCCTGGCCGCATGAGCCCGAGGCCTCCCCCTGGACCGCCGAAATCTTCCCGGACAGTGGTACGACAGGCCGCCTCCCCAAAGGAGGCCACCGATCAAAATAATCATGCGATCTTTCCCAGAGTGGGTCACCCATTCGTTCCCCATGGTTTTCTCCTTGACTGAGGGGCGTGGGGGAGCTGGACTGCCAGTCTCCCATTCCCAGCGCGCGGCCCACGGGTCCCTTGATCGGCTCAAGCGGACCCTCGCGCCAAGATGGCACGCTTCAGCCGATCGGCGGCCGCCTCGAGAGTGGTGCTTCCTTTGCCGAAGAACGACCCCTGGCCCATCGAAATCGGGAAAGCCCTGCGACAGGTTGATCGCCTCGCAACGGATCGACTCCTCGGTCATCGTGGTGAAGATCGACGTGCCGAATCGCTCCCCACGGGTGGGAATCCTGGTCATGACAGTGTTTCCTCCTGCACGGGGCGCCGCGGGGCGCCGATGGATGGATCTCCCTTGGTAGGTCAGGTCCTCTGGCCTGTCAATCGCGACAGATGCTCGACGTGACGCTGCATGGCCGGCTCCCAGACCGCAAAGCACCGGTTGAAGCCGAACAGGAAGGCCCGTTCATACCCGGTCGAAACGTGGCGCAGTCGCCGCAGCGAGGTGATCCGGCGATACCCTCGGTTGATCAACTGTTGCAACCGGGGCGCCGACAGCCGGGCTGGTCGGTGGGACACGAACACGGTGGCCCCGAAACTCGTATCGGACAGCACCCGCCCCGCCTCCGCCATCGGCTCGCCATCCTCGTCGCGGTTCATGATCCCGACCGGCAGCACCTGCGCGATCAGCCGCCGATCGACGATGTAGTCGAAGACCGCC
>CALLCO010000112.1 GCA_937998695.1 Candidatus Ozemibacteraceae bacterium
CCATCAAGGAGAACCAAAGATGTCCGACAAGGAATTCCGCTGGATCCCCGCTCTCGACTGCCTCGACCTCGAAGAGGCCCGCCGCGTCGTCGCCGCCGTCGCCGGCCATCCCTTCCTGTATGGGTTCAAGGTCGGCTTCACGCTCGGCCTCACCCATGGCCTGCCCCAGGTCGTCGCCATGATCCGCCGGCATTCCGACAAGCCGGTGGTCTACGATCACCAGAAGGCAGCCACCGACATTCCCGAGATGGGGGAAGCCTTCGCCCGCACCCTGAAGCGAGCGGGCATCGACGAGGCCATCCTGTTCCCCCAGGCCGGCCCCGCCACGCTCCAGTCCTGGATCACCGCCCTCCGCCAGGAATCGCTCAAGGTCATCGTCGGTGCCGTGATGACCCATGCCTGTTTCCTGCAGGGGGAAGGCGGCTACCTGGCCGATTCCTTCCCCGACCAGGTGTTCCGCCTGGCCCGCGCCAACGGGGTCGGCGCGTTCGTCGTGCCGCTGACCAAGCCCGCCCTCGTCGAGCACCTGCTGGCGCAGAATCCCATCGAGCCGACCGCCGAGTTCTACTCGCCCGGGTTCGGGGCCCAGGGCGGCGACGCCCGGGCCTTCCCCTTCGTGCGGCGTCACTACCTGATCGTGGGGCGCAGCCTGCTGCGCGCCCCTGACCCGGCCGCCTGGCTCGACCAGGCGCACCGCGATCTGGTGGGTCGCTCGTGAACCCGCTCGCCGTACGGGTGGCGGGGGTCACCTTCCCCTCGCCGCTGGTGCTCGCCTCGGGGGTGATGGGGCTGTCGGCGTCGAGCTTGAAGCGGGTGGCCGACGCCGGCGCCGGCGCGGTGACGACCAAGTCGTGCGGGCTCGAAGAGCGCAAGGGGCATCCCTGCCCCACCCTGCTGCCGTTCGAGCACGGGCTGCTCAACGCCATCGGCCTGGCCAACCCCGGCGTCGACGAGATGGCTGGCGAGATCGCCGAGTTCCAGGCCCGTTCGTCCATTCCGGTGATCGCCTCGATCTTCGGCAGGACGGAGGCCGAGTTCGGGGAAGCGGCGGCCCGCCTGCTGGCCCGGGTCCGGCCGGCGTTGCTCGAGGTCAACGTCTCCTGCCCCAACGTCGGCTCGGAGTTCGGCCAGCCCTTCGCCGCCGATGCCGCCGCCAGCGCCCGCATCACCGGCCTGGTCAAGGCCAGGGCCGGCCACGTGCCGGTGGCGGTCAAACTGTCGCTGATGTGCCCGTCGATCGCCCAGGTGGCCAAGGCTTGCGCCGCAGCCGGTGCCGACGCCATCACCGCCATCAATTCGGTGGGGCCGGGCATGCTGATCGACCCCCACGTGCGGCGGCCGATCCTGGCCAATCAGGTGGGCGGATTGTCGGGGGCCGCCATCCTGCCCCTGGCGGTCCGCGCCGTTTGGGACATCGCCCGCACCGTGCCGCTTCCCATCATCGGCACCGGCGGCGTGGCCCGCCCCGAGGATGCTCTGCAGCTCATCCTGGCCGGCGCCACGGCCGTGGGCATCGGCACGGGGGTCTACACCGGCGGCCTCGAGGTGTTCGGCCGGATCAACAGCTTCTTGGCCGATTGGCTCGATCGCGAGGGGTTGCGCTCGCTCGATGCCCTGCGGGGCGCCGCCCATCCCGCTCGCTCTCAGGAGGCTCATCATGGCTGATTCCATGCAAACCGTGCCGATCCTCGAGGTCATCGCCCATCAGGCGGAGTTGAAAACGTTCATCCTGCCCCGGATCCTCGATGCAGCCCCCGGCCAGTTCGTGGCCGTGTGGCTGCCGGGAGTAGACGAGAAGCCGTTCGCCGTCTCGGCGGACGGGCCGGAGACGATCCAGATCACCGTGAAAGCGGTCGGTCCCTTCACCCGGCGCCTCCTGAACTGCCGGCCCGGCGACCGTCTCGGCCTGCGCGGCCCCTTTGGCCGCGGCTTCACCCTGATGCCCGACAGCCTGTTGATCGGCGGCGGCATCGGCAACGCCCCTCTGCGCCTCCTGGCCCAACGCCTGACCGAACGCGGCCTGCGCTACACCTGGCTGGCCGGAGCGCGGCGGGCCGCCGACCTCCCCTTCCTGGGCGAACTCCAGAAGAACCCTGCCGTGCGCCTGTTCACCGACGACGGCTCGGTCGGGCACCCCGGCACCGTCATGACCGGCTGGACGGACGCCCTCGCCGCCACCCCCACCCCGCCCCGGCTCGTCTGCGGCGCCGGCCCCGAGCCCATGCTGCTGGCCGTGCGGGAAGCGGCCCGCCTCCACCGGCTCCCGGTCGAGTTGTCCTTCGAACGCTACATGAAGTGCGGCATCGGCCTGTGCGGGCAGTGCTGCCTCGACGGCTCCGGCCTGCGCCTGTGCGTGGAAGGCCCCATCCTGACCGAGGAACAGATGCAGGGGGTCACCGAATGGGGGCTGCCCCCCCGCGGGCCCTCGGGACGCCGGCCGGCCACCACTCCGAAGGCGACCCGGCCGTGAAGATCCTCTACGCAACCGACCTCCATGCCCGCCCGGAGCGCTATCGGGAAGTCTTCGACCACGCCCGTCGCCATCGGGTCGACGCCGTCGTGACGGGCGGGGACGCCCTCGAATGGTGCTTCGACGACCTCGACGCGACCGAGGCCCACCAGCGGGCCTTCCTGCGGGATTTTCTCGACCCGCATTTCCACGAATACGACGAGGCCGGCATCCACTGGCTCGGCCTCCTGTCCTCGCATGACCTGCCGGCCATCGACGAGGCCTTCGACACCCTCTGCGCCACCCATTCCCACGCCCACCACTTCTCGCGCCGCCGGGTCGAACTGGCCGGATACGAATTCATCGGGTTCGACCTGGTGGTCGACTACCCCTTCCCCCCGAAATCCCGCTGCCGGGCCGAGGATGGCCGCTTCCGGCCCCTTCCCTGCCGCGGCCAACCGGTCGAGGCCACCCCCGAGGGCTGGCGGGTCGTGCCCGATTGGCCGGCGCGCCTGGCCCGGCTTCCCACCATCGAACAGGAACTGGCCGCCCTGCCGCCCCCCCACGACCCGCGCCGCGCCGTCTACGTCATCCATCATCCGCCTGCCGGCCTGGGCCTGGCCACCATCCACTCGGGAGTAGACATCGGTTCGACCGCCGTCCGCCGCTTTCTCGAAAATGCTCAGCCCCTGGTCGCCCTCCACGGCCACATTCACGAATCACCTGCCATGACCGGCGTCTGGCAAGCCCGAATCGGCCAGACCCTCTGTCTCCAGCCGGGCCAGGGCGACCCGGTCCACTGGGTCCTGCTCGACCTCGCCACCCTCGACGCCACCTGGCACGGCCCCGACGGACCCGTCTGACCCGCGAGAACCGATGACCCGCATGATCGTCATCGCCGGCGCGCGAAGCGGGCTTGCCGCCCGGAAAACGCGAAGCGTTCCCCTGGCCGGAACATGGGTCCAGGGCCTCCGGCCCTGGGAGGGTGAAGGGGCAAAGCCCCTTCCGCTTGCCTTGACACCGACCATTGGTTTGAGACGCTCCCCTCGCCGGATGGGACGGCCGCCGATCTGCCTTTCCCGGGCCCAGGGTACCCGAACCAGGACTTCTGGTAAGATCGAACCAATCCACGCCACAGGGGTGAGTCCATGAACCGCCGCTTCGAGCATGTCCTGCTGCCGCCTGAGACCTCCATTCTCGACACCCTGCGGGCCATCGATACCGCCGCCCTCGAGATCGCCCTGATCGTCGATGCCGACCGCCGTCTCCTCGGCACCGTCACCGACGGCGACATCCGGCGCGGCATCCTGCGCGGGGTCACCCTCGACGGCCGCATCGACCAGTTGATGAACCGCCATCCCTTGACCGCCCGCCCCGACACGCCTGACGACGAGCTGCTGTTCTTGATGTCGCGGCGGTCGATCAAGCACCTGCCGATCGTCGACGGCCAGGGCCGGGTCGTCCACCTGCGCCGGTTGCAGGATCTCGTGGCGCGCGCCCCCCGCCCCCATCAGGCGGTCATCATGGCCGGCGGCCTCGGCAAACGGCTGGGCGCCCTGACCCGCGACACGCCTAAGCCTCTCCTGCCGGTGGGCGATCGACCCATCCTCGAGACGATTGTCCGCCAGTTGCGTCGGCACGGCATCGTCAAGATCTTCCTGTCGGTGAACTACCATGCCGACCTGATCAAGGCCCATTTCCAGAGATTGTCCGACCTCGATACCGAGATCGCCTTCCTCGAAGAGAAGGAGTTTTTGGGCACCGCGGGCTCCCTGTCTTTGTTGCCGGAAAAGCCCACCACCAGCCTGATCGTCATGAACGGCGACATCCTCTGCCCGGTCAACATCTCCAATCTGCTCGACTACCACGCCGCCGCCGGGCGGGCCCTGACGCTCTGCACACGCGAGTTCGCCTTCCAGATCCCGTACGGGGTGATCGTCCGCCAGGGCGCGGAGCTGGTCGATATCGAGGAGAAACCCGAGCAGAAAATCCTGATCAACGCCGGCATCTACGTGCTCGAACCGCGTCTGCTCGATCTGATTCCGCCCGCCACCCGCCTCGACATGCCCGATCTCATCCGCCAGGTGGCGCGCGGCCAGGGCGGGGTCGCCTGCTACCCCCTCTCGGAGTTCTGGCTCGACATCGGGCAGCCCGGCGATTACCAGGAAGCCTGCGCCCGCGTCTCCGGCGTCTTCTCCCCGGGTGACCCGGGCTGATCCCGAACGCCCCCCCGCGGCCTCGCCTGGCACAACCGGGCCGCCCCCCGGCCGGCCCGGTTCCGTGCATCGCGGTCTCCTTCCTGAGCCTGGTCGGGTCGCGTATGTTCGGAGATCACCTGAAAGATCGCTCGACCGCGGCAGATCATGTGGGCCACAAATCCTGAAAGGCATCGCCATTGCAGGCCCTGTCAACACAGTGGCACGACGGCCCGATCCGTCTTACAATGGGCAGCGAAGATCTCACGTCCACCGACACCGCAAGGAGGATTTCCCATGCTCGAGATGGTCGATCTCAGCAAGAAATTGCCGAAAACCGAATTCAAGAAGAAGATGCCCGAACTGGAACGCCGTCTGAACGAGTTGCAACGGCAGATGAAAGACTTGGGCATTCCCACGATCCTGGTCTTTGAAGGCCTGGAAGCCGCCGGCAAGGGAACCGCCATCAACCGCTTGATGCTCCCTCTCGATCCGCGCGGCTTCAAGGTCCATCCGATCCAGCCCCCCACCCTTGAGGAATCTCTCCGCCCCTTCCTGGTCCGCTTCTGGAACAAACTGCCCGCCCGCGGCCGCGTCGCCATCTTCGATCACAGCTGGTATGACCGTGTTCTCGAGGAACGCGTCGAGAAGAAGATCCCCCGCAAGGCAGTCGAACGCGCCTTCGAGGAGATCGTGGCTTTCGAACGCCAGCAGGCCGACGACGGAGCGGTCATCGTCAAATTCTGGATCCATATCAGCCGCAAGGAACAGCGCAAGCGCTTCCGGACCATCGAGAAAAACCCCGCCCTCGCCTGGAAGATTGGCAAAAAGGAATGGAAGCAGCACCAGCAGTACGGCAAGTACATCCGGGCTGCAGAAGAAATGTTGGAACGGACCAACACGCCGAGCGCCCCCTGGGTCGTAATCGAAGGCCATGAGCGGCAGTATGCCTTGGCCAAGATCTTCGAGACCCTGGTGGAAACCTGGTCGACCGCGGTCGAACGCAGGAAGGCCGCCAGTGCCAATGAGAAGGCCAGCTTCACCCACCTGCCGGGGCACAACGTGACCGTGCTGTCTGGCATCGACCTGTCGAAGAACCTCCCCAAAGAGGAATACGACAAACAGCTCGACAAGCTTCAGGAGAGGTTGCGCGATCTCGAACACGAGATCTACGTGCGGCGCATCCCGGTGGTCATCTGCTATGAGGGGTGTGACGCGGCCGGCAAGGGCGGCAACATCAAGCGGCTGACCGAGAACCTCGACCCCCGCGGCTACGAGGTCATCCCCATCGCCGCCCCCACCAAGGAGGAGCTCGATCACCACTACCTGTGGCGGTTCGCGCGCGCCCTGCCCAAGGCCGGGCACATGACCATCTTCGATCGCACGTGGTATGGCCGGGTGCTCGTCGAGCGCATCGAGGGGTTTTGCTCCACCGAGGCCTGGCAGCGGGCCTTCCGCGAGATCAACGAGTTCGAGGCCCATCTCGCCAACTTCGGCACCGTTATCGTCAAGTTCTGGTTGCACATCGACCAGGACGAGCAGTTGAAGCGGTTCAAGGACCGCCAGGAAACCCCTTGGAAACAATGGAAGATCACCGACGAGGATTGGCGCAACCGGGAGAAGTGGCCCCAGTATGAAGTGGCCATCAATGACATGCTGGCCAAATGCAGTACCAGTTACGCTCCCTGGACGATCATCGAGGCGAACGACAAGTACTTCGCCCGCATCAAAGCGCTCGAGACCGTCGTCGACGCCATCGAAGCCAAACTCTGAGTCCCCGGTTCAAAGGCAGGAAAAAACCCCGGAGGCCACGGCCTTCGGGGTTTTTGTTCCCCGCGGGAAATTGGGTTCCTTAGGAGTCCTTAGTAATCGCCTCCGGAGCCGCCTTCCGTGCCAGATCCACCATCGGAGCCTGATTCAGTGCCAGCGCCAGTGTCGGTCCCGGAACTGCCCTCGGTTTCAGAGCCACCTTCCTTTTCTTCGACCAGGGGAACATTACACCCGGGACAATCGCCCGGTTCATCACTGGAATAGCCACACTGCGGGCACACATACGTCTTGCCCTCTTCGGCCTTCTCCTCTTCCCCGCCCTCCTTGTCGCCCGAGTCGGCATCCTTGTTCTCGCCGTCTCCGGAATCCCCGGACTCGCCGTTTTCCTTGGCATCGCCCGCCCCCTCGGAAGACCCCTCTGAAGAGATCTCGTCATCCTGGGCCCAGGCGGTGTAGCGCATTGTCGGGGTACCGAGGATCAGCAGAAGGGCCAGCAGCACAAAGGCAAACCGTCTCATGGACGAAACCTCCAAATTGAAATGCGACCTAAGATCCATTATACTTGATCGCGACGGGATTCTGTCAAGTCAGGGTCAGGACCATCATGTCAGGAAACGGCACTCCCACCCCACGGATCGTACCGATCGGCGAATGGCTCACCGTCGCCCTCATCCATCCTGACATTCCCCAGAACACTGGCAACATCGCCCGTCTCTGCTTGGCCACCGGTTGTCGCCTCGTCCTGGTTCGACCCCTCGGATTCCGCCTGACCGACCCGCACCTCCGGCGGGCAGGAATGGACTATTGGGAAAGACTCGAACCCCTGGTCTTCGACGACCTGACGGCTTTTCTCGAGTGGGTGGGTCCCAGACGGGTACTGGCTCTGTCCGCGCATGGAACCACCTCCTACGCTGAGGTAACCTATGCATCCGGGGATATTCTATGCCTGGGGTCTGAATCGGAGGGCCTTCCCGCCGATTTCCTGCGGTGCGCTACCGGGCAGGGCAGATCCATCTGCCTGCCCATGGTGCACGATGTGCGTTGCCTGAATGTGGCTGCCAGCGCCGCCGCCGTCGTCTACGAAGCGGTGCGTCAACTTCAGGGATGGGGCCACACGCCGACCTGACAGCCCCTGTCCTGCGGTGGCGCCATGGGGCAGCCCATAAGATTCCTCAGGGTTGGGCGAACTATCCTGCGGAAAGGCCAGCGCAAGGCCGGACCCCGCTCATTCGTCGCCGTCAGGAAGCGCAGAGGGCATCGCGGCGGGGCCACCACCCTCTTCACCAGGTGCTCCACCCATGGCCCCGTCTTCCCCCCCGTTAGGACCGCCGAGGCCACCCTTGGCGATCTCTTCCTCGGCCATGGCCTCGATCTCGTCCCCCATGTCCTCGCCCATCTCCTTGGCCATCTTCTTGGCCCAGCGCGCGATCGACCGGGGATCGTTCTCGTCGAGACCAGCCAACTGGCTGGGGTCGGCCATCGACTCGAGGATCTGGTCTTCCGACCGCACGGTCTTGAACCGGGAAACCAACCGTGAGGTCTTGGTGGAACGGCACTTTTCGCAGGGGGGATGCTCCTGCAATTCGGAGATTTTGCAAAAAACGCTGAAGCGGGCCTGGCAGCCCTGGCAGCGATACTCGTAGATCGGCATACGCCCTCCAGGAAACAGAGATTTCCACTGGATTATAGGGGATGGGGTAGTGTAAGATCAAGAGCATCCGATTCTCTCACCCTTGCCCCCGGGGACTATGGAAAAATCACCCTACGAGCTGGTCCAAAGCTTCGACGAGAACCTCTGGCGCCAGGGGTTGACCGCGCTCCTGGTCGAGCACACCCAACCCGCCCTGGACACCCTCCTGCGCCTTCTTTCCGACAAGGCCTGGCGCAAGCGGGAAGCCGCAGCCAAGACCCTGGTCGAATGGGGCCCCGAGGTCATCCCAGCGATCGTCGAGCGACTGAGCATCCAGAACCTCGACGAGTGTTACTGGCTGACGTACGTTCTGGGTCATTTCGATGACCCCCTCGGGCAGGCCAAGATCCGCGAACTGCTGGCCCATCCCGACTCCGAGATCCGCAGCTACGCCGTGCGGGCAATGTCGATCTCCACCTCGTCGGCGCATGCCCAAAGCCTGCTTCCCATGCTGGGTGACCCCAACTGGGCGGTCCGCCGCCTGGCGTTCGAACGTCTGCTCACGTTTGGCCAGACCATTCTGCCCCAGCTGTCCGCCAAGGTCCGGGCTGAAACCGAGCCCAACCATTCGGTCATCGCCCTTTATGTCAAGATCGGCGGCATCGACATCATCAAAGACCTGGGCGAGTTGTATCAGAACGGCTCTTTCGCCATGCGGTACTCGATCATCACCGCCCTCGGCGACTCCGACTCCCCGGCAGCGGTCGATTTTCTGATTCATGGATTGTCCGACCCCTCCTGGGTCATCCGCAAGCGGGCGGCCGAACTGCTGACCACTCTCGGCCCCAAGGTCTTCGACCGGCTGTCGGCCTGGTTCCCCCGCGGCGATTCGGTGATGAAACATCAGATCGTCAGCATCATCGTCACCCTGCTCGGCGAACGGTCCATCCCCCTGCTGCGCCGGCTGCTGAGCAGCGAGGACCAGGAATACCGCATCCTGGCCGTCGAGAGCCTGAGCCGCCTGCCCGGGGACGAACCATGCCGCCTGCTGATCAAGTGCCTGAGCGACCCGTTCCGCATCGTCTCCGACTTCGCCTCCGACTGCCTGGCCAAGAAGACCAACCTCAATCTCGACCTCCTACTGGAACACCTGGAAACCACCGACGAGAACCTGCGGTTCCTGGTTATCCGAACCATCGGCAGCATCGGTGGCATCGCCCTCAACCCGATCCTCCGCATCCTGGAAGAGGGCAACAAGCAGGAACGTCTGTTCCTGCTAGGAGTCCTGCAGAAGATCACCCCCAACGAGAAGCTGATCGGCGTGTTGATCCAGCTCCTGGGCGACCCCTGCTGGCCGATCCGCAACGCCGCCGCCAACTGCCTGAAATCCTACGGGGCCGTCGCCGTCTCGTCGGTGGTAACGGTCCTCAACAGCCCGAACGAGGACGTGCAGTTCTGGGCCCGGCGTGTCCTGCTGGGCATGGGACCGACCGCCGTGGCCGCCCTTACCGAGATCCTCGAGGAGGGTACCGACGGAACCCTGATCCCGCACATCATCGCCGCCCTCCTGGCCATGGACCACGCCGACGCGGTGCCGGCCGTTCTGAAGTTTTTGCAGGGGAACGACGATAACCGCATCCAGAGCATCTTCAATGGTATTCAGGAGATCAGTTCCCGCGAGGTAGTGGAGACCATCCTCAATCTGATCTCCCACCCCGACGAGCGGGCCGCCCGCTGGCTCTCCTCGCTCCTGGGCAAGGTGCGCAAGCCCCCGCTGCGCCGCCTCGTGCTGCTGGGCCTCAACCATACCAAGGATCTATGCCGCCTGTTCGTGGCGGAAGCCATCCAGGAGTGGGATGACCTGCCCGAGGGAGATCTGAAGGCAGTCGTACGGCAGCTCGAGGTCGAGCGCACCCCCCGGAACCTTTGCGCCCTCGCCCGGATCCTGGCCCGCTTCTCCACCCCGTCCATCGTCGCCGCCACCAAGGAGTACCTCAAGGGGTGCGATCCCAACCTCATGCTCGACATGATGTTGGAACTGGCCAAAAGCGAACGGCCTCTCTTCGGACCGGTGCTGGCCGATCTGTTGAAAATCCGGTCAGAAGTCATCCGCATCGAAGATACCGAGCGGGTGGGCAAGATCCTCGGGCTCATCTACCGCAGTCGCCCCGAGGGCATCTTGCAAGGTCTCCAGTCCCCCACCATGGCCTTCCGGCTGTGCTGCATCGTCGCCCTCGAGCAGATCAAGGACAAACGGGTGGCCTTCGCCCTCATGGACAACCTGAACACCCACGACGACCCGCTGATCATCAAACGGGCCGTCAAGATTCTCGCCCCCTCCTTTTTCTCGGAAGACTTCCGTCTCAAGGGGGCGGTCACCGATTTCCTGCTCAGCCTGGGTCCCATCATCACCGACCCCCTGATCGAGATGGCCGGCGAAATCGAAAACGAGATCGATCGCAAGGGCATCATCGACATGGTCGAGAGCGTGGGCGGGCAGGTCGATCCAGCCCTGATTCGTAAGAAAGGCGAGGCCAAGCCACTCCTGTCCGACGATCACCTCGACCAGGTTCTCGAAAAGCGCAAGCGGGCCATGGAAGAATTGCAGAGATACGACAAGATCATCCAGCAGACCCACACCCAGGATCTCACGATCATGTTCACCGATGTGAAAGGCTACACCGCCTTCAGCTCGAAGGCCTCCCTGTCGGAGGTCATGGCCATGCTCAAGCAGCACGACGAGATCCTGGTGCCGATCATCGACAAACATGAGGGCAAGACGGTCAAGAAGATCGGCGACGCCTTCCTGGTCGCTTTCGACCAGGCGACCAAGGGGGTCCTGGCCGCCATGGAGATCCAACGCCGGTTGAAAGACTACAACGTCTCCGTCGAGGAGGAGCGGCGTCTGGGGGTCCGCATCGCCCTCAACACCGGGCCGGTCATCCGGCGCGAGGGTGACGTCTTCGGCGACACCGTCAACATCGCCAGCCGCTTGGAAGGCATCGCCGACGCCAACGAGATCGTCATCTCGGAGCAGACCGCCAACCAGATCGATCCCAGCGTGTTCGAATTGATCCCCTTCGGGGAGCACACCCTGAAGGGCATCGACAAACCGATCCGGGCCTACAAGGTCAACTGGTAGAGCCGGCCCGGCCCTACCGGCCAGACAGGGCATCCATGGCACCCGCGCCCCCGACGATCGAGTTGACCCGCCCCTCGTGGGTCTGGATCGCCCTGATCGGTCTGGTCGTCTTCGTTTTGCCCCCGCTGACGGTGGTGGGGTTAGGCCGGCGCCTGATCCACGAGGAGGAGGTGCGCCGAACGGCAGCCCTGGAGCAGGCTCTCCTGGCCGACCTGCGTCGCCATCTGGCCGGCGTGACCCCGGAACAGTGCCTGGAGCGAGCCATCGACAAAGCCATTCGCCGCCTGCAATGGAGCGGCACCTCCCACGGTCGGCGGTTGATCCCGTCCCGCGGCCAACCGTCTCCCCTTCCCCCTCGCCGCACGCTGGCCCGTGTCCGGGCCGCCTTGCATCGGGAGATCCCGGCCATCCCTTTGGCGGTCTGGGTGGTCGGAGCGGATGGCCAGACCCCGGCGGCCTGGGGGAATCCCCGGTTTTTCCCGCGAGCCTCCCCGTTCCCCGACACCGCCGTCCGCCACCTCATGACGTCGTGGTTCCGGGTGGCGGAGCGACGGGCCTGGGGCGACCCCCTTCGACACGACCAATTCCGCCAGCGGGTGGCAACACCGGTCGGGCTGCAATCCTTCCGCGATCAGTGCCGAAAGATGGGGACCCCCCTGTTCGGGGAATATCTTCCCCTCGATCTCGAACCGGGCCCCCCCACCGGGTTTTTCTGCGCCCGCTTCGGTTTGGGGCGGATCTGGATGATCGGCCGCGGCCGGTTCGCCGGGGAGGGGGCCGACGCCCCCTTTCTGGGCGGGTTCGTGGCCTTCTTTCGCCAGGCGGACCTGCCCTCCTCGTTTTTCCTGGCCGGGGTGCAGCGAGCCAGACAGGCCGCGGTGATCACCCGTCGGCAGAACGGTCTGCCTCGCTTCATTCACACCACCCGCCGGCTGTATGCCGTCGCGCCCTTGCCACCCGGCCTGCAACCGACCCTGCGCCCGGGGGCCGACACCTTCAGCCAGGATGGTCCGGTGCGGATGATCTGCGTCTGGCGGTCGCGGGACGAGGCGGAATCCCCCTGGCGGTCCAGTCTGGCGCGGGGCGAGGTGGTTCTGGCGCTGTGGGCGATCTTCGGTAGCCTGTTCCTGGCATCCTTGGCCCGCGGCCTGGTGACCCTGCCGTTGTCCATCCGGGGCCAGCTTGCCTTGGCCATGGCGGTCGCGGTGGTGCCTCCGGCGCTGGCCTGCGGGCTGGTCGCCCGGTCGGTGCTGGCCATGTGGGCCCTCGACGGCGAACGACACGCCCGGGAACGGCTGCGCCAGGATCTGCAGCTCTTGGAGAGCGGCCTCTCCGGATTCAGCAGCGAAGTGCGCCAGCGGCTGTGGCTGGAAAAAGAGGCGCTTGCCGCCCTCCTGCCCAGAGCCGACTCCCCGACCGTCGAGCGCCACCTGCAGCGGATACTCGAAGCGGGCCTCGCCCAGAATCTCCATCTGTTCAGGCACGATGGCCAAGAATGGGTGGTTCAAGCCAAAACCAGGGGAGTCTCCCCTCTTCCCGCGGAAACGATCGGCAAAATGACCGCCTTCGCCCGATTGCTGGCTGGCCGCTTGTTCATCGAGTATAACCCCCGGTCCTGGGAGAGAGACCGGGACGCCGCCAGGGCCAAAGGGCCGGGGGCCACCCGGATCAACCTTTGGAGTCGAGACCAGCTTTCGATCAGCGCCGCAATGTGGAGCCACGAGGCGATGGGAACCTACCTCGGCCGGGACCCGATCTTCCTCGATGCCCGGGCGGCGGGGTTCTCGCAAGGCACAGTGATGGCCTTTCTGCTCTGGAAACCCGGTGCTCCTGTAGGAGAACGGCTCGGGGGGGTCCTGTTCGCGTCCCAACCGTTTTCCGCCCTGGGCCCGGGCTATTTCCTTTCCCGCCTGACCGAGGCGTTCCCGGTTCCCTCGCCCCTGCCGGGGGCGCAGGTTCATCTCGCCATTTTTCCGTGCGAGCGGGAGGGCCAGGAAGGTCTTTTCCGCCTGCGTCTGGAGCCTTGCTGGCCCCCGGACGCCAGCCGCGATCCCGGACTGGTCAGGTTGGCCCGCCAGGCGACCGCCAACCCGTGGTCGCCACTTCCCCTGCAGCCAGACGGTGGATTGGCCGTGGCCCGGGTCTTCCATGCCTTCCCCTTCATGGCCGTGGTCCGCACCACCCCGCCCCGGGGGTGGTCGAAAACGGCCAGCGGTCTTCTGCTGGGAGGAGGCATCGGCTACCTGACCCTGTTGATCTGGCTGGCCAGCCGCTTTCTCGAACGGATCTTCCTGTTGCCCATGGAAAGCCTGGTCCAGGCCAGCCGGATGGTGGCGATCGGCGAGTATGCACCGGCTCTCGACCTGCCAGAAATGGCTGAGTTCACTCAGCTAGGCAGCGAGTTCCGGCAGATGTGCAAAGGGCTGCGCGAAGGCCGTCTGCTCACGCGGTTCGTGTCGACCGAAGTGGTTCGGGACAGCCGCGCCGCGAGCACCACCGCCTTCGAACCCGGGGGGGAACGCCGGATGGTGGCCATCCTATTCTCCCACATCCAGGGGTTCGCCGAGGCCACGCGCCACCTCGAGGCGGGGCAGGTCTTCACCTGGCTGAACCAGTATCTTTCCGCCATGGAAGCCCCAATCCGTGCGCAGGGAGGGGCCATCGACAAATACATCGGGGACGCCATCATGGCCGTGTTCCACGAACGGACCGACGCCGAAGCCCCGGCCACCCGCGCCTGGCGGGCCGCCTGCGGCATGCGCCGGGCCCTGCGCAACCTGAATCTCCGGCGCCAGGCTCTGGGACATCCTCCCTGGCGGGCGGGCATCGGCCTGACGGCGGGGGTGGCGGTGTCGGGCCGGATCGGGTCGCGCCGACGCCGCCTGGACTTCACCGTCATCGGAGATGCGGTCAATCTGGCCGCCCGTCTCGAAGCGCTCCGGGCCCAGGCGGACCCCGAGGCGATCATCGTCGATCTGGCCACCGCCCGAACGCTGGGACACCCCGGCGGCGGGCAACCGCTCGGCTCGTTGGCCATCAAAGGAAAAGCCCAACCGGTGGAGGTGGTTGCCCTTCCCCCCGAAAGCCGGCCGCCGGAACCCTTGCCCCCGGAAGGCCGCCCATGAACCGGTTCCTGCAAGGCTGGGAAGGGGTAGCCTTATGGTGTTTGTTCGTCCCTCTGCCGTGGCTGTTGTTCGCATTCGGTTGGGAGGCCAGCCTGCAACGCGAAGAGGCGGCCCTGCAGAGGGGGGTTCGGGATGCCCTGCAGACGGAAACCGACCATTTCCGCACCGATCTGCGAGGCATAGACTTCCTGCAGCGTTGCATCGACCGGGTGGCAGAACGCTTCGGGTTCACCGACCACACCGCCCCGACGATCCTGGGGGCCGATCCGGCCAGTTTCCCCGCGGAGGCCCTCCAGCCCCTTCTCGCAAGCTTGCGCGAAGAGACCGGCACCACCCCGTTCGCCCTGGTTTTGGCCGGTCCGGGTGGCCAGCCTTGCCACGCCTGGATCGCCCCCGGCGAGTCTCTCGGTCCCGAACCGGACCGCGGCCAGCGCCGGCTCGAGGAACTCTTGGCCTCGTTTTTTCGCGATTACCAACCGATTCGCGGGCGGTCCAGCCCCAATTGGGAGCTCAAACACCGGCTGCGTCGGAAGAGCACGGCCCTATTCGGACCGGAAGCCCTGATCGACGATATCTCCTCCTGGCAGACCAGCACATTCGTTTCCCATCACCACGAACATGGCTTCGGGTATTGGACCTTCCGCCAGGCCGGGCCTCTCTTCGCCACCCAGGAACACCCACGACAGGCGTCGTTTTTCGTGGTCTTCCACCATCGGGACCTCAAACCGGAACCCATGGCCGCCCAGGCCATCACCCGCGCCGCCACGGGCTTCCGGCGCCGGCTGGCCTGGCTGCCGCCCTCGACCCTTCCCCGCTTCGAGGAAGGACCCGACCGCCTGGCCTACCTCGACCCGTTGTCGGAAATCGATTTTCGGCGTCTGCTGGAACGGGACCAGGCGGCCCGCTTCGCGACCGGCTATCGCCCGGTCCTGGTCGCCGAGGCTGACCCATCCTGGTGGCGATCTCCCCGCCGCGCCTGGCATCCCTACCTCCAGACCGGGTTTGCCCTGGCCGCCGGCCTGATCACCCTGATTTTGTTCCGGGGCACCTGGATGGGCGGGACCTTTCCCGGCGGTCTCGGCGCCAACCTGGCGGGAGGGTTTGCCGTCTGCCTTGGTCCCTGGGTGGCCGGAGTGGTGCTGCTGACGCAAGCCTGGCTTGACATCCGGGCCCAGGGCCTGCCCGCTGAATCGGTCGATTTCCTCGAACGTCACCTCGACCTGGTCGATCAGCGGATCGCCTACGCCCGCGACCTCGAGGATCGCCGCCTGGCGCGATTGCGGCCGATCTTTCTCCGCATCCTGAATCCGGCCGATCGGGAGGCGCGCGACCGTCTGGCGCAGGTGGCTGCTTCCACGACCGTCGACTTCGCCTTTCTTTTCGACCGGAGCCGGATCGTCCATCAGTGCATCGAGGGCCAGCCAACGGGCCGCGATCTGGTCACCCTGTTCAAGGGGTTCGCCTTCGCGGCCTTGAAAGAAGCAACAGAAGCCTGTAAACCAACCGGATCCACAGTCTCGCCTTCGGATCTCCTGTGGCGAACCCTGGTCGATCAGCTCCTGGACATGGCCACGCTGGGACGGGCCATGGCCAACGAAAGTCGTCTCCAGCGCAGTCCGTTCGGCAACCCCGAGCAAACCTTGCAGATCTTCTTCCTGCGCCGGCAGCCCGACCCGGCTCCACCGGTGGCCATGGCGGTGACCATGGGGGGAATCAGTTTCGTCGAACACCTCCTGGAAATCCCCCTCCGCAACCGAACCCTGATGGCCCGCCAGACCCCGTCTGGCTTCAGCACCGACGTTTTTCTATATAAATATCCAAGCCTGGTGATTCCGGGCATCCAGCCCCTGTCCCACTGCCATCCCGACGACCGGAGCCTCTGGGAACGGTTCAGGCCCCTGGCAGAGGCCACCCGCAGGGATTTCGTGGGGAAGGTCCTCCGCAATTCCAACGACCAGGAGGGCACCCGCTGGGCCGTATCCCGACCGTGCCAGGCGGACTATTTCATCGCCGTGGGAACCGCCATCGACCAGATCGATCGGGGGCTGGAACGCCAGATTCTGCTGGGGTCGGTGACCATCACCCTCGCTTTGCTGCTGCTGGGGCTGGTTTCAGCCACCAGTTTCTTCCTGGTCCGGCCCCTGGGGGCTTTCCTCACCGCAGCCCGGCGCGCCGCCCGGGGCGATTTTTCCTGGCATCTCGCCCTGTCCTTGCGCGACGAGTTCCAGACCATGGCCGGCGTCTTCAACCTGATGGCGGAGCGGCTGACTGAGCGGCAGCGGCTCAGCCGGTTCGTGTCCGAGGACACCCTGTCGGCGATCGAGAAGGCGGAGGAGGAGGCGCTGCGTCGGGGCGGCAGCGAAATCACCACAACCGTGCTGGTGTCGGACATCCGGGGGTTCACCTCGCTGACCGAGGTCCATCCCCCCGAAGCCATCGTCGATCTCCTCAACGACTACTTCACGGCCATGGAAACCTGCATCACCGACCAGCAGGGCGTCATCGTCTCGTTCATCGGGGACGCCATCCTGGCCCACTTTCCCGCCGACTCCAACCGCCGGGACCCGCCGGCGGCCCGGGCCATCGCGGCCGCCCGGGCCATGCGCGGCGCCCTGGCCACCCTCAACCGGGAGCGGGAAACCCGCGGGCTGTTCCAGATCGCCACGGGGATCGGCCTCGCCACGGGCCCCACCTGGTCGGGGGTGATCGGGTCCCAGATCGGGCGGCTGGCCCAGACGATTCTGGGGGAGACCGTCGACCGGGCCACGACGCTCGAAAGCTCGACCAAGTTGACCGGCGGCTCGGGCATCCTCGCCGATCACGCCACCGTCCAGGAAGCAGGTCTGATCGCCAGGTTCGTGGAACAACCGGCCGCCGGCGGATGGGAACTGGTTGACGGCTGATTCCTCCCTTCCCCTGAGCCGGTGAATTCTGGTATCTTGATACCGCGCATTGCCAAGGGGAAGAAGGCTCATGTTCCTCGAACTGGAAGATCTCGCCGAAAAGCTGCGGAGTGACGACCCCAACCTGCGGCAAGAAGGGTGTTACCTGCTGGCCAAGGTCGAAACGCAAGAAGGGGCCGACCTGCTGGCCCAGGCGTTGGCCGATCCCGACCCGCGGGTTCGCGCCCTCGCCCGCAAGAGCCTCGATCGCCTGGCCCTGTTGGGAATCAAGCCCGACCCGGCCCTCGTCCCCGCCATGCCGCGCCTCGTGCTCTCCGCCACCAGCGCTGGCGCCAGGCCTCTCCCGCCCGCCCCGCCCCCCACCCCGAAAGGGGCGCCCGGACCGGCGAAGGCTGCCCCGGTCCGACCCATGCCAGGCCCCGGACAGGGGGAAGCCCCTCCCGCCAGCCGCCCCGTTTCCCTCCTGCCCCGATCGGGAATCCCCAAATCCGGCGAGGCGGGCCCAGCCAGTTCCGCCGCACCTCCGCCA
>CALLCO010000113.1 GCA_937998695.1 Candidatus Ozemibacteraceae bacterium
CCATGGTATAAAACCAAGACCCGCCCCTCGTTTCAGGATGCCTTGGCCGAAATCCGGCATCAGACCTGGGATTCCCGATGTTCCGCACCTGTGCCCGACAACCCTGATGTTCATAACATCACCGCAACCATGATTGAAGCCTTATCGAGGGCAGCCTAAATGTACGAAAGTCCACGGTACCAGACGAGCCAGAACCCTGGCCCGTCAAGTTCGAGGCGTGCTGACCCGCCCAAACGTCGGGCCGTTTCCAACAAGGCCATCTTGTCGAGCTGGGGAATAGGACGGGGGTTCGGCATCCGGGCCTCCTTTTCCTGGTAGATGGCCTGCTTGACGGCCGCCGGGGTGCTGAGACCGAACCCGCCCCCCAGATAGGCCAGCCCCTCGGGCCGCAGAACCCGGCGGATTCCGGCCAGGGCGGCAGGAATGTCTGGCCAGAACTGGATCGACCCCCGACTGAAAACCAGGTCATAGGAGGCGGAGGCGAATGGCACGGCGGTGGCATCGCCCTGGCAGGGGCGAAACCGGGCAACCCATTCCGGGTGGCCCGCGATCCGGCGGGTGGTTCGGTCCAGCATGGCCGGACTGATGTCGAGATCGTCCAGGCTGGCCACTCCGGCCCGCAGCATCTCGAGAGCCATGTTGCCGACCCCGCCACCGATTTCCAGAACCGTCAGACCGGCCAGGGCCCCCCCCACGCCATGGTCAGATCGCGGATCAGGCAAGGGTAGATCGGGGCGAAGGCCTGGAATGGCTCCGATTCCTCCAGCAGGGTTGGCCTATCCTTGAGCAGAGCCAATCGCAAGTGGGTGGCCGCGGGTGCGAGGCTCCGATCCCTCCCGCAGGGTCGGCCCATCCAGGAGGGAGAAGAAGGGCCCCCTCCCGGGAAATTCCGGGACATCCCCCCGCGATCGAGTGAGGGGCACCTGGGAAGGCACATCTTTTTTGACAGGCATGCCTGACGAATGGTACGGTGAGTCTGGACCACCGAAGGAGGTGCCCATGCCCCCTGAGCCTCCCCCCCCACCCACCCCGATCGGCCGGCTGTTGGCTGCCGTGAGCGCGGGCCGGCAGGATGAAGTCACCGCCCTTTTGGCCGCTGGCACCGACCCCAATGGCCTGGACGAGGCGGGCCTGCTGACCCCGCTGCTCACCGTCGCCAAAACCGCCCACACCGGTATCGCCCGTTGCCTGCTAGCGGCGGGGGCCCGGCTCGACCTGGCGAATGCCGATGGGGTCACCCCCCTGCACTGGGCGGCCGCCAAGCAGAAACTGGACATGGCCCGCCTGTTTGTGGAGGCCGGGGCTTCGGTCCATGCCGTCGAGCGGGATGGCTGGACCCCGCTCCATTGGGCGGCCTTTCGCGGGGAGACGGCGATGGTGGAGTTGTTCCTGGCCGCGGGGGCCCTGGTCAACCAACCTGACAACGACGGCTGGACCCCTTTGCATCTGGCCGCCCAGCAGGGGTATCCGGCGACGGTGCGGTGCCTGCTGCACCACGGGGCCGATCCGACCCTCCGCGATGGGGAAGGGCGGCGGGCGGTTGACCTGGCGGCGGGCCGCGGCTACCATGACGTCGTGGCGGTCTTCGACGGGGCTTGACGCCTGCGACTGACCACCACGGCCAGCTGCGGGTTTCCCTGCCCCAGCCCATATGAACCATTCCCGGGAGGCTTCCCATGATCAACATCACGGTGATCAAGAACCCCAGCGGCTGCGACATGTGCGAAGAAACAGGACGAATCGTGGCGGAAGCCACCAGAAAGTTCCCCGGCGAAGAGATCAAGCTCGACCTGATCGACAACGGTACCCCCGCGGCCGCCGCGTTCGGCATCGTGACGACCCCGGTGGTCGTCATCAACCAAAAGATCTTTTCCATGGGCAAACCGGTCATTGCCGAGAAAGTGGAAACCTGGATCCGCAAGGAACTCGGCCGTTAGCCACCACCGTGCGCTGGCGAAAGGGAACGGCATGCTTCAGGAACCGATGAGCGGCGAAGCGGCCCTGACGGAAGAGCTTGCCCGGTACCGTTGCCTCTGCTATTACCCCTCCTCCGGAACCGATCTGGGTGACCTCGACTTCTTCTGCTCCGGGAAGCTCCTCTGGGGAGAACGGACGGCGGACAGCCGGAGGACTGCCGAGCCTGCCGAAGAGAGGGTGCCCTCCGAAGACCTCCCGGATCTCTTCGTCCATACAGATATCTCCTTTTACCAGGAGTTTGCCGCCGGAGACTGGATACCGACCCCGGAAAACGGCATGCACGGGAAGTTCGACGTGGTGGCATTCCGCGAATTGCCCACCGTGGTGAACCCCAACCGCATCTGGACCAACCTGCCCCATAGCGGAAAATGCTTTGAGTACAAACTGCAAGTCTGGGACTCTTCCCGCCCGGTGACGTTGATCTTCTGCCTGACCGAGAACGAATGGTTCGTGGCGAACATCCTGCTGGCCCACGGCATCCGCGCTCCGTTTGTCTGGTCGAAGAGCTGGGCGGGCGGCCGAACCTACGGGACCTGGCTGGCGAATGTGCTCGACAAACTGCAGACGAGAAAGCTCTACACGGATTGGCTCTGCCTCCCCGGCCAGCGGGGCGAGCCACGCAACCGGCTGGTCGAAGCGCACTACCCCGAACTCATGACCCCCGCGACCGTCCGCCTGGTCAGGAATGAGGCACTCCACTGGATCGACGAGGGAAGCCACGGCTGGGTCGAGGAGTTCGACGTTCTCCCCACCGGCTGATGGCCGGCCCCCGAAGGGCTTTCTGCCGAATCCGAAAGGGGGAACTCCGGCAGCCGCCAATTTCGCCGTGGGATCATGAGCGGACGCGCCTCCCCTTGGCCGAAATGGAAGATACAAAGGGGAAGCCGGGCCCGAGCCTAGCTGTCACCGCGCCGGGTGACACCCTGCCGAGCGGGGAAGCAATTCCCCCGCTCGGCAGATCGAGATCGATCGAAAACGTCGGAAAATCTATCTAGAAGACGGCCGAGAAGTACAGATCGCGGATCAGCTTGTCCGACAGATCGGGGCCCTTGTAGGGGCTGCGCCGGATCGTCATGTCCGCGACCGCCTTCCGGGCCTCGGTCATGGCTTCGTCCAGGGATTTTCCCTGCCTGACCAGGCCGGCGGCATGAACGGCACGGCGGGGATTGATCACGCCCCCCGACACCACCTTGTCCGCCAGCCAGTCTTTCTTGTCGACCGTTCCCATCAGGATCTTCTTCACCTCGACGGCGGTCAGGCCCGGGTGCTCCTGCAATACCTGGGTGGCGAAGCGGGCCGCCATCGGGCAGGCCATCGAGGTGCCCGACATGTAGCCCATCTTGCCGTTGGGGTAGGTGGCGTAGATGTTGACGCCCGGCACCGCCACATCGACCTTGGTCTTGCCGTAGCAGGAGAAATCGGCCAGCTTCCTGTTTTCGAGGGTGGCCGCCACTACCAGCTTGTTGGGAATGTCGACATCGTTGGGGGAAGAGACGATCCCTTCGAGGCAGTCGCCCGAATTGCCGGCGGCAATGCAAAACAGGGTCTTCGGTGACCCCGCGAACAAGGCCCGGTCACGAGCCAGCAGCGCCTTTTCGACGAACAGGTTGACCACCTGTTGCACCTCTTGGTCGGAGGGATTGGTCCAGCCCCACTCCTCGATCATGTTCCGCTTGAAAACGGCAACCAGCCTGGCATTCTCGGACCCGAAGGAGCAGTTCGCCACCCGCGGGGCCAGCGTTCCCAGGTAGGCCGCCTCCTTTTTGATCTTGGCGGCGTATTCCTCGCCGAGTTGGACGAAAAGTCGTTCCAGCTCGGCGAGGGAAACCGGCTCCTTGGGCGCGGGTGGCATGCCCGGAGCGTCGGCATCCCCCCCGGGAGCCCTCGACGGGCGCCTTGGAAGGCGGCGGGCGGGGCGGGCATGCATTCGCAGATGCCGGATCTGAGCGATGGCGGCCTGGGCTATCTTCTCCGGGGCCTGACCGGACGGGAGGTGCGTGATGGCGTTCAGTTTGACGCCAGGATTCTCGGTGGCGAGGATGCCCGCGCAGTGGGTCCCGTGGGCCCAGCCACCGGTGAATTCTACCCAGGGCCAGAATTTCTGGTCATGGTAGTTCTTCACCAAAGTCTGGAACTCTTCAGGTTTGAGGGCGTCCTTGCCGTAGGCCTGCAGGATGTTGAGCAGGCGCAGGGTTTCGAGCACGCGGTCATAGTCCGGCGGGGTCTTGCTCAGATCGACCAGGGTCGCGCAGTTGTCGGGAAAATTCCAGCCGTAGACGTCATCGACGTAGCCGTTGCCATCGTCGTCCACGCCCGGCTTGCCCTGCAGCTCGGCCAGGTTCGGATGAGCCAGCGGCGCCAGGACGGGATGGGTGAAATCAGACCCGGAATCGATGACCATGGCCGTCACCGGTTCGCTGGCCGTCCCCACAGCGGTACAAGCCAGAACCAACACCACACACAGGATCGCCTTCTTCATACTCATCTCCTCGATCAAGGGTGACATCTCCATGATACCACAAACCCGCCACCGGCGCCAGAATCGCCAGTCGTTCTCCCATTCGAACACCTGCCTTGCCGGGAGTGACGGTGATAGAGCGGTCTTCCTTCTCCATAGAGAAGCATTTGCGAAAGTCGATTTCTAAGCAGAAACCTCACCCAGGAGCTCTGGGGACAGTCGCACTAGGGGCTAAGCTGAGATTCCTGTTTCAAATTCCATTCCCAGTCGCCCGGCTGTGAGGCGTAGGCGACTCGGGCCGGATCGCAAGCCACAGCCCAGGACAGCGCGATGGCCTCCGCGCGTCGTTTCTTCGCCACGACCGTGATTGCCCCCAGCCGTCAGGCTTACCCGGGAGCGTCCGGCAGGCGGCAGGCTCTGGGGAAGGCTTCCCGTGCTTCGGGAAGATGCCGGACAGTCCGTGCCGTTGGCGGCAATTCAGGCACTGCCACCCGATCTGGCTGGAAAGGCCAGCTGCTCGAGGAGCAGGACCAGACCGCGGGAAATGGCGGGCCCGCTTCCCATGGTCATGAGAATTTCCCCTCCGGTGGCTGGCAGCGGCACATCCGCACCCCACCCATGACTAGGCCCGAAACGCCCAGAAAGCCGAGGCTGAAGAGAGCGATGCGACCGTCGATGGGAATGAGCCAGAGCGTGGTGATGAACTCGAGCAGGATCAACCCGATCAGAAAGGCCACCACATGCTCGCGCTTCTGCCAGCTGCAAAAAAGAGCGCCCAGGGGCGCCCCGAAGGCCACCACCGGCACGGCCGCCTGCCACATGGGCAGCACGAGGGGGTCGAGGCGGCCGCTGAGGAGGCTGAAGGTGAAGCCGACCATCGACACGCTGGCCATGACGAAAACCGTCGTGCGAGTGCCGACCTTTTCGTCCATATCGTAGCGGAGGCACAGCAGCATGAACAGCACGACATCCGCTCCGCTCCCCACGATCGAGGCAACCAGGCCACCGACGATCCCGGTCAGGATGAACTGGACCCGGGCCGCCCACGAGCGGCAGTCCACCTCTTGCCGCAAGACCCGGCGGTGACCCCAGTTCAACCACACCAGGAACCCACCGAATACCAAGGTGAAGAGCGAGAAGAATATTTTGGGATACGGCGGCACCACCCAAGGGGCCACCCAAACCAGGCCGACGATCACGGCTGGTGCAGCCCCCACCAGGGTCCAGGCGAACACCTCAGCCAGGTACCGATACCCGCTGCGCGCGATCAACAACGCTCCGCACGTCATGCCCACCGACTGGATCGCCAAGGCAAAATCCCGGGCGGTCGCCGGCTGGATAGCCAGAACCTTGGTGAAGACAGGGAAGGCGACCGCCCCTCCGCCTTCCGCGGTGGCCCCCGCCACAAATGATCCAAAGACCATGGTCAGGGTGATCGGCCAATGGTCGAGTAGCACCCCGAAGGCGTCGGTCAAGGCATGGCACAACAGCCAACCGGCCAGGATGGCAAACGACATGGCAAACCGAGGCCACGTGGGAGGCCGGGGCAGAACCGCTTCAGGTCCCTCGTTTTTCGAATCGGTCATCCGCCACCCGGCTGGCTGCTCCCCCCAACAGCCGCTGCTCATACCACCCGATCCGCGTGGGGGTGAAATGATCAAAATCGGGAACATAGGGTTTGATGTCGAGGAGGGGGGTGCCATCCAGCATGTCGGCTCCCTCGAACTCGAGATGGGTCCCTTCCACCTTCAACAAATGGACGATCGACAACCCGATCGGGTTGGGCCTCTTGGGGGCGCGGGTCGCGAACACCCCGTGCTCCTTGCCGTCGAGGAAAGGAGTCACTTTGAGTCCCGGTTCCACCATCTGGTCGAGAACGTAGATCAGGTAAATGTGGGAAAAGCCTTCCAGGTCGGTGAGGCCCTCGGCAAACCGCGGAAAGATGCCGATGGTCCCCCTTTCGCGGGTCGCCCGCGCCTGAATCGGCGTACCGGCCGGCCGCAGGAAAGGGGTATGGATGACGCCGATCGGGTGGAACGCGAAGATCGGCTCAGCCATGGAAGAGCACCTCTGGCAGATCCGCCTCGACGGCGGCCAGGGCGGCACTGACCGCCGAGGTGTCACCGTAGACGGCGATCACCGAGATAGGCGAGGGGCAGACTCCCTTGATCTCGGAACCCCGCACGACGGCAGCCTTCTCGGCCAGATCCGAGGCGGCGAAGTCCGCAGCGGCGGGCCCCTGGACGCCCCCCCCCACATCGGGAACAGAAAACTCGTGGGCCACTGATGGCCTGATCTTCCCCTCCGCGTTCACTCGCCGAGCCGCATCTTCAGCTGGTCAACCCGTTGCTTGACCTTGCCCAGATCGAGGTCGGCGAACTTCGGCGGCAGGAACCGCTTGTCGGTGCATTCCAGCACGGCCACCAGATCCATGTATTCGAGCCGCTCGGCGTGCGCCATCGGCCGATAGCTGGCCATCGCCTCCTTGAGGAACTCGGCGATCGGCTTCTTGGGAGCGTCATCCTCCTGGACTTCGGAGAGTCGGGAAGCCATGATCAGGATCCCTTCCATCTCGTTCCCGCCGATATCGAGCTCGGGGGGGAACTCGGGCACCTCCTCGGGCTTGAGATCGACCTTGTTTTTCTTCGCCAACGACAGGAACAGCTCCTTCTTGTCTTCGGCGGTCTGCGGCGAGAACAACGGGATGTGCACATCGAGGCGCCCCACCCGCTTGAGATCGACCTCGAGGAGGTCGGGACGCGAGGTGGCGAAGATCCAGAAGATGCGGCCGCGGTTGCGGGTATCGGCCATCTCCCGGGCCAGCATCGCGTAGATGCGGCCCGACAAACCGGCGTCGTTGCCGCCGGAGTCGCGCTTGCCGGCCACCTGGTCGGCCTCGTCGACGAAGACGATGACCTGGCCCATGGCGTGCAGGATCTTGAAGATAGCCTCGAGATTGCCTTCGGTGGCTCCCACCCACTTGTCGCGGAAGTTCTTCAGCTCGACGCAGGGCACGCCAGCCTCGCCGGCGAAGCACTCCACGAGGTAGGTCTTGCCGGTGCCGATGCGACCGGTAATCAGGTAGCCCATCGGCAGCGCCTTGGCCTTGCCTTTCTTCATCAGCATGGCGTCCTGGCGCATCCAGTTTTTGGCCTCGCGGTGGCCGGCCACTGCGTCGAGAGTGCGGGTCGACTCGACGAACTCGATGCGACCGCCCGCCGATTTCTCGATCATCTCCTTCTTGACCGATCGCAGGTAGTCCATGGTGATGCGGCGGTTGTTCTTGACCGCACGATTGATGAGATTCTGAATGTCGATCCGGGCCAACCCCTCGAGCTTCTGACTGAGCGACGCGCGATCGACGTCACAGACCGAGGCGAAATCGGCAATCGAGGCGGTGGCCGCCTCGATGAACTCCCGCACCTCTTCGGAATCGGGCAGATCGATCCGCACCTTGGCGGTGCGGGGGTTCTCGACCACATCCTTGTTGAGGTCGGTGAGGTTCTCGGCGATCAGGCAGGTGGCGATGAAGGCGCTGTTGATACTGGGATCGGACGCCCAATCGGACACCCGGATCAGGGTCTCCACCGTCTCGGGGTTGGTATAGGCGGGGTCGGAGCGCGGCAGCAGGTACTGCGCGTAGTCGAGGATGACGGCCACCTTGACCGGATCGGCGATCCGCTTCCCGTCTGGGCCGGCCCGGGTGCGGAACAACCCGTTGCGCAGGAACCGGTCGATCAGGGCCAGGGCCCGCTTCGGTTCCTTGGGCAGCAGGTTGCCCATTTCCAGCGCCCGGCCGGGGTCTTTGTCGGGGGCTGGGGTCACCCCCGAGAAGCCGGTGCGGTGGAAATCGTCGAACACCTTCAGGAAGGTCTGAAACTGGTCACCACCCTTGAGGGTGCGGATGCCGTTGCCGCGGTCATAAGCGAGCACCACTTCGAACGGTTCGAACATGACCTTGGCCAGGAAATCGCGCAAGGCGAACAGTTGCAGCGGCGCCCCGGGCGCCGACCGGTAGGACACCCAGTCGTCGACGTTCCCATACAGGATGAACTGGCTGACACTGCCGCTCTTGAAGATTTCGGCCATCTCGCGGGCCCACTTGGGGGATTCTGGCATGGTGACCTCCGGTGGTCGGTGAAGTCGGGAGAAGACGACGAGGGGTTACTGCCGCTCGAATTTGGGAGGCGGAATGGGCATGACCTCATCTTCGGCCGACGGCCCACTCAACCGCCCCAGGAACTCGGAATGGGAATTCATGAACTGTTCGGTTTCGCCGAGGGTGGCCGCGATGCGGTCGATGCCCGCCGACAGGGCATCGGGGCTGCGGTCGAGGGCGATCTCCTCGCGGATCAGCTGCACCTGGTTCTCGATGCGGTTGAGCTCCATCTCGACCAACCGCAGGTTCTCCTGGGCCCGGCGGATGTTGTCGAGCCGACGTTGTTGGATTTCGATGGTGCCACGCAACGATTTGCCGAGGGCTTCGTTGAGGTCGGGAGTGTCGAGCTGGCGGGTCAGGTCCTTGATCTCGGCCTTGAGCTTGTCGACATCGGTGCGCTCCAGGCTCTGGCAGATCAGCCGCCGCGTGACCAGCAGTTTCAGAAACAACGTCGGCAACTGGGCCAGAGTCTGTTGCTTGCTTTCCTTGACGAAGGCCACCGGCCCCTCGGCACTCATGTCCATCAGGCGGTTGATTTCGGACAGGTTGAGGTTGAGCGTCTCGAGCCGTTTCGTCGAATCACGGTCAAGAGTGGCCATCATGGCCTGCAGCTTTTCGTTCTTGCTCTGGGAGATGAGGTTCATGCGGTTGGCCTGCACGTAGCGCTGAAATCGCGGATCGGTCGAGGTCATCCACAGGTAGGTCACCTCGAGAGCGGCTCCCACGAACCAGAACCCGGGATTGGCGAGGCCCAGGATCGCCACGCCAGCCAGGGCCAGCTTGTTGATCGGCATCTTGCCCAGACCCGGGATGTCCCACCGGACGTCGAAGGCAGCCCACAGGTAATCCATGAAGCCGAGCTGCGGCAGAGGCGGCATGTCAGAACTTCCCTTCTTCGATCTTGAGGAACTCTTCCGTCACACCCTTGAGGAACTCCTTGAACTTCGGCGACTCCTGCACCTCGAGAGGGCTGAGCCCCGGCTCCTTGCCGATGTCTTCGGGCCGGACCATGATCTGCTTGACCAGCCGCCCGGGAGCGGGAGCGAAGATGAAGATACGATCGCCGAGGTAGCAGGCCTCCGCCACCGAGTGGGTGACGATGAAGACGGTGGCCTCGACCTCGTGCCACAGATCGGTGATCAGCTGTTGCATGTCGATGCGGGTCGGTTCGTCGAGAGCGCTGAACGGTTCATCCATCAGGATGATGCGGGGTTTGAGCACCAGGGTGCGCGCGATGGCGACCCGTTGCTGCTGGCCGCCCGAAAGCTGGTAGGGGTATTTGTGCTCGTGCCCGCTGAGCCCGACCTTCTTGATAATCTCCATGGCCCGCGTCTTCATGGTCGAAGGGTCACCGTAGGCCGGAGCGTTGATCTCGAGCCCGAACATCACGTTCTCGAGCACGGTTTTATGCGGGAACGAACTGTACTTCTGGAAGATCATCCCGCGATCCTTGCCGGGACCGGTGACCGGCACGTTGCGCACCAGCACCTCGCCGGTGGTCGGCGGCCAGACCTCGGGAAAGCCCTGGATGAGATTCAGCACGGTCGACTTGCCGCAGCCCGACGGGCCGATCAGGGCGATGAACTCACCGATGTCCGGGAGGTCCTCGATCGAGAAGGTGATGTTCTCGAGGGCCTTGAACTCGTGCGGGGTACCAGGATTGAACACCTTGCTGACGTTCTTGAACGTCACCACCGGCGGCTTGGGATTGACCACGGCCGGATCGGCAGGAGCAGGCGTGCCATGCGGAGCTTCACTCCCTGCGGACGGTCGTCCCGGGGATGAGGCATCCACGGCAGACGAGACAACGGGTCCGGGAGTCGCTGCCGGAACGGCCCCCTGGTCGGGGAAGGGGAACTTCTCGGTCGAGGAGGTTGCGATGGGCTTCGCAGACGGGTCCAGCGGCGGCACGTTCGGCTCAGACGGGGTAGGCGGCAGGCCAGCCGGCGCTCCCCCGGTCGGGAGGATGGCCCCGGAGAGGCCGGCAGTACCGGACTCTGCAGAGGATGCAGGGGCAGCCCCGCCCACCGCCGTGGAAGGCACCTTGGACTCGGGACCTGAGGGCGTCTCATCAATGGGGGGAGAAGAGGGTTTTCCTCCCCCGCCCACCACCTGCCCCTCGGAAGACCGGTGAACCCCAGCGCCGAACGGAGGGCCGCCGGCGGCAGGGGGACCTTTTCCAGAGGCAGCATCGGCCGCGGAGTGAGCGGCGGGCCCGGGGGCCGGCGGGCTACCCGGCAGGCCGTGCGGGCCGGTCTTCCCCGTGGGGTGGGCCACGAGCGACCGGGGCGGGGCCTTGGCCGGAACCGTCGGCGGGGTGGGTGGCGGCAGCTCCGGCGAAGCGGACTCGTCGGGCAGGTGCCAGAACGCGCCGACGATCCGGCGCCACAGCGACCGGGGCTTGGGATCGGACGGCCCGCTCATCGTTTCATCCTCCGGTAGGGAAACGCCCATTCGCCACCCCACTCCCAGATCTTGTCGGTGATGAAGGCGATCAGGACGATGATCAGCAGCACGAGGTAGATGTGCTCCCGCGGGCCCTGCCGCTGACTGACCAGGATCATGGCCCCGACGCCGCCGCTGCCCATGTCGACCATCTCGGCCAGGATGATGTAGCCCCAGCCGATGCCGAAACCCATGCGCATGGCGTCGTAGATGTTGGGCCAGGCGATGCCCAGCAGCACGTGCCACACCGCCTGGGCCCGGGTAGCCCCCAGCGTATAGGCGGTCTGCAGGTAGACGTTGTCGACCTCCTCGATCGCCTTAACAAAGAGGGGGAGGAGATAGATACCGAACCCGAGAGCCAGGAACATCACCTTCTGCAGTTCCGAGGTGCCGAACAGACTCATCGTCAGCGGCACCAGGGTCGGGATCGGCAGGTAGCCGCCGAACGTCATCAACGGCGCGAACAGTGATTTCCAGCGGCTGAAGCTGCCCATGAAGATGCCCAGCGGAAAGGTCACCAGGAGGGCGACCAGGAAGCCCAGACCGACCCGCTTGAAGCTGTGGCCGACGTTCCAGAAGGGGCGGCGGTCGTTCCATAACGCGCGCACCGACCGCACCACCTCCCCGGGACTGGGCAGGATGGCCGCGGAAATCAGCCGTGATTCGACATTCTCGAACGCATAGACCCACAGCGTCACGGTCAGCGTGGCCGGTGGGGCCGGCAGCCGGGCGCCGCCCCGACCGACCGGCGGAGTCTCGGCCCCGACCGTCACTGGAATCTCATGCACGTTGGTTCCGACGAAGGCGCCGCGGCGCAGCCGCACCCGGACTCCACCTTCCAGCTCCCGTGCAGGCAGGCCCTTGAGGGAATAGCTGGCCACCGCACCGACCAGGAAGCTGTCGACCTCATCGACCTGCAACCGGAAGCCAGGCACCAGGTAGGCGGTGCCATCGTCGCACCGCAACCCGGCCTGCGGGGCGGCGGCCTCGTCCCCAAGCTTCCCTTCGGGGAGAAACACCCGTTCGGTGCTACCCCAGGTGGCGAACATCCAGAGGAACACAATGGCCAATACGGGCAGGATGCCCAGCACCGCGCTCTCGGTGCCGGGCACCTTGACCCGGATCCGGAAACAGCTGTCGAGATATCTGGCGACGTCCACGGCGGGCGGCGGCAGAGGAACCATCCTCGGACCGGCCAGGGGAAAGACCGCAGCAGGGTCACCCGGCCACCAGGTGGGCGGGGGCGGGCCACGGGCGCCAGGGCTGGCGAGGCGCCGCCGCGGACCCTCCCCCGGCCGGCCCGGGGAGGTTCTCTCTTACTGGCCTTCCGGCGGGTAGACGGAGATCTCCACCCGGCGGTTGAGGGCCTGGTTCATCGGATCGGACTCCTCGGCCGGGACTTCCCAGCCTTTGCCCTCGACGACGAACTTGTTGGGATCGAACTTGTACTTCTGCACTAGAGCTTCCTTGACCCCGTTGGCCCGGGCGGTGCTCAGCTCTTTGACGATCTCGACGGGCACCTTCCCCTTCATCGAGCTGTCGGTGTGCCCGACGATGGCGACAGTGGCGCGTTCGTAGGCCCCGACCAGGCGGGCGACCTTCTCGAGGGTGGCCTCGACGTTGGGATCGTAGAGGGTGTTGGGCACCGGCCGGCCGATGTCATCGTGCTGCGGCTCGTAGATGTTGGCCGAGTTGGGGTAGAAATTGATGCGCACCGTCTGGGTGATGATCGGTGCTTCGGCGTTGAGCTTCTTGTAGGTAGTGGGGACAAACTTGGTGATGTACCGGTCTTGGTGGGTTTTGAAGGCCCCTTCCTTGTCGAGGGCGGCCAGAATCGAGAAATCCATCACCTGGTCGAACGGCACTTCGCTGTCGATGAGGCCGACCTGCTTGTAGACCGAGCAGATGTTCTTCCAGGTGCGCTCGAAATTGGTGGGATTGTTGGCATTGAGGAAGAAGCTCTTGTTCTCGGCAAAATTGGTCGAGTGGGCGTCGTTCTGCATGCCCTTGATGTCTTCGACCTTCATGCCATAGCCGTCGGCCATCCACTGGAAGGCTTTGGCCTTGAAGGTGGCATCCTGCAGCAGGTCCATACCTTCGAAGATGCCGGACACCAATCCCTTGATGACCTCGGGCTTGTCGCGGGCGAAGTCGGCGCGCACGGCCCAGACATCGGCGATCAGTTTGTTGGCCTCGCCGGTGGTGGTCAGTATCTTGGTGCCGGCGACTTTTTCGGGAATGGTATAAATGTCGGGCGCCCAGCTCACGCAGGCGTCGATCGACTTGTCGGAGACGAAGGCGGCGGCGGCCTCGAAGGCGGTCGAGGTGTATTTGTGCTTGACCTGGTCGAGCGGGAGGCCGGCGTTGATCAGCAGGTTGCTGATGAAATACTGCGAGGGGCTGTTCTGGGCGTAGACGATGGTCTTACCCTTGAGATCGGCCACCGACCGGATCGCGGAGCGCACGACGATGCCGTCGCCGCCGTTCGACCAGTCGATCTGCTGGAAGACGCGGGGAGCGGTGCGGCTGTCCTTCATCAGCTCGCCGGCGAACAGGGCGATCATGTCGAGGGTGCCCCACAGCACGTGACTGTTGCCCGCAGCGTAGGAATCACGAGCCGCCACCGGGTCGTCGATCAGCTTGAGATCGACCTTGAAGCCGTATTTCTTGAAGAAGATGCTCTCTTCGTTCGGGGCGAAGCCGTGATTGGCGGCGACGATGGGCAGCCAGCCGATCCAGACGTTGATGGGGAAGACGACGACTTTGTTGTTGTCATCCCATTTGTAGCCGGAAGTACCCTTGACCGGGGGCAGCTTTTCCTGCGGCACGTATTTGTATTCCGAAACGGTGGTGATGCCTGCCGTGTCAGGGGCCTCGACCATGACCGGCTCATTCCCGGTATTCGTACCAGCAATCTGGGCAAAGGTGATGGGGGGAACGACCCACCCTGCGGCGGCGAACACCGCGAGGAAGAACCACGCGAACCAACGATTCATGTGAACCTCCGTTGAAAAGATGAACCCGGCGCCAGGCGCCGGTGGACACAACCGGACACAGGGGAACCGACAGTAACCGAGCAGACCGGCGCGGGCCCGCCGACCGGACCCGTTACCACCCAGCAGGAACGAACGACGGGGAAAACCCTCACTGGCGAGGACCGAGTTCCTTCTCGGTGGGCAGGGGCGGGGCGACCGGACTCTCGTTGGCTTCGGGCAACACATCGCCGGTTTTCATGTCGAGTCCATACATGGCGGAGAATTCGGCCAGAGCCTGCTCACCCAGGGCCTGCTCCTCGGCTTCCTTCATCTTGATGCCGCTCATGTCGATGCTGTTGCCCGCCACCCGAGCGCGGCCGGCCGCTTTGTCGCGGCGTTCCTGGATGACCTCCTGGGCCCGGGCAATGGTGTCACCGGCCACGCTGATGCCGCCGACCATGCCCTTGGCCATCTCCTGGAGATCGGCCTGAGCCTCCATCATCTCGGCCTCGCTGACCATCGCCTGCAACTTCTCGATCTTGGCCTGAGCCTCGCGGACCGAGACATCACGCGACCTTTCTAGATCCTTGAAGGTCTTCTCGGACATCTCGAGCTGCTGCTTGTTCTCTTCGAGTTGGGCCTTGACGGTCTGCAACTGCAGGGCCAACTGCCCGGCCACCTGGCGGTTGCCGGCCTTGATGTTGGCGGCGATCTTGGCGGCCAGTTCTTTTTCTTTGGTACTCAGGTTCTTGACCTGCCGGATCAGCCGCTCGACGAAGGCGGCATGGTTGGCCAGGGCCTCGTTGAACCGGGCGATCTGCGACCGCAGGTTCTCTTTCTCGGCCTCGATGAGGGCGTGGGGGTTCTGGGCCTCCAGCCCGCGGATGAAGAGGCTGAAAAAGCCCCGGATCAGATTCATGAGTCGGCTGAACATGGTTCCCTGTCTCCTCTGCGGTGGATTTGCTTACTGTTCAGGCGTGAAGACCTGGATCTCGACACGGCGGTTGAGGGCGTGGTTGGCGGGGTCGGCGGGATCGGCCGGTTCCTCCCAGCCTTTGCCCACGGCGATCAGCTTGTTGGCGGGAAACTTGTATTTGCGGATCAGCGCATCGCGCACGGCTTGAGCTCGGGACTCCGACAGTTCCTTGACCGCCTTGTCGGGAACCTTCCCCTTCATCGACCCATCGGTATGCCCCACGATGCCGATCAGGGCACGCTCATACTGCCCCACCAGGCGGCCCACCTTCTCGAGGGTGGCATCGACCGAGGGATCATACAGGGTGTTGGGGATGGCCGCCCCGAACTCGTCGTGCTCGGGTTCGTAGAGGTTCGACGAGTTGGGGTAAAAGTTGATGCGCACCGTCTGGGTCAGCACCGGGGCCTCGGCCGACACCTTCTTGTAGCTGGTCGGCACGAAGCTCGAGCGAGCGACCTGATCCTGGTCCTTGAAGGTTCCTGCCTTGTCGAGCCCCTGGATCACCGAGAAGTCCATCACCTCGTCGAACCGGACGGGCGTTCCAACCAGGCCCAGTTCGCGGTAGACAGCCGTGATGTTGTTCCAGGTACGTTCGAAGTTGGTCGGATTGTTCTTGTTGAGGAAGAAATCCTTGTTGTCGCCGAAGGTCGTGAGGAAGGCATCGTTCTCCATGCTCTTGATGTCTTCGACCTTCATCCCATAGCCGTCGGCCATCCACTGGAAGGCCTTGGCCTTGTGGGCGCTGTTCTTCAGCAGGGCCATTCCCTCGAAGATACCAGCGACCAGGCCCTTGACGATATCGGGATGATCTTTTGCGAAATCCGCGCGCACCGCATAGACGTCGGCGATCAGTCGATTGGCCTCGGCGGTGGTGGTCAACACACGGGTGCCGGCCACCTTCTCGGGAATCGTATAGATGTCGGGCGCCCAGCTGACGCAGGCGTCGATCGTCTTGTCGGAGACGAACGCCGCCGCCGCTTCGAAGGCGGTGGCGGTGAACTTGTGGGTGATCTGGTTGGGCCGCACCCCGGCATTGATCAACAGATTGTTGATGAAATACTGGGACGGGCTGTTCTGGGCATAGACCACGATCTTATCCTTCAGGTCTTTGACCGAGCGGATCGCCCCGCGCACAACAATGCCGTCGCCGCCATTCGACCAGTCGATCTGCTGGTAGATGCGGGGCGCGGTGCGGCTGTCTTTCATGAGTTCGCCGGCGAACAGCACCATCATGTCGAGCGTGCCCCACAACACGTGCGACTTGCCGGCGGCGTAGGCATCGCGGGCCGCCACCGGGTCGTCGACCAGTTTCAGGTTGACCCGGAACCCGTATTTCTTGAAGAAGACGCTCTCGTCATTGGGAGCGAATCCGTTGTTGGCCGCCACGATCGGCAGCCAGCCGATCCAAACGTTGATCGGAAACTCGACCGTCTTGCGGGTTTCGTCCCACTCGTAGCCCGAAACACCCTTGACCGGCGGCAGTTTCTCCTGGGGCACGTAGGAGTATTCCTGGACAGTGGTAATGCCCTTGGTATCAGGGGCTTCGACCTTGACGGGGTCATTGCCACCGGGGGAGCCGGACCCGGTCGGCCCGGACGGCCCACCCGAGGAGGAGGTCCCGGGTTGGGAGCCCGTTCCCATGATGGCATGCTTCAACGATGGCGAAAAATTCACTGCGGCGAATCCCAGACACCCCAGGATGAACAGGACCATGACCGCTTTGCCCAGGGGGGTTGGGCCGATTTCCTGGCTCATGCCCGCAAACCTCCTTGCCGTGGTTGCTCCCGTCACGGGTATTCCCCGATGGGGAGTATTCTCTCCGAGGCCCTATGATACCGGGAATCCCCCACCCCTGCAACCGGCAAATCCTTTCCTCGGAAAAGGCCCTCGGCAAGAGGTCACCATTTTCCGGGGTGGTCCGTCTTCCGCCGGTCATCCTCTGCCTGAAGGGGCAACGGTCACCGGTCACCTACCGAAACTGGCTGAGCCTCCAATCCGGCGGTCGTTCTTTCCGACGGGGCAGGAGATACGATCCGACCATGCGGCATCCGCCTGGAGGACGCTGGCGCCTCACATCGGCGGCGTTTTCTGCCGATACCAGGGGTCATGTTCCCCCCCCGACCGTTACGCCAGGCCCTGCTGCTGTTGGTCCCCATCCTCCTCCTGGCCCCGGGTTTCCCACCTCCGGCCTGGGCCGTGCGGGATCCCCGGCTGCTCGTGGACATCGATCCGCGCTCTCTCAAACCGGTCGGAGCGGGCGGTTTGACGACACGCGACAAGCGAGTGTCGGGCCCGATGGGGTTCGGCGGGGACATGATGATGTGGGGCGTGCGGGGCTTCGGCGGCCGGCTCAACGACCCCAAGATCGGGTTGATGGCGGCCCAGGGCACCCTCAACGGGCGCTCCCTGAAATTGCATGTGCAGCAGTTCGGCCTGACGCTGGAAAACGGGTTCCGCCCCGACCCCCGCGTCAAATGGCGGGCCAATTTCGGCGGCGGCACCTACGACCTATCCTCCCGGATCAGCGGCTTCTCGGTGAACAAGGGCTCTTTCACCTTCCTCGAACCCGTGCTGGTGGGGGTCCTGCCCATGACCCGCCACATCGTGCTCGAGGGATCGGCCGGCTACACCTTCGCGGGTTCGACCGGCGTCCGGTTCGAGGGCATCTTCCTCGAGGTCAACCTCCTCCTCGGCCAATTCTGAGAACCCAGGCCGGCCCGGTCGCACCCCTTAGAAGAAGCCGCGCAGGTCCTTCAGGGTGACCAGCAGGAAAAGCAGGCCCAGCCCCACGGTGCCCCACTTGTAGATGGGGAACAGGATCCGCTCCTCGAGCGGGCGACGGCGAACGGCCTGGACGGTCGCCAGCACCATCCGGATCCCGTCGAGAGGTGGCACCGGCAACAGATTGAAGACGCCCAGGTTGATGCTCAGAATGGCCAACAGGGTCAGGAAGGACAGCCAGGAAGCGGCCGCCTGGCTGATGTGGTCGATGATGGCCAGCGGACCCGACACTTCCCCACCCTCGGCGGCGAACAGCATGCCGAACAGGCCGGCGACCACCTGCCGGATCTCGGTGAGGGTGCGGGTCAGGGCCAGGCCGACCGCCCGGCTCCAGTTGGCCGGTTGCACCGGGGCCTGAGTCGGCACCACCCCAACGACACACCGATTGCCCTCCGCACGCGGGGTGACGGTCAGGTCCTGCCGGCGCCCTCCCCGTTCCACCGTCAGCCGCGCGGCGCGGGCACCATTGACCTGGATCAACCGGACGAATTCGTCCCAGGTGCGAACCCGCACGCCGTTCATCTCGACCAACCGGTCGCCTGGATGCAGACCGGCCTGGGCCCCTGGTCCTTGCTTGATGACCGACTCCACGACCGGGATCGGCTGGGGTAGCCCCATGCCGCCGATCAGCACGAAGAACAACGTCCAGGCCAGCAGGAAATTGGCCAGGGGCCCCGCGAATGCCACGAGGAACTGATCAAGGGGCCCCTGCTCGGGCCCCCTATCTGACTCCGGCGCGTCCGGATTTTCGGACAGGACATACCCGCCCAGCGGGAGCCAGCCGACGCGGTATTCGGTCCCCCGCCAGCGGAGGCGGCACCAGGGTCGCCCGAACCCCAGCGAGAAGGCGAAAACCGGGAAGCCACGCCATTTGAGGGCCAGCAAGTGCCCCAACTCGTGGACCAGGATCAACAGGCCAAAACCGAGGATGGCTTTCAGCCATCCGGCGACGGGCATCCAGGGGATCATCGAGGAAAAGGTCCTTTCCGGCGCGAAAGTGCGACTGTCCTAGAGAGCCTGTTGCACGAACACCCGAGTCAGCCCAGTTTCCTGTCCCGTCCATTCCGAGATGCCGACTGGCTCGGGGGTGGTATGGACACGACGAGCGAAAAACCGATTCATGCGACAGGCTCGCGAGAGATTGCAGAGTGTCTTCGGCCGAAAGGTCGGTTTTGCTTACTTCTTCCTCCGGTTATAGAGGCGGTCGGAGCGGTCGAAAGCATCGCGGAAATTAATGTCGACGCTGCAGATCATGTCATACAGAACAAGGGCGTCTTCGGCCTGGTTGGCCTCCTCGAGGGCGACGGCAACCCGGTATAGGATATCCTTCACTTCCGCGGGCATCAGCTCACGATCGAACTCCAGCGTCTCGACGATCTCTTTCGCCAGCACCGGCTTCCGTTGCTTCAGATAGGCTTCGGCCAGCAGGATGCCCACGGCGCGGTCTCGGCGGGAGGCGAAGACGGGGGTGAGAACCCCGACCACCTCCTCCCACTTGCTCCGCTTGGCCAGGTCGCGGGCCTTGGCCAGCTCGGCTTCGCCGGAAGTAGGCAACTTGGGGGCGGTGGCAGGGCTGGGCCCGACCGACACGGGAGGTCGTTCCGATGAAGGTGTGAGCCTCTCCGGAGAGGGCGTCCCCTTTCCGCCTGGGGTGGGCGGAGATATCTGGCGACCCACCGGGCCAGCCGCGGCAGGAGCCAACGGCGCCCCCCCCTTCGGCGGTTCCCCGGACCCCGAAGCCGACGGCTCCTCGATGGGCACCTGCGGCCCGACGCCCTCGGGCTCGAGCAGCGCATCCGGGTGGTCGGCAAAGGGATCCATGGTGGGAATAGCCGCGAGCGATTCCAGATCGGGGGCTGGCGGCATCGGGCCGGCCGGTGACTCGGGTCGCGCGGTCGAAGGAGCCGGTGCCGGCCTGGCCGCGGCTGGAGAGGCGCCTCCCCCTTCCTTCATGAAATCGGGAACGGGGATGGGCTTGTCGGGAGGTTCGAACCCTTCGGGCGGCGGCTCGACGAATCCCTCGACGTCCGCCTGGGAAGACCCGGCCGACAACGGGCCTCCCCCGAGGTCGCCCATGCCGTCCACCAGCAACTCCTCGGAGAAGGGGGACAGGTCTTCGGTCGGGGCGAGGGGATCGCGCCCCGGGGTGGAGGCTTCCAGTTCTTTTCGGAGGCCGGTGATGATCTCGGCCAGTTGGGCATTGCCAGGGTGTGTCTGCAGGAACTCCTCGTATTGCAGAATCGCCTCGTCCAGCAGGTTCATCTTCTTCATGCTGGAGGTGTAGACCACATGAATACCCATGTTGTTGATGTTGACCTTCAGAATGGCCAGGCATTCGCGGGCGGCCTCCGAATACATGCCCTTCTTGGAATAGTTGCGGGCCAGCAGTTCCCGGAAATCCGTCTGCTCGGGCTTGTGCTTCAGGGCGGCCTCGAGGATAGCGACCACCTCGTCCCCCATCCGCTTGTTCTGCACGTAGGCTTCGGCCAGGGCCAGCACGTTGGCGACATCATTGGGGTCGGCCTGGAAAGAGGCATACATGATTTCCATGGTCTCGACCGTGTAGACCTTGTGGGTGGCATAGTGCCGGGCCAGGATCGGCAGGTATTCCTTGTTCTCGGGGTTCTGCCGGTAGAGGGTCTCGTAGAGGGAAATCGCCTCTTCGGAGGTGTCGTTGGTCTCCAGGTAGGCTTTGGCGAGGTATTTCCAGGCGATGGGATTATCGGCGAACAGGTTCAGCAGGTGCTTGGCGTGGTCCTGGCACTTGAAAAAGTTGCGCAGGGCGAAATGCGCCTGAATGCAGATTTCGAGCAACTGCCGCTGAATTTGGATGGGCTGTTTGCTCCGCCGCAGGGCATCCTCCGCAATGCTGACCGCCTTCGCGAAGTTCTGTTGTTCGAAGGCCCCCTGGGCCCGCTTCAGCGGATCGAAGACGAAGATGCCCAGAGAGGGAACGATCATGAGGAGGAAGACCAGCAGGGTGGCCCCACCGAACACCGCCAGTCCGATGTGGATCTCGGTGCGGAAGTGCCGGTACCAGAGGGTGTATTTGAGCCGCCAATAGGTCCGTTGGTTCCGGGCGTATTCGGGTTCCCTGGCATCGAATTCGTGGAATCGCCGGTAGGCCTCCTCGTCGTCCTGGTCGTCGGTCAGCAGGCCGATCATCACCCATTCGACGTCACGCTTGAGATCGGGATTGACGTTGGGGTTGGCCAGGAACTTCTCGAAATAGCCACGGGCCTTCT
>CALLCO010000114.1 GCA_937998695.1 Candidatus Ozemibacteraceae bacterium
TAGGCTCCATCGACTCTTCACCTATCAATGATTCGATCAGGCGAGATCTTCTCAGGATGGGAGAACCCCTGAGGAAATGTGCCAGGGAGATGGTGCGTTGATCCGATGGCCCCTGAGGGAAATTATCCCCTCCTGTATCAAGACCTTGGTGTATTGGTACCGATGAGATTCATCGATGGCTGAGCAGGCAAAGTTCGACCCCTTCGTGGCGGTGGACATAGGGAGTTTTTCCCTGAAGTTTGTCCACATCATTCCAGGGGATGACGGGAAACCGACCCTGAAAGCCCTGGCCCACATCCGCATCCCGCCGTTCACCCATCTCCTGACCGCTGAAGAGCGCGAAAAGATGAGCCGCGAGGATGTCGAGAACGATGCCATCAGCAAATTGCAGAAGTTCCTGACCAAGCAGCTCACCGAGTTGCTCTACGACAACCAGATCCAGACCAAGCGGGCGGTCACCCTGGCCAGCGGCCGCACGGTGACGATCAGGTATTTCGAGCTTCCCGCCACCCCCGAAAAAGAGGCATTCGCCGCTTCGGTCAATGCCGAAGCCACCAAGCAGATGCCTTTTTCCATGGAAAAGGCCGTCTTGGGATGGCAGGAAGTCGGCGAAGTGGTCAAAGAAGAGAAAGCCCTCAAGCAGGTCATGGTGGCAGCCCTGCAGCAAGACGTCGTCAAGCTCATGACCGACAATCTCAAAGGCGGAGGCATGTCCAACGAAGGCATCCTGACCCTGCCCCAGAGCCTCGAACTCGCGTTGGGGCCAGCCCTCAAATCGGCCGGCGATCAAGGCAAAGTGGCCCTGATCCACTGTGGGCACAAAACCACCTCGATCATGATCTACAAGGGCGGGGTGTTGAACTTCTATCGTGACATCAACATGGGAGGAGAGACGATCACCGAGGCGATTTTCGCCGGCGGAGAAATCGACGGGCAGAAAATCGAATTCAAGAACCTCGATGAAGCGATCGATTTGAAACACAGAATCGGGGTTCTCCCCCCCGATGAAATCCAGGCCTTGAAGGGGGCTGAAAAGTGGGCGGCGCAGCAGATCTTCTCGACCGTGGAAAAAATTTTCCAGCACATCCAGCTATCCGTGAGTTTCTACATCTCCCAATTCAGTGAATCCGCGGTCGATCGCATCATCCTGACCGGCGGGTCGGCCGCCATGAAAAATTTCAAGGAATTCATCCAGGAAAGCCTCGAAGTGCCGGCCGAACTGGGAGATCCCTTCAAAACCCTTTCTGCCAGCAGCACCAATTTCCCCGCCGACCGCCTCCCCTTGGAAATGCCCGCTCTGGCCCCCGCGGTGGGCATCGCCCGCTATGACGGGCTGCGAGATCGCAAGGTCATCAACTTCATCGATATCCTGTATCCCCACCGGCGTTCCGCCTCCATGGATTTTTCGGGGGTCAGTTCCAAGTTCGGTGCGGGGATCGCCCAACTCGATGAAACGAAGCTCCGGATCCTGGCGGTCTGCATCCTGGGCCTGCTCACCCTATTGGGTTCCTATCCGATCGTGAAAATTCGCGGAGATGTTGAGAAGGCGAAGAGGGAATATGCCAAACTGGATTCCCATCTCAAACAATTGACCTCATCCCAGGAGGAGGTAACCAAACTGCTGGCTGATAAGGAGCGCCTCGGCAAGGAGGCAGGGTTCGCCGAGGAATTGCGGAGTTCGAGGATACCCCTCTCTGAAATCCTGCTTGAACTGGCTAGCTTGACCCCGCGCCAGGTATTCCTGCAGAATGCGATGATCCAGGTCTCTGCCGAGCCCAAGACCTACCGACTGTCCGGACATACCGACACGTCCGACCGGGTATTCGACTTTCTGAAAACACTCGGGCGATCGAAATTTTTCAAGAACCCTGCCCTCGAATCAACGGAAGAAGTGGCCATCGACGAAGACCGGTACTTCATTCGGTTTTCCCTGAACGGCCGGATGGAAATCCCCGCACCTCCCCCCCCCGAAGAAGCTGAACCGGAGGAACCGTCCGAGGACGGAGGAAAGGAGTAGGACCGTGGCTGAGGGAGGATTCACGATCACGGAGTGGCTGGAGAAGGCCAAGACCGACCAGAAGGTGGCAGCTCAACCCTTCTTGATCATCGGAGCCATCATTTTTCTTGGGTGGAAATTCCTGTATTCCCCTCAACAGATCACTCTTGCCAAGGAACTGAAAAAGAACAAAGGGCTCCAGGACCAGATCGCAACCCTCGAAGCGGCTGTCGCCGACAAAAACAAGATCGCCCTTGAGGTCAACGAACATCGGAAGGCGTTGGCGGCGGCAGAACGGATGTGTTACCAGAAAGCCGAATCCCCCCTGTTCCTCCAAGACCTGAGGAATCTCGGAAAGCAGGCACAGCTCCAGATCAAGAGCATCACCCCGCAACCGACCGTGGCCAGAAATTTCGAGACCCTGACTTACGAGGAATTTCCCGTTAAAATCGCGTTTCAAGGCACCTTCAAACAACTCGGAATCTTCCTGCGGATTTTGGAAATGCACCCCAAGTTGATCAAGGTTCAGCTCCCCCCACTGACCCCGGATGCCAGTGGCACGTTCAAATTCGACCTGATGCCGACCGCCATCGTCATCCCGGATGTTCGGGAAGAGCCCCCCCCGGCGGCAGAATCGGGGGAGTGAGTGGATGGGCCAGCGGTTGTTCTTCTTGAGCCTGATCATTCTCTCGATCGCCATGGGGTTGCAGTGGCTCAAGAACCGACCCAAGGCGCCTCCCAAGCCTCCACGCAGGGCGGCCGTGGCGGTCAACCTCGATGACCTGGAGGTTGCCTCCCAACCTCAGGAAACGGCACCAGCCACGGAAACGGTGGCGGCCCCCAGCACCACCAATCCAGACAGCTCGGAAGGATCGGAGGAAACATCTAAACCGACCAAGGTGGTGGCCAGCGCAACCCCTGATGCCGGCCCTTCTCCCCGAGAGGAAGGCGATCCGGTCATCCTGGCCTTTACCCGGCTAGACAGGACCCCCTTCGAACCCTCCCCGTTCATCGCCATGATGGAGGCAGCCGGCAAACCCCAAAAGGACAAGGAGGGGGAGAGGGAGGGGGGCCCAACAAAGAAACCCATCAAACCAACCACCTTGATGAAGGGTGAGTTCCTGGGGACCATCGAAACCCCGAAGGCTCTGGTGGCCATCGTTGACAGCCGATTGTACAAGGCGGGGGAGACGTTCAATGACATTCCCATCGTCAAGATAGATAAAGAGGTGATCCTCCTGGAAAACGACGACGGCAAGTTTCTCATCCCCAAGAAGGGTGTTGTTGTACACATCGCCTCCGACGGCACCTACACCATTTCCGACACCTTCCGAAAATCCCGCTGACCCTGGCAGGGAGGTGAAAACCATTGTTCGCCCTGGCGCAGGTCTGCTCCACGTTTGCGGCACGGTTCTTTCGAGGCGGCAGCGTCATCGAGCTCCTGCCCAAGTGAACGGCCGCGGGAAAACGGCCGATAGGAACGGTATGGGACACCGATGGACGTGGGTAGTCGCCATCGTGATCGGCGGCGCGGTTTTCCTTTCGGGGTGCATCGAGAAGACGGTGTTGCCGGCCGTGTTGGTGACCGTGGCCAAGGTCGAGCCGTATGATCTGATCCCGACTGCCACGGAGACCTCCGCCCTGCCGACCGTGGATGTCACCCTGGATTTCGAGTCGGCGGTGCCGACCAATCTTCGGTCGTATTCGATCACCTATCGTACCCGGGCGGGGCAGGCCCTTCCCGAACTGACCGTTCCCGAGACCCCTTACCAGATCAAGTTCTCTCCGACGGCCGGGCAGGTGGTCACACTTCGCCCCTATACCTCGCGGGTAGTGGATTTGTATGAACTCACCCCCTCGGCGATTTCTCCCATTGTGGCAACCATTCGCCTCACCCTCGAGGACGTCAACGGCAACACCGTCTTCAGGGAGGCCACTTGCCGGCTGTTCAAGCCTCAAGTCAGCGGGGGGAGCGGGCCCACCCCCCCCTGAGTGTTTGGGAACCTGCAACCCAGGGCAAGGCGCTGGGCACAGTCCTTAGCGGAGTCGTCCGAATTGCCGATGGATGAAGAGACTCATCATCGGGAGGCAAATGTGGCGATCCTGAGGGATCGGAAAGCGCTGCTGTGCGCCATCGTCGTTGGGCTGCTGCTGTCAGCAGGCCCGGCTCCGGTCGTGCAGGCACGCGCCCCACGGCGCCCTCCGACTACCAACATGCCGCCGATCCCCGGTGGTGCCTGGCAACCGCTTCCCCGCTCCCCCACAGGATCGATCAAAGGCATTCCCACTCCCTCGGGGTTGGTTGGCACATCGATGAGCGGCCCAGGCACCAGTTTGGCAGGGACGCCTCGCACCTTCTCCCGAAGTATGGATTGGATAGATCTGGGCAATGGAGTCCGAATTCGCCCGGCCCCCCCAGGGGCTTCTCCTTGGCCTGACCAGACCACGCTTTCACCCATGGCCGTTTCCCCCTCGACGTTTCCCGCGCAACGAACCGACGCTCTTCCTCTCTTTCAACTGACGCCGCCGCCGGCGGCCTCGGGACCGGCCGCCCCTCCGCCCATCACCGGCGCCACCCCGCAGGGCCCCACCCCTCCCGCACTCACGGCCGACCCTCAAGCCAACCCTGAATACATCTTGGGCGGCAACCTCAAGCTGCCGCCGGGGGTCGACATGCAGATCCGGCAACTCGACTTCCGCGACACCGCCCTGCCGGACGCCCTGCGCTCCCTGGCCCAACTGGTCAACATCAACCTGATGCTCCACTCGGCCATTCAGGGAAACGTCACCATCCTGTTCAGCAACATCACGGTCGAAGAGGCGCTCAACACCCTGCTGCGCAACTACGACCTCGCCTTCACTTGGCAGGGCAACATCCTGAGCATCTTCCCCATCGCCAATGCGCCCCTGGTGACGACGATTTTCAACATCCAGAACACCAACGCGGCCCAGGTCAAGGAGATCATCGACCGGGTCCTGACCCCCGAGCGAGGCCGCTCGGAAGTGGACGCCCGCACCAACTCTCTGATGGTCACCGACACTCAGCACGTTCTCGACAAGATCCGCAAGCTGCTGCCGCAGATCGACGTGCGCGAGCAAGCGGTCGAAGTCACCTCCCGACCGGTCACCGAAGTGTTCTACCTCGATTACGTCGATGCCGGAAATCTCACCGATCCCATCAGGATGGTCGCTCCGAAAGCAGTGATCCAGCCTTACTCGTCGAGTCAGGCCTCGATGGCCGCCGCCGGCGGGGCGGGGGGAGGCGGGGCGGGGGGAGGACGGATGGACATGATGATCATCACCGACACCCAGTCGAACCTCGACCGGATCCGAGAGTTGATCGGCAAGCTCGACGTGGCGCCGATCCAGGTGACGATCGACGCCCACATCTACGAGATCGACCTCAACGAGGAAGAGCGGCTCGGCATCAACTGGCAGAAGCAGATCCCGATCCCGGGCACGTCGGAAAACAGCTTCGATATGTCGGTCGCCCCGGAAACATCGGATGCGGGCGGCACCGGGGTCTTCCGGTGGGGAAGCCTGAATGTCAACCAATTCCGGGCGTTGCTGGCCATGTTGAAGACCCAGTCATTCGCGAAGGTGCTGAGCAACCCGGTCATCACCACCTTGAACAACCGGCAGGCCAATATCACGGTCGGGCAGGCCATTCCCTACGTGTCAGCCTCGCAGGTGAACGCCCAGACGGGCAACGTCACCAACACCATCTCGCAGGCCAATGCCAACATCACGCTGCTGGTGACGCCTTCGGTGACCGGAAACGACGAGGTGTTCCTCGACATCAATCCGACGATCAGCAGCGTCCTGGGATTCACCACGCTGGGAGGCAACTCGACCCCCAACCTCAGTAACCGCAGCGCCCAGACGCAGGTCATCATCAAGAACAATCACACGATCGTGATCGGCGGCATGATCAAGACCGACAAGAACGAGACGGTGGCGAAGGTCCCCTTTCTTGGCGATCTGCCAGGGATCGGACAATTTTTCCGTAAGAAAACCTGGAAGGAATCGCGCACCGAGCTGATCATCTTCATCACTCCGCACATCGTGCGGCAGCACGGCGGAACCAATGCCCGCCTTCCCCAGGGCGAACCCCTCGCGCCCCGCCTGAGTCTTCAGCCCTGACCCTGATCTCCTGCCGAAGCGGGGCGGTCAGTTCTCGAAATCACAGAGGGAACCGAGGAGAAAGAGGGGGGAGCGAGAGGGAAGGGGCGCGGCAAACGGCGATGCAGGCGGTGGCGACGACCTCTTGCCGAAAACGGGTCTTCCCATGTATGATGCGGTCAGAGGAGTCCGAAACAGAGGAGTCCGAACCGTGAACAAACCCGTCGAATGCCACATCAGGGTCGATCCGCCCTGGCTGATGATCGCCCCCGTGGGGTACTTTGCCGATGCCCTCGGGAAGAAGCTGACCGAGACCGTGAAGGCAGTGAACCTGCAAGGGCTGAAATACGTGGTCTTCGATTTCAGCGAGGCCCCCGTCGTCAACAGCAACGGGCTGGCCGCCCTGATCGACGTCTGCGAGACCCTCCAGGATACCCACCACCTGGAGATCGGCTTCTGCAAGATGTCGAACCTGGTGCTGGAGGCGTTCCAGATCGCCGGCATGAACCAGGTCGGCACCCTGTTCGCCACGGTGGAAGAAGCCAAGGCCTACTTCGGGTCGTGACGGACGCGTCCCCCGAGCAGGGCCTGTTCGCCCAGCTTGTCTCGGAGAAACGATCCGTCGTCATCGGGGCGGTGGTGCAGCTCGCCAAGACCTCGAACGACCCCGAAGTACTGTTCCGGCTGCGCAAACTGGCCGAGAGCGGCGATCGGGAGGTGTCGTTCTTCGCCGCCCAGGCCATCGCCAAGATCCAGGCCCGGCTCGGCCAAAAGCCGGAGGACGCCCAGGGCGGTTCCTCCGCTTCGCCGGCCACCGGAACGGATTTCGACCGCACCAGCCTGCTGGCCCCTCTCAAAAGCGAGATCCCGCGCCTGCGGTCTCTGATCCGGGAGCGTCGCGAGCAGATTCCCGACGACCTGCGGCCTGCCGTGGCTGTCTTCCTCAGCAAGAACGGCGGGGAAGAAGATGTCCCCTGGCTGGTCGAGCAGATCAAAGCCACCGACTCGAACCTGGTGCTCCCCTTCCTGGAAGCGCTCGAAGTGTTGTCCCCGGCCGCCCTGCAACCCCTGCTGCCCGACCTGCTGGCCTCGGCCCACCCGCTGGTGCGGGGGCGGGCGATCACCGCCCTGCGCCGGATCGACCCGGAGGAAGCGGAAGCCCACCTGGCGGAGCTGCTCGCATCGCGGCGCCAGGAGGACCGGCTGGCGGGGCTGTCGATCGCCTTCCTGTTCCCTTTCGGGAAGGTGCGGGAATTGCTGTTCGCCATCCTGCAGGAGGAAACGGACCCGGAAGTGCTGAAGGGGTGTGGCACGCTGCTGGCGTCCAATCCGGAGGTCGAGAGCGCCCTGCGCCTGCTCGACCTGATCGATACCGCCGACAAGAAGCAGGCGGGAACCTTGACGACGTTGTTCAAGGTGCTGTGCCAGGCCCTGGCGGCCACCGGCCTGGTGCCGGCCGCCGAGGCCGCCCCCGAGGCCATGCTGGCCCGGTGGCGGCAGGAACGGCTGAAGAAGTTCCTGGCCGATCTAGAGGTGCAGATCGCACTGACCGCGGGGCCGCGCCGCGACGCCCTGACGGCGTGGCTGGCCAAGAACATCGAGACCCCCGACGTGCGGGCGACGGTCGAACGACTGGCCCTGAATCCCGCCACCGAGGAACTGGCCCGGCGCCTATTGCAGGCCTATGCCCAGGAGAAGCAGCTGGCGGCGCTGGCCGGTTCGCCTGGCCAGTATTCCGACGAGGACAAGCGGCAGTTCCTGCGCGCCCTCGACGAGGAGGGGTTCAAACTCTGGGCCGACTGGGTCCGGCAGGAGGCGCGCGGCGGCAGTCCGGCGGTGCGAGTGGCGGCGCTCAACACGCTGGCCCGGCTCGATGCCACCGCCGACAGCCTGCCGATCGCGGAAGAGGCCATCCGGGAGGCCGATCCCAGCCTGCAGGCCGCCGCCGCGCGGGTCATCGAGAAGGTCGATGCCCGCAAGCTGCTGCCCTTCCTGCCCACCATGTTGGCCAGCTCGGATGCGCGGTTGCGGGCGCGGGGCATCAAGATCGCCCGGCAGCACGACGAGGCCGCCGCCCTGCAGGCATTGGCCGGCATGCTGGCCTCGCCCGACCCAGCGACCCGGGCCAACGCGGTCGGCAGCTTGTTCCTGTTCCCCGTGGAAAAGGTGTCGGCGCTGCTTCTGAAAACCCTGGAGAAAGAAGACCATTCGGCCATCGCCCGACAGATCCTGGTGGTACTGCTGTCCAACCCCTCGGTCGATCTGCTCGACCAGCTCGACCGGGTGCATTCCCGGTCCAATCCGTCCGTGTCGCTGACCATCGCCCAGGCCCGCATAGACCTGTTCGACCTGATCCTGCAACTCGGCCTGGACGACCAGGCGGCGGGCGCCGTGCCGACGAAACGCGGGGCCCCACGATCGGGGCCGGCGACGGCGGCCCCGACCGCGACCGCCCCCGAGGCGCTCCTCCCCACCCCGGGGCGGCCCACCCCGTCGACCAACCGGGCTGAACCCGCACCGACCACGGCTCCCAAACCCTATGCGGTGTCCCAGGTCCGGGCCGCGATCCGCAGCCGGCAGACGGCGCAGCGGGAGGCAGCACTGGGCAAGAACAACCCGCAAGGCGGGGAATGGCGCACCTACGCCCTGGTCATCGGGACCATCGCCGTGTTGGCGTTCCTGCCCTCGATGTTCCTGCGCCTGTTGACCCCCAGCGAGACCGGAACCCTGCCCAGCCGTCCCGAACCCTTCGACCCGCGCAAGGCGGACGCCGAGCTGATCCATCGTTCGGAAATCCCTGATGGAGTGCGCATGAATCGGATGGGGAGGATCACCGCCCGGGTCAAGGAAGTCCGCCCAGACGGCCTGGTGGTGGTGCAGCACGAGGCCCAGACCTACCTGCTGGAGGGGATCGCCTCCCTGCCGTTCCTGGTCGGCAACGACGAGGTCGAGATCGAACTGCTGCCCTACCAGAAACTGAAGGACGGCAGCGTCCTGGCCGAATGCCACAGCTTCAAGCCTCGATCATGAATGGAGCCAGAGAGGTGTACAGAGGCGAAAAGCCCTGTGAGTGATGGGGAGATCTGGTGTATCCCAGAGACAGCTGGAGGTACCACATGGCAAGGAGAGGCAAATGAGC
>CALLCO010000115.1 GCA_937998695.1 Candidatus Ozemibacteraceae bacterium
CCACCCCGGGTGATCAGGCCACCCCCCGGCGCTCAATCGCCCCGACGGCAGGCGCCCTGCTGGCGGGGGTGCGGTTCGACGACCGGCCCATGGCCAGGCTGGCCCTGCTCGGCGTGCTGTCGGCCGCCGCCGCCGCGCTGCAGATCCTCGAGGCGCCCCTGCCGCGCCTGCTGCCCTGGGTGAAACCCGGTCTGGCCAACGCACTCGTGCTGTTCGCCATCGTCCGGCTGTCGCCGGGGTTTGCGGTGGGCCTGGTTCTTATTCGGTCGGTGTTGTCGGGACTGGCCCTGGGCCTGCTCTTCTCGCCCGCCCACCTGCTCGGGGTGGCCGGCGGGCTGGCCGCCGCGTCCGTCATGACCCTCGCCGTCCGCTGTGGCCGCGGGTGGCTCGGCCTGGCCGGCATCAGCGTGCTGGGGGCGGTCGCCCACAACCTCGCCCAGCTCGGTACCGTCGGCCTGTGGGCCGGCCACGCCCTGCCCCTCTGGTTCCATCTCGCCGTCATGGTCTGGCTGTCCATCCCGTCCGGCCTGCTGGTGGCCGCGCTCACCTTCGAACTCTTCAGGAGAACCGCGACATGACCCCCGCCCCTTCCTCCGGTTCCGGCCCCCGCCCCCTGCCCCGTCTGCTCCTCGCGTCGCAATCGCCGCGCCGCAAGGCCATTCTCGGCGACCTGGGCGTCCCCATCGAGGTAATCCGCTCGCCGTACCAGGAGCGGGCCGAGGACGTCGACCACCTGACCCCGGTCGAGCAGGCCGGCAAACTGGCCAGCCTGAAAGCCTTCCATGCCGCCAGGTCTTTGCACGACGGGCTGGTCATCGGGGCCGACACCATCGTGGTCGTCGACAACACCATCCTCGGCAAGCCCCGCGACCCCGACGACGCGCGCCGCATGCTCGAATTGCTGTCGGGCCGGGGCCACCAGGTCATCACCGGCGTCGCCCTGGTCGATCCGGTCGGGTTGCGCACCGTGTCGCGATCGGAGATCACCAACGTCTTCTTCAAAAAGCTGTCCGAGCGTGAGATCCGCCGCTACGTCGATTCGCCCGAGCCGTATGACAAGGCGGGCGCCTACGCCATCCAGGGGATGGCTTCCCTGTTCGTCGAGCGCATCGAGGGGTGCTACTTCAACGTGGTCGGCTTCCCGGTCATGGCGTTTTCCCTGCTGGTAAAGGAACTGGGCCACGACCTGCTCGACTGGATCAAGGAACCGCGACACGCATGAGAATCGCTCTCTACCCAGGCAGCTTCGACCCGTTCACCAACGGCCACCTCGACATCTTGACGCGGGCCGCTCGCATCTTCGATCACGTCATCGTCGGCGTGCTCGTTCATCCGACGAAGAAGTGCCTGTTCACCCCCGAACAGCGGGTCGAGATGATCAGCGAGGTCATCAAGGATCTCGAGAACGTGCGGGCCATCCATTTCAACGGCCTGCTCGTCGAGTTCTGCCGCACGATCGGGGCTTGCGCGGTGATCCGGGGCCTGCGGGCGGTTTCCGACTACGAGTATGAGTTGCAGATGTTCTCGGTCAACAAGCAGCTCGCCCCCGATCTCGAGACCGTCTTCCTGATGTCGGCGACGCAGTATTCCTTCCTTAGCTCGAGCATCGCCAAGGAAGTGGCCCGCTACGGCGGCGATGTCAGCGCCCTGGTCCCCCCTGTGGTCCAGGCCGAGTTGCGCAAGGCCTTTGCCCCACCCCAGCCCGGGAAACCGACCTGATCGGGTTCTTCTCCCGTTCCCCTCGCCCTGCCCGACAGTCGGTTCATGACGCGCCAGAGGAGGACACCCCAGGGAAACGTACGCCTGCCCCCCCGCGTTCCTGTTCTTGCACGGCTGGGCCCGGGGCCTCAGCCTTCCCCGTGGAAGACCGAGAGCCTCTGCGTGTCAGGCTTCCGATGGCACCTCCACCGCCCCGGGCTCTCCGCTGTTCGGGGCCACTGGCCGGGCGCACCGGGGGTACCGGCAGGTACCACCCCGATCGAGGGGGCGGCGGCACGGTGGCGAGGGGTCGGGAAGAAGTCGTCCGGCGGCCGATCAGGCGCTGGTCTGGACCACGCGGGGGGCGTCCTTCGGATAGAACGGCGACATGTCGCGCAGCTTCTGCACGATGCCGGGCAGGGTGGCCAGCACGTAGTCGATGTCCTGGTCGGTGTTGTATTTCGACAGCGAGAACCGCACCGAGCCGTGGGCGTAGGTGAACGGCACCTCCATCGCCATCAGCACGTGCGACGGCTCGAGGCTGCCGCTGGTGCAGGCCGACCCGGAACTGGCGGCGATGCCCGCCGCGCTCAGGTGCAGCAGGATGGCCTCGCCCTCGATGTATTCGAAGCCGAGGTTGCTGGTGTTGGGCAGCCGCCAGTCGGGGTTGCCGTTGATGTGCGTGATCGGAATCGCGGCCAACAGGCCCTGCTCGAGCCGGTCGCGCAGTTGCCGCAGGCGGTTGGTCTCCTCGAACAGCTCGACCCGGGCCAGTTCGCAGGCACGGCCGAGGCCGACGATGTACGGCACGTTCTCGGTGCCGGCGCGGCGGCCGCGCTCCTGGTGACCGCCGTGCAGGAACGGCATCAGGCGGGTGCCGCGCCGGACGTACAGCACTCCGATGCCCTTGGGGGCGTGCAGCTTGTGACCGGAGATGGAGAGCAGGTCGACGGGAAGCTTCGCCAGGTCGAGGGGCAGTTTCCCCGCGGCCTGCACCGCATCGGTGTGGAAGGTCACACCCTTCTCGCGGGCGATCGCCCCGATCTTCTCGATCGGGAAGAGGGTGCCGGTTTCGTTGTTGGCCGCCATCACGCTGAGCAGGGCGGTGTCGGGGGTCAGGGCGGCCGCCACCTGGTCGAGGTCGAGGTTGCCCCGCTTGTCGACGGGCAGCTCGGTGAGGCGGTAGCCGTGGTGCTTGGCGAGGTAGCGGCAGACGTTGAGCACCGCCGGGTGCTCGACCTTGGTGGTGACGAGGTGCCGCTTCTCGGGGAAGGCTTCGGCCACGCCCTTGATGGCGTGGTTGTCCGACTCGGTGCCGCACGAGGTGAACAAAATCTCGTCGGGATGAGCGTTGAGCAGGGCCGCCACGCGCTCGCGGGCCTGGGTGACGTGCTGGGCCACCCGGCCGCCGAAGAGGTGCATCGAGCTCGGGTTGCCGTAGAGGTCTTTGAAGAAAGGCAGCATGGCCTCGAGCACTTCGGGGGCGACCTGGGTGGTGGCGTTGTTGTCGAGGTAGACCTGGCGCGGGGGCATCTCAGTTCTCCTCCACGACGACGAGGTCGGGTGACACCTTCTGGCGCAGGGTTTCCTGCACGAGGTGCTGCAGGGTGGCCTTGGCCCCGGCGCATCCGGAGCAAGCCCCTCTCAGGCGGACCTTGACCAGCGTGCCGTCGATGTCGACCAGTTCGATATTGCCGCCGTCGGCGCGCAGGGTCGGGGCGACATCTTTTTCGATGGTCTGGCTGATGAGCTGGATCCGCTGCAGGTTGGTCATCTTCGGCCGTTCGGCGGGGGGCATCTGGGCATGCATGACCTCGGCCAGGATCCGCTTGATGTCGGGAATGCAGCCGCCGCAGCCGCCCCCCGCCTTGGTGTAGTTGGTGACCTGCTCGACGGTGGTCAGCTGGTGCTCGAGAATCACTTCCCGGATCTTCTTCTCGGTGACCCAGAAACACTTGCAGACCGGGGGTTCTTCTTGGTGGGCGACGGCCTTTTCGCCCTTGTAGTTGGCGACGGCCGCCTCGAGGGCCTCCTTGCCCATGACCGAGCAGTGCATCTTCTGTTCGGGCAGGCCGCCCAAGAACTTGGCGATATCCTCGTTGCTGATCTTCAGGGCCTCGTCGAGGGTCATGCCCTTGACGATCTCGGTCAGAGCCGACGCCGAGGCGATGGCGCTGGCGCAGCCGAACGTCTTGAACTTGGCATCGATGATCTTCCCGGTCTGTTTGTCGATCTTGAGAAACAGCTTGAGGGCATCACCGCAGGCGAGGGAACCGACCTCGCCGACGGCGCTGGCATCTTCGATCTCGCCGACATTGCGGGGGTTGGTGAAATGATCGAGAACGGAATTGGTGTAATCCCACATGGTCGAACTCCTGAGGTGAAATCGCCTTTCATTGTATCAAAAACTTCAGAGGGGCTGGGGCTTTTTGAAGATGGCGGCGAGGCGGCGACGGCCGTCCATGACCAGGGGGGCGGGCTGGGGCAGGCGGGTGTGGACGAGGTGGGTGGTCCGCTGGACCACGGGCTGGGCGCGCAGCCACTCCCAATCGAGCCGGCAGGGCGGTGAACCCAGCGGCACGGTGAAATACCCGATGTTCATCGAGGTGATGTTGTGGAAGAAATGCGATCCCTGCGACGCCTCGACCGCGAACCCCTCGAGCTCGTATTCGACGATGGCGCGGGCCTGCGAGATCTGGGCCCACACGACCGGGATGCCGAGCCAGCGATCACGGGAGCCCCAGCGGCCCGGCCCCAGCAGGATGTATTTGCGGCCCTCGCGCTTCAGCCGCTCGTTCAAATCGGCCACCTCGGCCTCCATGTCGGGCATGCGGGCGCGATCGAACCGCTCGGGATCGACCCAAACGATATCCTGGGGGGTCAGGTCGACCCCGTTGCCCAGGCATTTGTCGGTCAACAGGAAGAGGTCTTCGCCCTTCAGCGAGGCGAGATCGATGCCGCAATCCCGCTCGTCGAGGCCCAGGTGCTTGATCTGCAGCAGATGGAAGGTGGGCCGCTTCCCCTCGCCGCGGCCGAGGTCGACGGCGAACTCGATCTCCACCGGGGTGTCCATCGCCGTTTTGATGTGACCCAGCACCACCTGGAGGATAGGGGCCAGGGGAAACGACGGCAGTTTCAGGATGGGCGCGAAGTTCAGCACCCGCAAACCCTGCACCCCGCTCATGCCGATGCGCATGCGCTCCTCGCCGTAATCCCAGGTGCTGACGAGCTGGTCGAGCGTGCCGTCGGCCTCGCCCGCCTCGACCGGCAGGGTCATCAGCGTGGCTCCATCCCCGGTGAACAGGTCGGGATGCCGGTTGTCGAGGTCAAGGGCATAGAAATGCGATTGCGCGGACTTCGCCTGCTGATGCGGCAAGGTGAGGTCTACCTCGGGGTAGGTCGGGCAGAAGCGGAAGGAGGGCTCCCCGCCCACCACGTAGCGGCCCAGTCCCATGGCGATCTGGGCCACCCCGTCGCCGGGCTCGAGGTACCCGACCGGGTAGAAATTGTACGACTGGGCCACCCCCGAGACGTGCGGGTAGAACCGCCGGCCGTGCCGTTCTCCCACGGCTTCCTGCAGGACGATGGCCATTCGTTCCTCCTCGATCTTGAACCCGATGGCCTCGAAATAGGCCCGGGCGCCGGGGGAGTAGACCGAGGCATAGACCAGCTTGATCGCCTCCATCACTTGCTGCAGGCGGATGGCGGGGTCGGGGTGGTTGTTGGGCAGGAAGAACGTCTGGTACAACCCCGCCAGCGGGTGGGACTGCGAGTCTTCGAGCATGCCCGAAGAACGGACCGCCAGCGGGTAGCGGGCCCGGTCGAGGTAGCGCTGCAGGCGCAGGATCAGGCCGGGGGTGAGATTCCCCATCAGGAACCGCCGCTTGACAGTATCGTAGTCCTGACACTCCAGACCAATTTTGTACAACTTGTTGTCGTGCAGGAAGGCGACGAACTCGTCGACGCCGATGACCGCGGTGCGCGGGATGCGGACCTCCACCTCGGGGAACTGCTGGTCGAGCTGGAGGTCGGCCAGCAGGGTGTTGACGAAGGAGATGCCGCGCCCTTTGCCGCCCAACGACCCCTTGGCCAGGCGGATGATCGAGCGGTCCCAGGCATCGCTGAGGTAGGCGTCGTCGAACGGCACGACCTGGCCGGTCACGTTGCGGCGCATGACATGCTCGCCGACGTCGACCAGGAACCGCCGCAGATCCTCGGCGCTGTTGAAATCGTCGACCTTGGCGTCGAAGACGACCTGGGCGATGCCGATCTCGCCGCGGGCCATCAGCCAGGCCGAGAAATGGTCGCGCGAGGCGTGGTAGAGAACCGATTCGGCGGGGATGCGGCTCAGACATTCTTTCAACTCGGGCAGGGTGGTGGCCCGGGCCAGTTCGCGCCCCGCGTTGTCGCGGAAGATGAAATGGCCGAACCCCAGTTTGTGGTAGAAGAAACTAGCCAGGTCGTCAGCCAGGCTCTCGGAGTTCTTGTCGATGAAGCCGGCGCCGTTCTCTTCGGCGAGCCGGGCGTTGCCGGGGTTCGACGATTGCAGGAGGACGGGCAGGTTCGGGCTTTGCCGGCGTACCTGGCGGATCAGCTCGACGCCGGCGAGATCGTCGACCTTTCCCCCCCGCGGATACGCGACATCGGAGATGACGCACAGCAGGTAGTCGCGGTTGCGCTCGTAGATCGCCATGGCCTCCTCGAAGGTCGAGGCCATCAGCACCTTCGGCCGGGCGCGCAGCCGCAGGATCTTGCGCATCTCGTCGAGGTGTTCCTCGACGATCAGCCGGTAGGTCTGCTTGACGATCTCGCGATAGAGGACCGGCAGGTAGCGCGAGTAGTAGCGGATCGAGTCCTCGACCAGCAGGATGACGCGCACGAGGCCGATCCGGGTGTCATTGGCGACGTTGAACCGATCCTCGACCAGCTTGACCATGGCCAGGAAGATCTCGGAGTTGCCGTTCCAGACGAAGACGTTGTCGAAGCCGGCCAGCAGGTGGTGGTTCTGGTCGAAATACCCGATCTCGGCGTTGTCGTTGAGCAGCAGCAGGATCGGGATCTGGGGGTCGATGGCCCGCAACCGCCCGGTCAGGCTGCGCCAGTCGACGCGGTGGATGCGGCTGAGGACGATGACCAGGTCGAACCGGCGGCCCTGCATGCGCTGGACGGCGGCCTCCTCGGAGGAGACGCTGGTGATGCGCGGGGCGTTGGCCAGGTTGAGTTGGTTGTACTCGTCGTAAATGACCTCGGACAGGGGCGCGTCGTGCTCCAGGCTGAAGGCATCGTAGGGAGGCGCGACCAGCAGGATCTCCCGCATGCGCAAGGGCATCAGGTCGTGCAGGATGTCCCGGTTGGAAGTGTATTTGCGAAAAGAGTCGGTGATGGCTGGCATGGCTGGTGCGTCGGCGAAAATCCCGCCGCCATCCACTCTACCATACCCTGCCCCGCCGGGCATCCATCAGCCGGGGGAGCGGCGGGGCGGGTGTTTCGGGCGGTAGAAAGGAAGGACCCCGCCAGGACCAGCCCCCTTCCCGGCCCGGGCGGCAGGAACTTTCCCCAGGAGGACCCCCATGGGATTCACCCGCAGCGTCGGCATGAGCGCCTCGGAAGACCGTCTGGCCAAGCTGATCCAGCAGCGGCTCGCCCCCGGCGCCGACAAGGCCGCGATCGACCAGCGCAGCTGGAACCTGTTCGGCGAGGAATGGTGCGTGATGTTCACCGACCTGTCCGGGTTCTCGCGAGGGGTGGCCGAGTTCGGCATCATCCATTTTCTGCAGGTCATCTACGAATCGCACCGGCTGCTGATTCCTATCATCGAAAACCACGAGGGGATCCTGCTGAAGACCGAAGGCGACAGCCTGCTGGTGCTCTTCCGGCGCCCGGGCCGGGCCCTCGAGGCGGCGGTGGCCATGCAACAGGCCCTGCACGTCTACAACGTCGACGTCAGCGACGCCGAGAAGGTGCTGCTCAGTGTCGGCCTCGGCTTCGGCCGGATCCTGCGCATCGGCGATGCCGACGCCTTCGGCGCCGAGGTCAACGCCGCCAGTAAACTGGGTGAAGACTCCGCCCAGCCCTGGGAAATCCTGGTCACCGAGGCGGTGCGCAGTGCGGGGGAGGCGCCGGCCGGACTGCGGTTCACCCCGACCGGCCAGGAGATCCCCGGGGGCGGCCTCGTCTACAAGGTCGAGTATCCCCGCCATGCCACGCAACTCACCCGCGGGGCGGGGGCGGCCGGTTCTCCCGGCCCGGCGACCATCGTTCCGTCCCGCCCCAAGGTTCTGCAGCGCCCGCCCACAGCCCGCCGACCGCTGCCCTAAAGCGACCGCCATCCGAAGGAGCGGGCACGGGCGCTGGCATCGGCCCGGGCGCTGGCCGTCCACCGGTCCTTTCTGCGGAAGTTCCGGCGGTGGCAAGGCAGAAAAGCGGTGACAAAACTGGTCGGCCGATTCGCACGGGCATCCTAGGAGGCCCGCCGGCTCATAGTCTGGTTGAGCATCTTCGAGGTGAGATCGCGGACGGTCTGAAGGTGCTGGCGGGCAACCTCCAGGTCGCGGCCGGTCACCAGAGCGAAGTGGGCCTTCTTGGTCAGTTCGCGGACCGTGCGGGCATCCTTACATTGGAAGTAGAGGATCGCCCAGCGCGAATCCTCCAGGAGGGTGATCACCGCTTTGGCTTCCGTCACCAGCTCGTCGATCCGGTCCCGGGCGTCGGGGCGGGCCAGATTGCGATCGAGCGCTTCCACCGCCCGGGAGATCTGCTCCTGGGTCTGCAAAATGCGGGAGATCTTTGCCGCGTCTTGGGCCCACCCTGCCATGGGCGACAGCCCCGCCAGGACCAGCCCCAGAACGACCATTGCCGCCATCTGTCGCACGTTCATGACCGGCCTCCATTGCTGGTGAATTTCGTGGTTCATGAACGATGACCAGAAACCGGGGGCGAATGTGACAGATCGCCCACTAGCTTGCCTACCAACAGTTTCCGTGAAACCCGCAAGGATTGCCTTCAGCCTTTCCCAGGAGATCCACACCTTTGACGGTTGTTACAACAACCGGAACAAACGGGGCGGCACCACCAAGAGCACGCATGCCTGGGGCATCGCGGTCGATCTCAATGCTTCCGAAAACCCCATGGGGCAGAGCTGGGCCACCCCCGGGCAGAAAAGCTGGCGGAGATCTTCCTCAGGCATGGGTTCACGCAGGTCAAGAACGGCTACATGCATCTCCAGTACTGCCGGGGATATTGACCGATGGAAATCCAGCCAGGGGAATGGCTAAAATCCCGAAATCCTTCCTTTTTCCCCCTCTGGGCGAGCACCCGCCGGGGGAAGGCTCTCCAGGTCCTCGTTCTGGCCATCCTTCTGGTGATCCTGGCGGGTATCGTGTATGTCAAGTTCCGCCCCCCGCCTTCGCCTTTCACGTTCCCCTCCGGCACCATCGAGTTACGACCGAATCCCATGGTCGAGCTCGATTTCAAGACCCGGGCAGAAGTGCTCGAACTCCGGCGGAAGGCGGTCCAGGAACATCCTGAGTTCCTCAACATCCCCTATGTGCCGCAACCGGCCATTTTCGACGGCATCCAGGACGGCAAGGCCTGGTGGGGCATCGACGACATTTTCTCCTACGGCCCGGGTCAGAAGAGCATCGAAGGGCCATCCGAGGAATCCCGGTTCCTGGTCAACCCGTTCCTGCTCGTCGGCCTGTGCGAGGCCCACGCCTATCCGACCATCGAATCGGGGCAGCCCAAGCCGGCCCCGGCCCACCCCGAACTGAAATCCCTCGTCTGGAAGGGCGATCGGAAGACGTTTGAGGTGACCTACGAGGTCGGCCGCTTCCTCCGGTTCCTCGACCGGTTCCGGATCCCCGAGCGCGAGATCTCGCTGATCACCTACAACGCCCAGGATTTCGGGTTCGAATTCCTCTCCCTCGACACCGCCAACGCCCCCGAGATCAAGTCGGGGAACACCTCCGGCAAGCCCATTCTGCTGCGGCAGTTCATCCATCTCGGCCGCAGTTGCGGCTATCCCGGCGGCGGCAACAATGGCAGCCCCGAGCAGAAGGAGTTGAACTTCCAGGTGAGCCGCCTCCCCGCCAAAGCCCGGATCGCCCTATGGCGGAACGAACCCCCGTCGGTCACCGCCCCCGCCGATCTCACCATCCTCCTGAACCTGGAGGAGGGGCCGGCAAGGCTCCGCCGATGCCCCCGTTGCAGTTGGCCAGCGGGGACCATTTCATCGCGCCGTCGTCAAAGGGATTCCCGCCCTTCTGGAGGCTCAGGCTGCCTCATCCCCTCTCCTCCGGGGCTGCTCCGACTGGCCGACCGACCGCCCTCGCCGCATCCTGCCTCCTGGCAGGCCCTCCCCCCAGGATACCGGTGCCCTTCAGGCCGCTTTTCGCCTCCTGGCGGGCCTGGGTTCCTTCCGCTGGTTTTTCGCAGGACGGGAGTAGAAGGCGACCAACTCTTCCTTGGTCATGCCTTTCGTTTCGAGATACAGATCATCCCGTATTTTTCGAATCAGATCCACGCACTTGATCCTAATCGCTTTCAATTCTCGCCACCTCTCTAGGTGAATAGATCTGAATGGCTCGACACCGTACATGCGGGTCCGCATACGGCGGTTCGGCGGGTTGAGCGGTCACGCGGTCTCCAGACGAGGCAGGCCTTGTTACAGACTGCCTCCATCAGGTGATCCGTGGTCGCCGGGGTTTCGATCACGCGTTTCGCCTCGGGTGATTCGGACCCTTCGCGTCTGCCTTTCGGGGCTTCACCCCTATTCTCATCCGCAAAGGCCAGGAGCAACTGGATTTTCGGCCGCTGGTCACCCATGAGAATCGATGCCTACTTCCCCTTCCCTTGACCCCCTTTATCGGGGGGGACCGTTTGGGCCTTCGCCCCAAAGAGCAGGGCTACTTTGCCCGCTGCTGACTTCTGCCCGGCGGTCAGATGTCCTCGCGGACACCTCAGTCACGATTCCGTGACACCGGGCAGATCTCCCGAGATAAGCCCGACAGCCTTCCGCACACGACCACCGGATATACCACCAGCGCCCTTGATGGATATGGACTTCGGGATCATCCGCTCCCTCGTCCGGCGCTGTAGGCCTCTGGATCCGGTTCTTGTTCATTGGCCCATGCGTTTGCTCCGCGCTTCCTTCAGACCCCACCTCGCGGTGACGCCCTTGCGCTTCGCGAATCCTTCACCTCCATCAGGTTGGATAGGGGACTTTCGCCCCCGAGCTGCCGAACATGCTCGGCGTACGGAAAGAGCGGGTTTCCAGGGTGGTGCCTGAAAACCCGCTCTTGATGCTCGATATGGAGCTGATCGGGATCGAACCGACGGCCTCGACAATGCGAATGTCGCGCTCTCCCAGCTGAGCTACAGCCCCATGGTCTGGCAATTGTAGCGCAACGGGGGCGGAAATTCAAGGGGTTGATGCCACATCATCCACCCGGCCCCACCGCCGAGAGACGGGGACCATGTGAGACTGGGTTGGGATGCAGGGGCTGGCCGAAGAGCTCTTCCGCGCCAGATGAGCACCGAGCGCCATTGGCGCCATTTGCGCAACGGGGGCGGACCGGGTATGCTGGGGGCGCGTTCCACATCCGTCTGCCGAGGTGTCGCATGCCCCGCACGCTCCGCTGCTGCCTGTCGCTCCTGCTCCTGCTCGGCCTGATCGTGCCGGCCGGGACCGCCCAGACCGCCCCCCCGCCGGCCCGCGACCTTCCCGCGACCGCCGAACCGCCCCTCTTGAGCGCGGGGCCCGTGCCCCCACCGCCGCCGTTTGCCGGGCCGCCGCCCTTCTCCGTTCCGCTGCTGCCCAGCGCTCCCGGCATCCCACCGGTCGTGCCCAGCCAGGGCCTGCTGCCCGAGGCGGCCAACAACCTGCGACGGTTCACCCGCGCCGTCCACGCCCTGCGCGAACTGCCGCTGAACCCGCACAGCAGCCCGCTGATCCGCCAGATCCTGCTGATCCCGCCGCTGGCCACCCGCCTGGTCGGCCTGGTCCCCTTCCCTCTGCCGCACTGGTATCAGACCTCGCCGGTCGAGAACGTCGTGCGCGACCGCTCGTTCAGCGCCTTCGAGTACCGCAACTTCGGCCAGTTCCAGACCCGCCTCAACGGCTGGATCCGGCCGGTCAGCACCAACGTCCACGTCGATCTGCGGTTCGACGGGCGCGGCCGGCGCGACCTGGGGCTGAAGGGCGCGGTGTCCCGCACGGGCCCGCTGACCGGCGAGCTCGTCTTTTTCGGCACCGACCGCGTGGGCCGCGCCTGGACCCTCCAGATCGTCATGCACGACCTGCTGGTCAACGACGACGGGTACCCTTCGGGCGGCACCCTCCGCATCACCGGCAGCGACCCGATGCAACGGCTGGTGACCCGGGGCGTGACCTTCCCGCAACCGATCCTGGAACCGCCGTTAAATCCGCGCGACCGGCGACACCGCCGGTCGCGTCAGGAGACCTATCCCAAGCACTGAGGGGCGCGGGCCCGCCCGCCAGCGCCCTGGCGGGGACGGCGCCTCTTCCGAGGTGATCGCCCCCGCGCTGCGCTAAACGACGTCCCGCATCTTCGTTCCCCTCTCGCCTGGAATGACCGGGCCCGGCCCGGCTTTCTTTCCGGAACGGTGCTTACTTGCTGGTGGCCCAGAGGCCGTGCAGGTTGCAGTGCTCCCGCACGGTGAAGGCCGCCGGCTTGATGGGGAAGAGCGCTTCGGGCTTGTCGCCGGGTTTCAAGAAGTGGGTGTAGGCCTTTTCCCCGGCAATGACCTGAATCCACTCGATGAAGTGCTTTTCCTCCATCGGGTGGGTGACGCTGCCGACCTTGACCAACAGACCGTCGGCGGTCTGCTCGACGACCGGCACGTGTTTCTCCTTGGCAGCGTCGACGGTGTTCTCGACCAGATGGGTCATGTTCTCGCCGCAGCAGACGAGACTGGCGGCGCCGGCGTGAATGACCTCGACGACATTGCCGCAATGCTTGCATTTGTAGACTTCGTGAAGATTGGGCATGATACCTCCTCGAAATTTCTGGAATGGCGGAAGGATTATACGTGCCCCCCACCCCCGGGTCAACCCGCCAATTTGACATCAGCCCGGTCGGGGGCTAGATTGGGAGCATGAACAACCGTTGTTATCTCATGGTCCGACACGCCACCCTTCTCGCCGGAATCCTGGCCGTGGTGGCCACCGGCTCCCTGTCCGCCCAGCAGGTCATCCAGCTCAAAGACCAGACCCTCATCCGGGGCAAGGTCCTGGAGATGACCAACGACACCTACCGCATCAAGACCACCTCGATGGGAGAGGTGAAAGTCCCCGCCAGCCAGGTGCTGTCGATCGTGACCGAGGGCGCCGCCCCCCCGCCGGCCATCCGCGAGGGCACGCCGGCCGGCCGACCCGCCGCTCACGCCCCCCGGCCCGCGCCCCGCCCCGCCGCGCCGGCCGCGCCGGCACCGCCGCCCAGTCGCACCGACAACCTGCGCGACCAGCAACAGCAGGTCAACACCCGTGTCCAGTCCATGATGATGGATGGCAATTTCCTCACCAAGGTCACCTCCCTCCAGGATTCCGAAGAAATGGCCGACATCCTGGGTGACCCCGAGGTGATGAATGCCATCCAGAGCGGTGACTACCAGTTCCTGATGAACAACGAAAAGATGCAACGGCTCATGAACAGCCAGGTTATCCAGGACATCCTCGGGGACGTGAAATGAGAGAGCACACCCTGACCAGGAGACGAGAGGAATGCGAGCGCAGAGGATCATCCTACCCTGGGCGGTCGTCTTTTTCCTAGGCCAGACCTCGGTCTGGGGGGCCCAGGTCGCCACCGCCACCCCAGACCGCCCCACCGCCGCCCGACCCGCCACCAAAGCCCCCACCGGGAAAAAAACGCCGGCCAAACCTCGCCGGCGCGAGGGGGTGCCTCCCTTGGTGGCAACCGAGCCCGCCGCCACGCCCGCCCCCGCCCGGGCTCCGGGCCCCGCGGCGGCTCAGACCCGCGCCGCCGCGCCGGCGACC
>CALLCO010000116.1 GCA_937998695.1 Candidatus Ozemibacteraceae bacterium
GGCCCCCTCCGGGCCGGCCGCGGGGGAAGAAGTCGCGGCCAGCGGCCCGGCCACGGCCGGGGCGTGGGTGGTGGTCGCCCGGCTCGGCAAGGTCGTGGGCCTGGAAGGGCTGGTCCGCCTCTTCCCCTACACCGACCATCCGGAGCGGTTCCAGCCGGGAGCCCGGCTGTTCCTGCGCCGGCCCTCCCAGAGCGAGCCGCCCCGCGAGGTGCGCCTTGACGAGGTGCGGGAATCGGTCGACGGGAACCTGGTGACCGTCCGGCTCGTCGGGGTCACCACCCCCGAAGAGGCTCGCCCCCTCACCGGGTCCGAACTGGTCATCCCGGCCAGTGAGCGGGTGCCGCCGCCGCCTGGGGCCTACTACGCCGACGAGCTGATGGGGCTTACCGTCCTGTCCCCCGCGGGCGATCCGGTCGGCCGGGTGACCGATTTCGACCCGGATGTCCCCTCTCCCTATCTGACCATCCAGACGGACGCCCACGGCGAAGTACTGATCCCCTTCCGCAAGGTGTTCGTCGGCGAGATCTCCCGGGAGGCCCGCACCCTGCGGTTGCGCGAGCCTCTCGAGATCCACGTGCCACGGTGATCCCATGCGCATCGATATCCTGACCCTGCTGCCCGCGACGTTCGCGGGGGTGTTCGACGAGAGCATCCTCGGGGCCGCCCGGCGCAGCGGGTTGATCGACGTGCGGGTCCACCCCTTCCGCGACTATGGAGAGGGGCGCCACCGCACCGTCGACGATGCACCCTTCGGCGGTGGGCCTGGCATGGTCCTCAAACCGGGGCCCTTGGCTGCCGCCCTGACCGCCCTGCGGCAGGATGGCTTGCCCGCCCCGGTCATCGGGCTCATGCCCCAGGGCCTCCCCTTCGACCAGACCATGGCCCGTGAACTGGCCCGTCTGCCGCGGGTGATCCTGGTCTGCGGGCGATACGAAGGGTTCGACGAGCGCATCCTTCCTGAGTTCGACCTGCAGATCTCGATCGGCGACTATGTGCTGACCGGGGGTGAGTTCCCCGCGATGGTCGTCGTCGACGCCCTGTCCCGTATGATCCCGGGGACCGTCGGCGACCCCGACTCGGTCCGCGAAGACTCCTTCTACGATGGCACCCTCGATCATCCGCAGTACACCCGTCCCGCCACCTGGCAGGCCCGCGGCATCCCCGCGGTGCTCCGCGACGGGCACCATTCCCGCATCACCGACTGGCGACGCGGCGAGGCCCTCTGGCGCACCGCCGCCCACCGCCCCGACCTGTTCCGGCAGCTCGACCTCGCCCCCCGTGACCGGGCGCTGCTGCAGGACGCCCTTTCCCCTCTCACACAATCCAATCCGGACAAAGGAGCCTGAATATGAACCCCATCGTCGAAAGCATCGAACGCGGCTACATGAAGAACAAAAAGGATATCCCCGAATTCCGCCCGGGCGATACCCTCCGCGTGGCCATCAAGGTTCGCGAAGGTGAAAAAGAGCGCCTGCAGAACTTCGAGGGCGTCGTCATCGCCAAGCGGTATGCCGGCCTGCGCGAGAACTTCACCATCCGCAAGATCTCCTACGGCGTCGGCGTCGAGCGCACCTTCATGATCCACTCGCCCAACCTCGCCGAGATCGCCGTCCTGCGCCGCGGCAAGGTGGCCCGCGCCAAGCTGTACTACCTGCGCGACCGCGTTGGCAAAAAGACCCGGGTCAAGGACAAGTTCCAGGTCACCAAACCGGCCCAATAACCGGACTTGGATCCCACTCCCGTCGTTTCGTCCGAGCCCCGCGACAGTCCCGTCTTCTTCCGGGAGGTCACCCTCCGGGTCGGGCAGGGCACCGCCGTCGCCCTCGACAACCTCGACCCGGAGGAAGTGCTCGCCGAGCCCGTCGTGCACCTGGCCGGCAGCCTGGGCGGGCGTTTGCCCGACGGCCTCGAAGTGCGTCTGCGCCAGACCCTGCGGGGGCGGCGCACGTTTGACGTCCCGCTTGAATCGCCGGCCCGGGGCAAGTTCAACGGTCGCATTCAGTTGCGCAACGGGCTGAACGAGTTCTGGCTGCGAGCCGCCCGGCCCGGCGGCGAGATCGTCCAGGAGCGGGTGTTCGGCATCAGCTACAAATCCTCGTTCCGCGAGTGGAACGAGACGATCTTCATTGCCTTCGTGCTGGCCCTGATCATCCGCAGTCTCGTCGTGCAGGCCTTCTGGATCCCGACGGGGAGCATGGAGCCGACGCTGTTCGGGGAGAAGCACGACCCCCAGACGAAGGAACTCACCCGCTCGGGCGACCGCATCCTGGTCAACCGCTTCGCCTACGTGGCCGACCTGTCGCTGGATGGCCGGATTCCCTTCGGCCCCCGGATCTGGCTCGCCCCACCGCGGCGCGGGGACATCATCGTCTTCAAGTTTCCCGATCCCGACCCGAAGGCGCCCGCCCGCGATTTCATCAAGCGGGTGATCGGGCTGCCCGGCGACGAAGTCCGCATCGTCGACGGCACCGTCTTCATCAACGGGACCGCCCTGAAAGAGCCCTACATCGCCGAGCCCCCCTGGCAGGACTACTCGACCACGGTGCCCATGGACAGCCTGTTCGTCCTGGGCGACAACCGGAACAACAGCGCCGACAGCCGGTTCTGGGGTCCCATGCCCCTGGCCAACCTGAAAGGCCAGGCGGTGCTGATCTACTCGCCGTTGAAGCGCATCCGGCCCATCCGCAGTCACCCGCACCCCGCTCTGGCCGCGCCGCCGCCCCTGTCCGGGTCGTGACCGCGCCAGCCTCTGGCCCGACCGACACGAGGTCGGAAGTGCCCCCTGGCCGCCCGGGAGGGCGGCGCGCACCGCGTGTTGCGCGCGGTGCAGGAAGGTCTTCCCGATGAGCAGTACGGGACGGCGTGACCTGCCGGGCCACATCCGCAAGGCGTTCCGGTCGATCGAGCGTTTCCTGCCCGTCGTCGACGTGGTGATCGAATTGCTCGACGCCCGGATGCCGTTCTCATCGCGCCTGCCCGGCCTCGTGGCCCGCCTGGGCAAGCGGTCGGTGGTGGTGCTGGGCAAGGCCGACCTGGCCGACCCGGACGAGACCAGGCGGTGGATCCGGCGCTTCGAGCAGGAAGGGGAGACATGCGTGGCCCTCGACGCGCGGCAGCCCGGACTGGTGAAGCGGTTGACCGCCGCCATCCGCGAGGTGGCGGCCGGGGCCCGTCCACCCGCCGGGCGGACGGTGCGGCGCCTGCTGGTGATCGGCATTCCCAATGTGGGCAAATCGACCCTGATCAATGCCCTGGCCGGCCGGCGGGCGGCGCGGGTCGCCAACCTGCCAGGGGTCACGCGGCATATCCAGTGGGTGAAGATCCCCGGCCACCTGGAGCTCCTTGACCTCCCCGGTATTCTGGACTATCGTCTCCTGAAGATGGGTGAGACCCTGCGACTGATCAACACTGTCCCCGGCCCCACCGAGGACCCCGAGGCGAGTGCCCGCCACCTGTTCGACCTGCTGCAGGCGACCGGTCTGGCCGCTTCCTTGCCCGACCTCGGCGCGGAGAAGACGGACCGGTTCGCAACCTTCCTGGAGGCCTACGCCACCCACCGGAACTTCCTGGTGGCCGGCGGACAACCCGACCGGCGGCGGGCGGGGGCCGACCTGGTCCGGCGGTTCCAGGCCGGCGGCTTCGGTCGTCTCACCATCGAGCGGGCCGATCGCGAGTATGCCCATCCGGCGGATGAGCTGGCGGATGAGCCCGCGGACGAGCCGGGGAACCGCCCATGACAGGACGCCGCGGCGCATGACCACCAACGAACAGACCTACGATCTGCCGGAAGAGGTCGCCCGGCGCTTGTTTGGCATCGGTCAGGGGCGTGGCCTCGAGCTGATCCGGCAATTGCCGCAGGTGACGGCCCGGGCCCGGGGCAATTGCCTGGTCGTCAAAGGGCCGGTCGAGCAGCTGGCGGTGGTGGGCCGGTTCCTCGAGGCGTTGTCCCGGCGCCTCGAGGGAGGGGGCGAATTCGACCAGGCCGACCTGCAACGGCTGTTCCAGGAGTTTACTGCGGGGAACGGCCCCGCTCCGGTGACGGAGCGGTCGCCGCGCGAGGCCCCGTATGACGAACTGCTGGTCACCCACAGCGGGCGTTCGGTCCGGCCCAAGACCGCCGCCCAGCAGGCCTACGTTGAAGCCATGCGGCGTCACCTGGTCTCGGTGGCGATCGGCCCGGCCGGTACCGGCAAGACCTATCTGGCCATCGCCATGGCGGTGCGGGCCCTGCGGGACAAGCAGGTCAGCCGGGTGATCCTGTCGCGTCCGACCATCGAGGCGGGGGAAAAACTGGGCTACCTGCCGGGCGACCTGCTCGAGAAGGTCGATCCCCATTTCCGGCCTCTGTACGACGCCCTGCAGGAATTTCTCGGGGTGTCGCGATTCCAGCAATATCTGCGGCAGGGCATCCTCGAGATCACCCCCCTGGGGTTCATGCGCGGCCGCACCTTCAACGAGGCGTTCATCGTGCTCGACGAGGCACAGAACACCACCGTCAAGCAGATGCGCATGTTCCTGACCCGGATGGGGTTCGGCTCGCGGGTGGTGGTGACGGGGGACCGCACCCAGATCGACCTGCCTTCCCCCCGCGATTCGGCGCTCCTGACCTTGCGCAAGGTGCTGGGCGAGGTCGAGGATGTCTCGTTCATCGACCTGTCGGCTCGCGACGTGATCCGGCACGAATTGGTCAAGAAGATCATCCGGGCCTACGAGTCGTTCTTCCATGAGTCCGAGAGTGAGGAGCCCGCGTCGTCGTGACCGAACCCACCTCCCCCGTGATGTTTTCCACGTATCTCTCCTGGCTCGACATCCCCGTCAAACGCCAGCGGACCTTCCTGCTCCAACTGGCGGGTTTTTCCGCCGTGGTGGTGTTGATTTTGCTGATCGACTTCTCGTCGTTCAGTGCCGACGTCGAGGAAGGCAAGGAATCCCCCAAGACGATCCTGTGTCCGCGCTCGATCTCGTTCATCGACGAGAAGAAGACGCAGGAACTGCGGCGCTCGGCGGAGGAAAAGATCGAACCGATGATCACTCACCTCGAGCATGCCGAGACCGAAGTGGTGGTCAAGCTCGAGCGATTCCTCGAGGAAGCCACCCTGTTTTACCATGCCCTCCGTGAGCAACCCGAAGCTGCCGAAGGGGCGATCGCCTCCTATTTCCCCAATGAACGCCTCCTGGAGCCAGATGGGTTGCGCGATCTGGTGGCCCTGACCCCATTGGAGTTCGACCGGCTGAAACGTTCGGCGGTCCAGATCCTGCGCAACTTTTCGCAGGAGGTCATCACCGCCCGTACCATCGAGCTGGTCCGGGGGAAGGTCGCCAACAGCACCAAGTCGCTTCCGGGGTCGTTCCGGTTTCGGCAGTTGATCGCCGATGTCGTCAAAAACGCCCTGTCGATCAACGCCATCGAAGACGAGAAACAGACCCGCCAGTTGCGGGAAGCCGCGTCGCGCGCGGTGGCGCCCGTCATGCGGAGTTTCGCCAAGGGGCAGAAGATCCTCGAGAAGGGGGTCATCGTCACCGCCGATGACCTCTACGTGCTGCGCACCATCGAGAACCAGATCCACAAGAACCGGGTGCTGGCCCTGGCCGGCAACCTGCTGCTGGCCTCCCTGCTGGTGGTCATCTCGCTGGCCTACCTGCGGCTGTCGCGCCCGCAGATCCTCAAAGAGGCCGAGCTGTTCCGGTTGATCGGGGGGCTGTGGCTGGCCGCCATCCTCCTGGGGAAGGTCGTCTACTCGTTCGGGGATGCCTACGACCAGCCCACCCTGGCCATCCTGCTGACGCCCCTGCCCTCCATCGGCATCCTGATGGCCATCCTGCTCGATTTCCAGGTGGCGATGTTCAATCAGTTGCTGTTGGGCCTGCTGATGTTCCTGGTCGCCCAGGCCAATGCCCGGTTCGCCATCGTCAGCCTGCTCGGCGGGGTGATCGGCATCCTCGCCTGGCGCACCTCGGCTCGCGATGCCACCATGCGCAGCACGGTGGGCTGGTCCGGCGTCAAGGTCGGGATCGGCAACAGCGTCGCCCTGCTGGGTCTGCTGCTGCTCGATGCCGAGAGTTTTTCGTTCATGAAGGTGCGTGAGATCCTCGAACTGGTTGGGTTCGGCTTCGGGAACGGCATCCTGTCGGGCATCCTGACGAATGGCGCCCTGCCCTACATCGAAAGTTTCTTCGCCCTGGCCACCAGTTCGCGCCTCCTCGAACTGGCCGACCTGTCGCAACCCCTGATCAAACGGCTGGCCGAAGAGGCCCCGGGCACCTATCAGCACAGCATCATCGTGGGCAACCTGTCCGAGGCCGCCGCCAATGAGATCGGGGCTGATGCCTTGCTGGCCAAGATCGGCGGGTATTTCCACGATATCGGCAAGCTGAAGCGGCCGGCCTATTTCGTCGAAAACCAGACCAGCGGCAACCGCCACGATCAGGTGACGCCGTATATGTCCAGCCTCATCCTGGTCGGCCACATCCGGGATGGCCTCGACCTGGGCAAGGAATACGGGCTTCCCGAGCGGGTGCTGTCGCTGATCACCCAGCACCACGGCACCACCCTGATCTCCTATTTCTATGAACAGGCCAAGACCGATACTGACGGACAGAAGGTCAACGAGGAGCGGTTCCGGTATCCCGGGCCCAAACCCCAGACCAAGGAGGCGGCCATCGTCATGTTGGCCGACTCGGTCGAAGCCGCTTCGCGCACGCTGACCCAGCCGACCCACAGTCGCATCGAGGGGCTGGTCGAAAAGATCATCCAGAACAAGTTCAGCGACGAAAACCAGCTCGACGAGAGCGATCTCACCCTCAAGGACATCGAGCGGATCCAGCAGACCTTTGTCAGGGTGTTGTCTTCCATGTATCATGGAAGAATCGACTACCCAGGGAAACTCTCCAACCAGCCCAAGGGAGGATCAGATGGAAGTCCTCATCAACAACCGCCAAAAGAAGATCCGGCTTAACACGCATCGGATCCGCCTCATTGCCGAGGAGATCATGCGGTTCGAGGGCCTCCCGGACAAGGCCGAGCTGTCGCTGGTCTTCTGCGACGATGACTTCATCCAGAAACTCAACCACCAGCATCTCGGGAAGGATGAGCCCACCGACGTCCTGTCCTTTCCCCTTGACGAGGACGAGTTCGACCACGGCGACCGCCTGATCGGCGACATCGTCATCAGCGTCGAGACCGCCTGCCGGCAGGCCCGAAAGCTGCGTCATTCGGTGGGCCTGGAGATCATCTTTCTCTTGATCCATGGTTTGCTGCACCTGAACAAGTATGACCATCAGCGCCGGGAAGACCTCAAACGGATGCGCGACCGGGAGATGACCATCTTCTCGCATCTCGGCGAAAAGAAGATGCTAAAAGGGATCGAAGCCGGTCGCCACGTCCCGCTCATCGCCCGCTCCCAGCGCCCGGCGGCGACCAGCCCCCGGAAGACGGGGGAAAGTCGTCCCCGTGAGGGCGGGCGATTCCCTGGCGATCTCGCCCGGACGTCCGGGCCGCGGCCTCGCAAAACCTCCCGCACCGAGAATTGACCCGCGCCATGGGGCAACGACCGCAGATTCCGACCCACCACCCGCCCGTCCGGGAAGGCACCCGCCGGACCACCCGGCGGTCGCGCTGCCCTCGCCCGGACGACCCCTTCCCAGGACGGCGGACTGAGCGCGCCGCCGGGGAGGCCACCTGACCATGGATACCGTGGTCCAAGGCGTGGTCTTCCTGTTCCTGCTCTGTTGCTCGGCCTTCATGTCGGCCAGCGAGACGGCGTTTTTCTCGCTGTCCCCCCTCCGGTTGCGCAAGCAGGAAGACGAAGGCGACGTGGCGGCCACCGAGATCCTGGGGGTGCTGGCTGACAAGCAGACCATGCTGACCACGGTGCTACTGGGCAACACCTTCGTCAACGTGGCGGCGACCGCCATGGCCACGCATTTCCTGCTCGACTGGCTGCCCGGTCTGACCGGGGCGACTCCCGGCGGCTGGCTGGCTTCCCCCCAGGTGGCGGTCGCCATCGCTTCGGTGGTGATGACCACCATCCTGCTCCTGTGTGGCGAGATCACGCCCAAGGTGGTGGCCCTCTACAACGCCCCCGGGTTCGCACGCCTGGCGGTGAAGCCGATCCGTCTGCTGATGTTCCTGCTGTCGCCCGTGACCAGGATGGTCCTGTGGGTCGTGCGGAGCATGTACCCCGCCTCGGCCGACCTGAACCAGAAACTGGGCTCGGCCACCTCGCTCGAGGAAATCGACAGCTACTTCTCGCTGGGCGAAGAGGTTGGCATCATCGAGCGCGACGAGAAAGAAATGATCAGTTCGGTCTTCGAGTTCGGCGATACCCTGGTGCGCGAAGTGATGGTGCCCCGTCCCGACATCATGGCCGTGCCCCTGACCATGGGTCTCGACGACCTGCTGAAATTCTTCCGGGACGACGGGCACTCCCGGTTCCCGGTCTATGATGGCTCCCTCGACAAGGTGGTAGGCATTCTCTACGTCAAAGACCTGCTGGTGAAGCTCGACGAGGTCCGGTCCGGGTTCCAGGTGGCGACCTTGCTCCGGCCGCCCTACTTTGTGCCCGAGACGAAGAAGCTCGACGACCTGTTGCGTGAGTTCCAGAAGCGCAAGCTCCACATGGCCCTGGTCGTCGACGAGTTCGGCGGCATCTCCGGGTTGGTCACCATCGAGGATCTCCTCGAGGAGATCGTCGGCGAGATCGTCGACGAATACGACGCCGACGAGCAGGCGCCTCTGGCCGCCCAGGGCGAAAACACCTGGAGTGTCGATGCCCGGTTCAGCCTGCGCGATCTCGAGACAGAGCTGGGCATCAAACTCGACTACGAAGACTCCGAGACGGTGGGTGGCTACGTCCTGGAGCGGCTCGGCCGCATTCCGAAGCGCGACGAGCGGGTGGAAGACCCGCAGGCCGTGTTCCAGGTCACCGAGATCAAGGGCAACCGGATCCTGCGGGTGAAGGTGACCCGCCGGGCCCTGCCTCCATCGGCCGTGGTGGCGGGCGAGGAATAGACCCGTTTCCATGCGCCTGCCAGGGCCCTGCGGGGCGAGGACCGACGGCCGGTGATCGTCAGGCTGGTTTCCTGTGGGCTGACCGTGGCGGCCCTGGCCCTGGTGGCCTTGTTCGCCGGGGCGGAAACGGGGCTGGTCTCGCTCGACCTGCAAACGTTGCGGCAGCGGGTCAAAGGGGGGGGGCGGCTGGCCGAGCGGCAACTGCTGGAGTTCGTTCGCAACCCGGAGCGGTTCCTCGCGCTGACGCTGATCGGCATCAACATGTCGCTGGTCTTGGCCACTTCATTGTTTTCCGAGCTGGTGGCCGGGTTCGACCCGGTCGTAACCTCGCTTGCCACCTCGGGATTGTCGGTCTTCATCTTCCTGGCCTGCGAACTCCTGCCCAAGACCGCCTTCGCGGGGCGGCCCCTCGAGCTGTCCCTGCGCTTCCTCCCACTCTATCGCTTCTTCGATCGGGTTCTTTCCCTGCCGATTCTTTTGGTAGCGGGGCTGACTCGCCGGTTCATGGATTCCCTGAAAATCGGCGGGGAGCGACGGAAACGGACGATCTCCCGCGAGGAGCTGCTCATCCTGCTGAGTGCCGGCGCGGCCTCGGGGGCCATCCGGGAGCGGCCCCATCGCATGGCGCGCGGGATCATCGGATTGAAACAGCGGTCTGTTTGTGAGATCATGAAGCCCCGGATCGCCCTGGTAACCCTGGAGGTGTCCGCCTCCCTGGCCCAGGCCCGGAAGGTGTTCGCGGAAACGGGCTACTCCCGGATTCCGGTCTACGAAGGGAATGTCGATCACGTGGTCGGGGTGGTGTATTTCAAGGATTTGTATCTGAGGGCCGGCGAGGGGACAGAACTGCGCGATCTGCTCAGCCGGCCGGAGATCGTGCCGGAGTTGGGCAACGCGTTCGAGCTGTTTCAGCGCATGCGTCGGCACAATTTCCAGGCGGCGGTGGTCCTCGACGAGTTCGGTTCGACCACCGGTCTGGTCACCCTGGAGGACCTCCTCGAAGAGGTGGTGGGCGAGATCGAGGACGAACTCGACGATTCCCCCTCCGACCTGAAGGTGCAGGCGGACGGCACCGTGCTGGCCCGCAGCGAAGTGGGGCTGGGGCGGTTTTGCGAAGAGACCGGCATCGAACTGACCGAAACGGAGAACCTCAATACCCTCAACGGGTTCATCCTGGCCCGCCTGGGGCGCATCCCCCAGACGGGGGAGTGCCTGCTTCTCGATGGGCACCGGTTCGAGATCCTGCAGGCTGACATGAAACGGACCATTTTGGTGAAGGTGCATATCGAGCATGAACCAGAACGACCCCCATCCGTTCGATAACGACCGGTGGCGGCAGGTGGCGGGTCTCGCCTTCGACGCTCTCGAGGCCCTGATCAACCGGGTCCGCACTTTCTTCATCACCGGGGTGATCCTGCTGGTCCCGGCGGTGGTGACCCTGTTCATCATTTTCCAGTTGTTCCTGTTCGCCGATGGCTTCCTGGGGGAATCGATCAGCCGGGCGATGGGCTACCGCATGCCCGGACTGGGGCTGATCGTCACCTTTTTGCTGTTCGTGGTGGCCGGGGCGGTCGGCCAGAACGTGCTGGGAAAGCGCCTGTGGCGATGGTTCGAGTATTCGCTCGAGAACCTGCCGGTGGTGCGGTCGTTGTATGTGGGCATCAAGCAGGTCTCGGATGTTCTGTTCCAGCAGCGGAAGTCGGAGTTCCGGCGGGTCGTGTTGGTCGAATATCCGCGGCGCGATCTGTGGATGATCGGGTTCGTCACCAGCGAACAGGCGACCTGGTATGCCACCGCCCATTTCACCGGGCGGCAGATGGTGTCGGTCTTCATTCCGACCACTCCCAACCCGACGTCGGGTTTCCTCATCCTGGTCGACCGCACGCAGGTCATCGACACTCCCCTGGGTATCGAGGAGGCCATGAAACTGGTGATCTCGGGGGGACTCGTGCAGACCACCCCCATCCCCCATCACGCCGGGACACCGGATGAATTCACCATTCCCCACTGAGGACGTAGGCATGTATCTTTCCTGTCGTTTCTTCCTGCGTTTTGGTCCGGGCCGGGCGTCACGTGCCCTGGCGGTGATGGGCCTGCTTCTGGTGACAATCCTGGCCAGGGCCCAGGACCTCGAGGACATCCGGGAATACTTGGCCCTGCGAGATGAGCTGACCCAGATCAAGGGACTGCTGGAACGATCCCTGTCGGATGAACCCGGCACCGGCAGTCTGGCCAATCCGGCGGCTGAGGTCGAAATCCAAGCCCGCCTGGCCCGGCTCGACGGAGAGATCGCCCGCGTGGCCAACATGCCCGGGCCGTTGGCCGCCTACTATGCCGATCGCTTGCAACGCCTGGCGGCCGACTGCCGTGCCTTGTTCCCGTTCTTCGTGCAGCGTCTGGCCCTATCGGTGCGTCTGCCAATAGCCCCGGGACCAGCCAGCCTGCCCGCGCCCATCCCCGCCGCGCCGGTGGGGGGACTGGCGCCCGCTCAGCCCGCCCTTCCGCCATCCGTGCCGTCGACCCCCCAGGGGCCCGCGCCGCTGTCGGCCTCTCCGGCCCTGTCGGTAACCACCCCTCCCGCGGCGGGGTTTCCCGTTTCGCTGCCCTCACCAGGGCCCGCGCTGACGGGTGGCCCGGTCGTCTCTGGGCCTGACGCGGAGTTGTTGCGGCAACGCCGCGAGTTCTTCCATCCCATCGGGGTGCGCACCCTCCTCGATCGCAAGCTCGCCCACGGGCTGCGGCCCGGCAGCCCTGGGGCCCTGCCCGGCCTGGTCCCCGATCTGCCACCTACCACCGTTTCCGCCTCGATGGCCGCCGGTCTGCCGCTGCCGGCGCCGCCAGTCGCCAGCGCTCCCGTGCCTGTCATCACCTATCCCACGCTGCCCAAGTCGGTCGACGGGATGCCAGTGATCATCAATCCGCTCGAACCCTGGGACGGCCCCGATCCCCAGGTGCGGGAGACCCCGGGCATGCGGCCGTTGGCGGTCATGATCGAGAATCACGTGCAGGCCCGCCCCCAGACAGCCCTGGATGAGGCCGAAGTGGTCTACGAGATTCCCGTCGAGGGGGGAATCACCCGGTTCATGGCCCTGTTCTATCACGTGCCGGGAATCATCGGCCCGGTGCGGAGTTGCCGGGAATATTTCATCGACCGGGCATTCGAGGTCAATGCCCTCTACGTGCACTGCGGCGGCAGCCCGAAGGGCTACGAGTATATCGGGAAGACCAAGATCTTCGCCATCGACGAGATCAGCAACGGGGGGCCGTTCTTCCGGGATCGCACCCGCAAGGCCCCGCACAATCTCTATGCCCGTGGCAAGGACCTGATCACTACCGCCAACCAGCGCCATCCGATGCAACTGCCCTACCAGCGACTTCCCCTGCGCTACGGCCCACATCCCTCCGCGGGGCCGGTCCCCGGGCGTGGGCTCGTCATCCGCTATCATGGCAACTACTCCGTGTCCTACCGGTTCAACCCCCGCTACAACCTGTATGATCGGTTCATGAACGGGGTCCAGCATCTCGACCGGGTGACCCTGAGGCCGGTTTCGCCCGGAACGGTCATCCTACAGGAGGCGGCCATGCGGGTGGTCGACGAGAAGGGACGCCAGGAGATCTCCTTCATCGGGCAAGGGAAGGCGTTCATCCTGCATGGAGGCACCCTGCTCCGCGCCACCTGGAAGAAGGATGGGATCCGCGAGTTCACCCGGTTCTTCGATGAGCATGGCCAACCGGTGATCTTTTCGAACAAAGCGCCGGTCTGGATCCAGGTCGTGTCGCCCCAGAACGCCGTGGTGTTCGATCCCCCCCTGGGGCCGGCCAAGGTAGCGGCCGCCCCGGTGGCCGCCGCCTTGGCCACCGTGGGTGGGGTGGCCAGCGAGGCCGCGCCCGTGACGGCCCAGGTCGCCGGGCCGCCGCCGGGAGCAACGCCATGACCCAACGCTTCGGCGCCATCGGGGTGTTCGGCCGGGCCAACGCCGGCAAGTCGACGCTGGTCAACGCTCTGGTCGGTGAACCGGTCTCGATCGTGTCCAACCGACCGCAGACGACCCGCCGACGGGTGCTGGGCATTCTGACGGTCGGGGAGGCCCAGATGGTCTTCTGCGACACTCCCGGTCTCCATGCCATTCGCAACGAACTCGATTCGTTCATGGCGACCGAGATCGAGTCGACGACGGCGGGGCTGCAGGGCGCCCTCTATCTCGTCGATACGGCCGCGCCGGTCCCGGACGAGGACGCCGTCCATCTTGGCCAGCTCGGGCCCCGGTTGCAGGGGGGGCCGGTCTTTCTGGTGCTGAACAAGATCGATCGGGTCGACACGGCGGCGCTTGACGAACTCGAGAGCCGCTACGCCGCCCTGTTTACCTTCCAGAAGGTCTTTCGGATCGCGGCCAAAGAAGGGAAAGGGCTGCCGGCCCTCCAGGAATGCCTGCTGGCCATCCTGCCCGAAGGCCCCCACGCCTATGGGGCTGACGACTATACCTCGCTTTCGGAACGCGAAATCGTCGAGGAGGTCATTCGGGAGGTGCTGCTGCACCGCTATTCCCACGAGGTCCCCCATTCGGTGGCGGTGGTGGTCGAAGACTTCAAGGAGCGCGAGAACGGCAAGACATTCATCTCTGCCCATTTGTTCCTCGAGAAGGAGAATCACAAAAAGATCGTCATAGGGAAGGACGGGAAAGGCATCAAAACCCTCGGGTCGATGGCCCGGGAGAAGTTGAACCAACTGCTCGGACGTGATATTTTCTTGCAACTCTGGGTCAAAGTCCGCCCCAATTGGCGGAAAAGCGGAGTGTGGGTGCGTCGGTTGGGCTATCAGCGTCGTTGAGGGGACCGGCAGCCGGATAGTCATGAGAAGACAAGGGAAACCCGGAAAGGGATCCGCATGAATTCGATCCTCATGGTGGTCGTCGCGGTTTTCATCATCCTGCTGGTCTTCATCATGTTTTCGATGGATGACCCCGAGGATTCCCCCGGGGAGCCGCTTGACCCGCCTGCCCCGCCAGCAGCCCCTGCGGGGGCGGGGTCCGCGGTCGTTCCCACCCCGGTCGCGGGGGGCGGCGCCCCGCCGGGTGATCCGGCGGCGTCCGCGGCTGGCGCTCCGGTCCGTCGCCCCGCCCCGTCTGGCCCGCTGCCCCCGCTGGAAGCGCTCCCCGACAAGGGTGGCGACGATGATTTCCGGTTCCGGCAGACGCTCGAGGAACAGTATGCGCCGGTGACCGGGGTCAGCCGGGGGAATGCCGTCCTGGCCGTCGTGCAGATCCGGTTCCCCGAGTCGCTCCTGGGCGACCCGGCGGCCTTCGCCACCGCTCTGGCCCGTGCCGAGAGCGTCCTCGATCCAGGCAAGGCACCGTTTCCCAACCAGTTCCGGGTGGCGCTGTTAAGCCAGACGAGCCAGGTCTGGGTCTTCGGACTGGACGACGAATCCGATGATCCTGCCTTCGAAGGGGTGCTCACCGCCTTCAACGCCGTTTCCCGCTTCAAGAAGGCACTGGAAGGCGATCCCGTGCTGTTCGAAGCCAAAGCCCGCCTGGCCATCGGCATGTCGACCGGCGAGATCGCCCGCATCACCCGTGGCGCGCTCGGTCTGGTCACCTACGCCGGCAAAGCGCTTTTCCTGGCCGAAACCCTGAGTCAGGCGGCCGGGGATTTCCAGGTCTACCTCGACGAGTCGATGCACCGGCTGGCCCAGCCCTGGTTTGACTTCCGGGAATGGAAGCCCATGAAATTGTGGCAGAACCTGCCGCCGGTTGCCTTCTTCGAGGTGGTCGGATGGAACAAGAAAGAAGACATCTTCGCCTACGCTTCCCATCAGGAGGCCCCCGTCCGTCGGGCGGTCGCCGTCGCCTATCGCTATCTTGAGTTCGATGATCTTTCCGCCCTGCTGGGCCTGATTTCCGATCCGGACGAGCGGGTGGCCCTCGAAGCGCTCAATACCCTCGCTGAGATCAAGGACGACCGGGCTTTGGGCATCTTGAAAAAGATCCTGCCCGAGGCCAAGAATGCCACCCTGCGCAGTGCGGTCATCAAGGCCCTGGGCTCCCTCGGCCGGGAAGAGGTCATCCCCGTGCTGCTCGCCTCGACCCGCGACGTCCACTGGCAGATCCGGTTCCATGCCGCCAAGGCCATGCATGCCATCGCCGGGGTCGATGCCTTGCGGCATCTCGAGCACATGGTCGATGACGAGGACGGCGCGGTGCGCGCCTGCATCCGTGAACTCCTCTTCCGTCGCGACAAGGATGCTCGCCACCTGGCCGCCCTTCGCGAGCTGCTTGGCGACCTGTCGACCAGGGCTCGCCGGGCGGCCGTCGAGTCCCTGGCCGCCCTGGCCACCCGCGACAGCCTGCACATCCTGGCCGCCGCCTACTTTGACCAGGAACCCGAGCTGCAGCGTTTCATCCTGCGGCACCTGCGGGACGCCCGCAGCCCCGATGCTTACGAGTGTTTCCTGTCCATCTTCCGGCATGCCGACGATGCCCAACGGCCCGAGATCATGACGGCCCTGCGACGGGCCCGACTGGGGTAGGCCATGGCGATCGACATTCTCATCGTCGACGACGAGGACATGATCCGCTGGACTCTGAAAGAGTCCCTCGAAGCTGAAGGCTATCGGGTCACCGATTTCGCCAACGCCCGTGATTTCCTGCGGTTTTTCCAGGAAAAGGGAGGGGACGTCGTCCTGCTCGACATCCGGCTCCCTGATGCCAGCGGGCTCGATGTCCTGGTCGACATCACCCGCATCGACCCCTACGTGCCGGTGGTGGTGATGACCGCCTACGGCGACGTCGAGACGGCCGTCAGTGCGATGAAGCGAGGGGCGTACGACTACCTGTCGAAGCCCTATAACCTCGCCGAGGTCAATCTTCTGATCCGCAAGATCGTCCAGGCTTCCCTGCTCAAGGGCCAGCTGACCCGGTACCTCGAAAAGGAAGAAACCAGCTATTCCCAGATTCTGGGCGAGAACGTCAAGATGAAGATCTTGCGCGAGCACATCGCCATGGCCGCCCAGAGCGACCGCACCACGGTGCTGATCCGGGGTGAATCGGGCACCGGGAAAGAACTGGTGGCTCGTCAGATCCATCTGCAGAGCGCCCGCGCGGGCCAACCCTTCATCGATGTCAACGCCGCGGCCGTGACGGGCACCCTCCTCGAATCGGAGCTCTTCGGTCATGAGAAGGGCGCTTTCACCGACGCCCAGCGGCAGAAGAAGGGCGTGTTCGAACTCGCCGACAAGGGAACCCTCTTCCTCGACGAAATCGGCGACCTTGATCCCAACCTGCAGGCCAAGCTGCTGCGGGTGCTCCAGGAGCGGCGGTTCCGCCGGGTCGGCGGGTCGGCCGACATCGCGGTCGACGTGCGGATCATCGCCGCCACCAATGCCGACCTCGAGAAGGCCATGGAGGAGGGCCGCCTGCGCCGGGATCTGTTCTACCGACTGAACGTCTTCACCCTGTTCCTCCCCCCTCTTCGCGAACGCAAGGACGACATCCTGCTGATGGCCCGCAGTTTCCTGGACTCCTTCCGGAAGGAATTCTCCAAGAACATATCAGGGTTCCATCCGGAAACCGTCGAGATCCTCTTGAACTATGACTATCCGGGGAACGTGCGAGAGCTCAAGAACCTTATCGAGCGGGCCACGCTCCTGGAGACCACCAATAAGATCCGGCCCTCGAGTCTGCCTGAGGACATGCGCGGTCGTACCTCCATCCCCTCCCTCCTCGGGAGTGTTGCCGAGTCGACGGTCAAACCCTGGCACGCTCCGGGGTTCAACCTCAAGGACTATGTCGACTCTGTGGAAAAAAAGATCGTGGCGGAAGTCCTTGCCGAAGTGGAAGGCAAAAAGAACAAGGCGGCCAGCCTGCTTGGCCTGACCCGGTTCGCCCTTCGCCACCAGCTGAAGAAGCACAGGCTGGAAGACGATACTTGATCGATGCAGCTGGTCGACCCAAAGCAATCCACTGGCTTGCCAGGAAATGTGCTGTTTTTACTCCTGCTGTTTGTGAAAAAATGGCACTAATTCTCCGCTTATGTGGAAAAAGCACACTTCCCCTGAGGGGGAATCGTTGTACCAGTCACGCTAAGGTGTTGGCATGTTTCCTGCGTTGATTTTGAGTCCCGAACGTTCGTCTGCAGGAGTGGCAAGGATGATTTCCGAGTTGTTGCAAGAGAATTTCATCGAACTGGATTTGGACGTCGTTTCGAAAAACGAGGCCATTGCGAAGTTATCGACCCTGTTGTGTTCCTCCGGCAAGGTCAACGACCACCAGGATTTCGTGAAGGCCGTCATGGATCGGGAAAAGTTGGGCAGCACCGCCATCGGAGCCGGGATCGCCATTCCTCACGCCCGGGCCAATACCGTCAACGAGGTTTCGATCGCGTTCGCCCGCTCCGGCAAGGGAATCGATTTCAACTCCGTGGACGGTGACCCGGTCCACCTGATCTTCCTGCTCGCCGCTCCGATCGAATCGGGCAGCCTCTACCTCAAACTGCTGGCCCGCATCTCCAGGCTCCTCCGCTACCAAGATCTGATCGAAGACCTGAAGAAGGCCAAATCCAAAGAAGAAATCGTCCAGATCATCTCTTCCAAGGAATAGGGGGCGATTTGTGTTGCCCGCCTCACCCCCTCGATCCGAGACGAGCACCCTCCGCCTTTCTCCGGATGGGTTGTCCATCCATATGCGCATCCCGGCCGAGCGGCCGTACCTCCGGAATGCCCTGCTCACCCTCCGGGAGATCTGTGACCACCTGAATGTTCAGCCGGCCCAAAGCAACCGTATCACCCTGGCTCTCGAGGAAGCCCTGCTGAACGCGGTCGAACACGCCTACAACGGGCATGCCCACGAGGGGCAGATCGACCTGCAGTTCACCATCGAGGGCGATGAATTCCTAGTCATAGTGGAAGACTTCGGACGGGGTATTTCCCCCGAGCACGCAGTGGGGTATATTCACGACGACCGCATACTCGAAGATCGGGGAAGAGGATTGTGCCTATTGCGGGGAATGTCCGACAGATCGGTCGTGCAGGCCACCGACCGGGGAACCAGAGCCACCATGATGTTTCATGTGCCTGCCAACGCGTGATCCATGGCCTCTGACAATCTGCGGGAACGCGCCTTCGTCATCGTCAAGCCCGATGGGGTCCAACGTGGGCTGGTCGGCGAGATCATCCATCGTTTCGAGCGGAAAGGCCTGCGGCTGGTCGGTCTCAAGATGGTCCACATCACCCTCGACCAGGCTCGTCGGCAGTATGCCTGCCACGAAGGCAAGCCCTTCTATGACAGTCTGATCAAGTTCATGACCTCCGGCCCCTCGGTGGCCATGGTCCTCGAAGGCCGGGACGCCATCGCTCTGGTTCGCAAGCTGATGGGGGCCACCGACCCGCTCAAAGCAGAGCCCGGCACCATCCGGGGCGATCACTCGGTCGATATCAAGCACAACCTCGTCCACGGTTCCGACTCGCCCGAAAGTTACCAACTCGAGATGCCGATCTATTTCGCCCCCGACGAGTTGTTCGACTACGAGCTGGCCCTCACCGGCTGGATGTATTATCGCTGACCGCCCCCGCTCCTGTTTCCGCTCGTTCCACGCCGCCTTTGGGGCGGCGTTGTGATGTTCGGCGGGAGCCCATTGCGCAGCCGGCGTGCGCCCGGTACAGTGGAACGACATCATCCCTGACCGGAGGCCTTCGACCCTCTCATGGGAAACCTGTTGCGGCGTTGGTGGAAACCCGCTCTTCTTTTGACCCCACTCGTGCTGGGCGCGGCGATCATCTGGGGAGTGCTGGGCACCACCGCTGGTGCACGCTGGACGCTGGGCCAGGCGGTCGGCATCCTCTCCCGCACAACGGAGGTCGCCCTCCGACTGGGGGAGGTGCATGGTTCCATCTGGGGAGGCCTCCACCTTGCCGAGTGTTCCGGGCGCCTGCCCGGCCAGCGCTGCGCTTTCCGTCTGGCCTCGGTCAGCCTGCAGATCCTTCCCTGGCCGACCCTCCAGCGGGGGTTGACCGTGGAGCACCTGGCCTGCGACCGGATCGAGATGACCGGTCCCCCGCCGGCGACCTGGGTGACACGCGTGCCAGCTCCCCCATTCGAGTGTCTCGCCCTTCCCGGCGGCTTGCCCGAGATCCGTTCCCTGCGGGTTGGCACCATCGATTGGTGTCCCGAGGCCTCCAGCCCCCTCCATGTGCGGCTCGACGATCTGGTTCTGGCCCGGGCCATGGGGTCGGGGGCCTCCTCCGCGGCCCGCCTGGGGGCCGGCGTTTTAACGGTCCTGGAGCGGCCGGTGGCCCGGGCGAAACTGAACGGTGCCTGGACCCCCTCTGCCATGGCGGTCGAGGGAACGATCGAGGGGACCGTGCTGGGGCAGCCCTTTGCCTCCGAGGTCCGGGTGTCCTCCCACCCCCAGGGGGCATGCCCGGTCAGCGGGCGCCTGTTGCCCCTCACGCTCGATCTGGCATCCTTTTCCCGGTGGCTTTGCCCATTGTGGCAGGACCACCTGCCCCTCGCCCTCGAAGGGCGCCTGTCAGGGGAAGGCTCCTGGGCCTATTCGCCACAGATGGGCCTGCTGGCCAACCTGTCAGGGGAACTGCGGCAGGGCCGAGTCGTGGCGGTCGGTCTGTTCTGGTCGATCCTCGAAATGAACCTCGGCTGGAAACTGTTCGACGGCCGTCTGGCCCTCACCGACCTGGGCAGCACCTTCCTGGGGGCCGCCGCCCATCTCGACGGGGAGGTTGCCTGGCCCCCCGGCGCCGGTACGGAATGGAACCTCCACTTCGAAGTGCCGTCCGCCCCGGTGGAGCAGGTGCTGGCCGGCATGCCCTGGATGGTCCGGATCGGGTTCCGCCTGCCCGAGCTGGCTGGCCTGGCCAGCCTATCCTGCCGGCTCACCGGTACCACCCCCCAGATCACCGGCACCCTGGAAGGCACCGACCTCCGTCTGGCCTGGCCTGGGGGTGGCGAGGCCAGATTTCGTGGGTCTGCCGCCTTCCGGCAGACCCAGCCGGGGGACGGCCGCTGGCGTCTGACCTTCGGTTGGACGGCCGCCCAACCTCCGCGCGGTCTGTTCTCCGCCCTGCGCCTCGACCACGAGACCCTGGAAGGTCGCGTGACCGGGCCGGTCGAACTCCGCGCCACCTTGGTGGGCCCGACCCTCGACGATCTACAGATGCGCGCCCGGGTGGATTCTCCCGCCGGAACATTCGGCCTGGCCGGGATCTGGGCGGGGGGTGGCTGGAACCATCTGCACTTCCGACCGGGGGTGCCCGCCGGATGGGAAGACGAGCCGGGCGGGGAGCCCCTCGCTCCGCCCTCCCCCGACGCCGGCCCCTCCGGCGCGCCGGTGATCGTGACCGACCTGTCCCTGCGGGAGTTGGCCTGGCCTCAGGGCCGATAGGGCCTGAATTCCAGCACTTCCTCGGGCATTTTCTGATAGAAGGTGACCGCGACGTGCTCGACCTCGAGCCGTTGGCGGGAAGACCTGATCAACAGCGTCGTTCCGCTGTGGAACCGCCGGGCGGAGATGGTGGCCTGCGTTTCCTCCAACAGGGCGAGCGCCAGGTCGGCCTTCTTGATCTCCAACCGGAGGATCTGGTCGGCCAGACTCTCGCTCTTCCGCGCCAAACTCGCGGCCAGCTGCTCGCGCTGGCCCGCTTCCAATCGGCCGCCCTTGCTTTGGACAAAAATCAGGTTCTTGTCGACTTCGGCAGCCTGACGCTTCAGATCGGCGAGGATCTTCAGGAGCAGGTCAAGCCGGGTCCGCACCGAATGCGAAACCCCGGCCGACACCTCGGTCACCGCCCCGCTCGGATTGCCGATCTCACCAGCGACGATCGAATGGAGGGCAATGGTATGCCCCCCCACCAATGCCTTCTCGATGCGAATCGACCCGTTGGCCGATAGCCAGGCGTTCATCGCCGCCCGCAGGAAGATGTCACCCTCGGCGGTGACCCGGGCGTTCTCGACGTAGAGGGCCCGGATGTTGCCGAACGCCTTTACCTCGGGATTCTGTGCTCCGAGGTGCGGGTGGCCCAGGATGCCTTTCTCGACCACCAAATCCCCGCCGGCCGTGACCTTCGCTCCTGGTTCGATGACTCCGTAGACGGTCAGGTTGCCGGTCACGGTGACCGAGAAATCGGTCAGGACGGAACCGTGGATGATTGCCGATCCCTTGAAATTGATGTTCCCCGTCTGGAAGCTGACATCGCCGTTGACGGTGAGGACCGGCGTCACCCGCACCCGCACCTGGAAGGGTTTTTCCTCGACATGAATCTGCCCGGCGCAGGCGGACCGCGCCACCGTCACGCCCCCCGGCCCGTCTTCGGTGACTACGTTGAGGCCGGGCAGCAACCGGACGGGGCGCCCCGGCCGCGGGGGGATGGGCTCGTCGAGCACGGTCACCCCCGGGGTACCCGCGGTGGGCGGGTGGAGCTCCAGGATGGTTTCGCCGGGGCCTACGCTGCGGAACAGGTCGCGGGTCTTGAAGTCCATCGCGCCGTCGGGCTTTACCAGGAACTCCCGCGATGGCCGGCGCACCAGGAATTCGACCTGGCCGTCCCGGCCGTGGTCGGCGGGGAGGCCCCGGGCCACGATCTGGCCGTGGAACGGCCGTTTGGCCTGGGCCAGACGGGGCAGCTCGTCGCTCAAGAACGGTAGGCAGGCCCGAGTCGGGAACTTGATCAGGACGGCCTGGCGGATCAAGGCGACCGCAGTGGTGGTGTCGAGGCCCGCCGGCCAGGCTCCGACGGCCAGATAGGCCTCGGTGCGGTCCCGGTTCAGGGAGAATTCGAGCCGGAAGCCCGGAACCGGCGTCTCCTCACAGGTCGACGCGGTCCCAGGCCACGGCCGGGGTTCGCCCACAGCGGTCTCAACCGGCCCGGCGGTTAAGGGCGGTGACGCGGGCCTCGACGTCCGGGGTCCGCACCCCCTGCCGGGCCATGAAGGCCTCGAACCACTGGGTGTCGACGCCGAACGAGCGCAGTTCGGTGCGGAACTCGATCACCAACTGGAACAGCTCGACCATGTCGGCCACCTTCAACCGCAGTTTGGTCGGGGAGGTGCGTTGGGCCTTGAGATTGCCGAGGGCGTGGTTGAGGGCGCTGGCGAACTCATACCGGGTGACGTTGGAGGTCGACCGGAAGGGGAAGGAGGGCAGCAGGCCCTTGCCGGTGATGTGGCGCAGCGATTTGAAGGCCCAGTGGTTCTCTCGCACCGTGGTGAAGGCGGGGCCGGCGGTGCCGGGTTTGGTGGGAGGCTGCAGGGAGGGCCGGGAGGCGGGGGCGCGCAGGGCGGGGGCCCGTCCGTCGACGAGCGGGATGTCGAAGGAGGCGTCGGCTTCGTAGGCCGGCCGGGGCCGCCAGGTGGGGCGGGTATCTCCGGTCGTGGTGAACTGCCACGCCACCCGGTTGCTGATGGGCTCCCCGCTGGCGCTGCGGATCTTGTCGCTGACCAGGACCTTGTACTCCGTTTCCGCCTTCAGCGGTTCGGCGGGCTGGAAGATGGCACACTGCCGGCGGGCGTCGTAGACCACTTTACCCTCGACCCGGCGCTGGTCGCCGAAGACCGAGATGGTGATCGGGTTGAGGGTGGAGGGGTTGACCGGCTCGGAGAAATGTACCTGGATGCGGCTGTTGCGGGCCACGGCCTGAGCGTTGGCGCCGGGCAGGATCTGCGAGACCTTGAAGGACGACAGGCGGGCGGGGGTGGGGGAGCGGCCGGCGGCACCCCGCGGGGCGGTCGCCGTCCGGGTCGGGGCGGCGGCTCGGGGGGCGGGCCGGACGGGGACCGTCATGGCCATCTCCTCGCCGTCGTCGAACGATTCGAGCTCGGCCGTCTCCTGGTCGGGATGGCGAGCGGGGGCAGGCTCGAGGAAGGGTTCGGCCCGCCGACCGGCCGGGGACGGCAAGCCCCTGGGCCGAGCCGTGGCGGTGCGAGGAGTGGGGGTTGCCCGGGCGGCGGGCGGCGCGGCCGGGGCGGCGAACAGGTCGGGTACCTCGGGTGATCCGCCACCCGGATACCCGGTGGCGAAGGTGGTGGTCATGCCCTTCTGCAGCGGGCGTCCGGTGGTGTCGGTGATCCCCTGGGTGATGATCACCCGGTAGCTCTTGCCAGCGTCAAGCAGGCCGATAGGGGTCAGAATGCCCTGCCGACGATCCGGCAGATAGCGGATGCGGGCGGGAACCGGCCCGAAATCGTCTTCCAGGCGGAACGTGAACTCGTTGAGCGTCTCCGGTCGGATCTCGCCACTGAAGGCGATGGTGACAGGCTGACTCAAATTGGTGACCGTCTGGTTGTTTTGAGGAGAGAGTCCGATCAGTTTGAGGGGAGGCGGGGGAGGCGCCGGGGCGGTCGGATTGGGGCGCTGGCGACTGGGTGCCGCGGCCGGGCGGGCCGGGGAGGCATACGATGACCGGTCGTCGCCGAAGGGATTCTCGAGACCGCCGGCTCCAGTGGTCGTCAGGGTGTCGGGCGGGGACTCTTCGAGGATGTGGGAGCTCACCTCGGTGTCCTGGGCGGCGCCGAGCTGGAAGGGGATGACCACGTTGCGGGCCAGTCGGCTGCCGGCCCCCCCGAGAAGGGACTGGGTGATGGTCACCCCGTATTCCCGGCCGTTCTGGAGGGGAGTTCGGGGAATCAGGGTCAGGGTCTTGCGGTCACGCGACAGGCGGTAATCGATCCCCAAGGGGGTCTTCCCGTCCATGACGCGGACGGGGGCTTCCCGCAGGGAAGCCAGGTCGATGGGTTCGGAAAACGTGATCTCGAGCGGGCGCTGCGCTTCCTGGGAGCCGCCCGCCATGCTGGCCTGGACGATCCGCAAGGCCGGCCCGGTCGGGGCGGGGCCTGCCGCCATCTCCTCGGTCATCGCGGTCGGCCGGGACGGCACCGGGGTGGTGGGGGCGGCGCCGCCGACCTGGAAATTCCAGACCTTTTCGGCGTTGCCGGCTCCGGCCGCCCAGGTCAGATGGGCGGTGTAGGTCTGACCGGCCTGCAGGGGGCGCTTCGCTTTGAACATGATCTGGCGGGCGGCGGGGTTGTAGAACATCTCGCCGTCGACCAGGGTGTTCCCCTGGAAGAGGTTCAGATTGATCGTCTGGTAGAACGCTTGGCTGACGTTCCCCCCGAACTCGACCGTCAACGGTGTGTTCGGGGAGACGGCCTGGGCCATATCGGGAGGGAAGGTCTGGACGACCTTCACCCCGCCCGCCCCACCCCGGGAGGAGGACATCCCCATGGTGGCTTGGGCGGTGGAAGTGAGGCAGACCAGCAGCCCCAGCGAGATGAGGAGCAACCTGAGCCGACGATGCGTCATCGTTTACCTCCTGAAGGGCCCTATGTTCCGGTTAGTTCATCGGCAACTCGGCTCCCGGAAATTAGTCCCGGTTTGCCGTGGGCGGGGGTACAGATGATTGAAAACGGGGGGGCCTTGTGGTATATCTGACCCCTCGGTCCGGATCGGACCGCCGATTCCCTATCGAGGAAAGGAGCTGGCCATGGCGACGGATGTGGCGACGTTCACCAAACAGTTGCGGGAGGAAGGTATCGAAGCCGCCCGCCAGGAAGCCGAGAAGATCATCGCCGAGGCCAAGGCCCGGGCCCAACACATCATCGACGAGGCTTCCTCGTCGGTGAAGAAGATGAAGCACGACGCCCAGGAGGAGATCGCCCAGAAGGTCCAGCGCTCCGAAGCGGAAATGAAGCTGGTGGCGCGTGATCTCATCCTCATGGTCAAGAAGAAGATCGAGGAGGTGGCCGCTTCCCTATTGTCCGAGAAGGTGGGGGAAGCCCTTCGCTCCGAAGATGTGGTCAAGGACGCCCTGAAGAAACTCCTCGAGCAACATCCCGGCTCCCACGACTGGGAAGTGAAAACCGGTCAGGCCCTGGCCAAGGCGGCCATCGAAGACCTGTTCAAGAAGGCTGGCGCCCGCGTCAAACTGGCCGAAGGCCTGCAGAAGGCCGGATTCGAGCTGCGCCAGAAGGATAGCGCCCAGGTGATCGAGGTCACCGACGAGTCGGTGGTTGCCGCCTTCCGCCGCCTGCTGTCGCCCGAACTCGGCAAACTCCTCGAGGCCCGCCTGGAGTCGGGGAAGTAGCCTGTGGCCGCCGGGCTGTATGATCTCCTGTCGTTCCTGCCGCCGCTTCCTGCCGTCGGTGACCCCCCGCCCATCACTCTCGAGGAGGTGGCCCGCCTCGTCCGTGACCTGCCCGGCTGCGAGATCCGCACCTTGTTCGAGGTCATTGAACTGGAATCGACTTTGCACGCGTTGATCCGGCGCCGGCTCGGTCTGGGCACGCCGGGGACGGCTCCGGCCTCTGGTCCGGAACCGGTCGGCGAGGGCGTATTGCCGCCCGCCCTGGTCGCCCTGTTCGCCGAAGAGCAGACGTCCCAGCCCGAAGATGCCTGGCTGACCCACCTCTGGGACGCCTTCTACCGCGAGATCGCCCGCCTGGGGGCCGCCACCGGGTGCGATTTGCTGACCACTTGGGCGCATTGGGAACGCTCCCTGCGCTGGCAGATGGTGGCCACCCGCCGCAAGGCCCTGGCCGAAGCCGGTCCGCCGCCCACCGACGGCACCAAGGCGGTCCCGTGCCTGGGGCCCGCCGAGGTCCCGGCCGACCTCGATCTCGAGGGAAGCTTCGACCACGCCGAGCTGATCCACGAAGCCTGCCTCGCGCAAGACCCCCTCGCCTCCGAACGCATCCTGGACGAAGGCCGGGTCCGCTTCCTCGAAGAACAGGCCGGCCGCTACTCGTTCCGCATCGAAGAACTGATCGCCTACATCCTCAAGCTGCGCCTTCTGCTGCGCCACGCGCGCCTGAACCGGACTGAGGGCATCCACATCCTCGAGGAGGTGACCTCGATATGAGCCTGATCGGCAAGATCGTCACGATTTACGGGAACATGGTGACCGCCGAGGTCGACGGCGCCATCCGGCAGAATGCCGTGGCCTACTGCAAGCGGTCCGACGGGGTGCGCCTGATGTCGGAGATCATCCGCATCCGTGGCAACCGCGCCGACATGCAGGTGTTCGAGCTGACCCGCGGTCTCAAGGCCGGCGACGAGGTCGAGATCACCGACGAACTGCTCTCGCTGGAACTGGGGCCGGGCCTGCTCGGCCAGATCTACGACGGCCTGCAGAACCCGCTGCCCCTCCTGGCCCGCAAGGTCGGTCGCTTCCTTGATCCCGGCCACTATCTGCCCGCCCTCGACCGTGCCAAAAAGTGGGAGTTCACCCCCGTCGCCAAGGTCGGTGAGACGGTGCGCGCCGCCACCAACCTCGGCAAGGTCCCCGAGGGTATCTTCGATCACTTCCTGATGGCCCCCTTCGATCTGGCGGGCGACTGGAAGATCAAGTCGATCAAGCCCGCCGGCAGCTACACCATCGAGGAGGAGATCGCCGTCCTCGAAAAAGACGGCCAGACCCGCTCGGTGAACATGATCCAGCGCTGGCCGGTCCGCATTCCCCTCGGGTTCTTCGAGACCCGCCTCCTGCCGACCACCCCGCTGGTCACCAAACAACGCATCATCGACACCTTCTTCCCGATCATGCTCGGAGGCACCTACTGCATCCCGGGGCCGTTCGGCGCGGGCAAGACGGTGTTGCAGCAGATCACCAGCCGACACGCCGAGATCGACATCGTCATCGTCGCCGCCTGTGGCGAGCGCGCCGGCGAGGTCGTCGAAACCCTGCGCGAGTTCCCCCACCTGACCGACCCGCGCACCGGCAAGACCCTGATGGAGCGCACCATCATCATCTGCAACACCAGCTCGATGCCGGTTGCCGCCCGCGAATCGTCGGTCTACACCGCCGTCACCATGGGGGAATACTACCGCCAGCTCGGTCTCAACGTTTTGCTGCTGGCCGATTCGACCTCCCGCTGGGCCCAGGCCCTGCGCGAGATGAGCGGCCGCCTCGAGGAAATCCCCGGCGAAGAAGCCTTCCCCGCCTATCTCGAAAGCTCGATCGCCCGCTTCTACGAGCGCGGCGGCATCGTCAAGCTGCCCGACGGCCGCATCGCCTCGCTGACCATCGGCGGCACCGTCAGCCCGGCCGGCGGCAACTTCGAGGAGCCCGTCACCCAGGGCACCCTGAAGGTCGTCGGCGCCTTCCTGGGGCTGTCCTACGCCCGGTCCTATGCCCGCCGCTTCCCTGCCATCGACCCCCTCGAATCGTGGTCGAAATACAAGGGGCTGATCGACCCGCAAAAGGTGGCCTGGGCCCACTCCTTCCTCAAGAAGGGCAAGAGCATCTACGAGATGATGCAGGTCGTCGGCGAGGAAGGCACCGCCATCGAAGACTTCATCGTCTACTTGAAGTCCGAATTGCTCGACACGGTCTACCTGCAGCAAAACTCGTTCGATGACGTCGACGCCGCCTGCCCGCCCCCCCGCCAAAAAAAGCTGTTCGAGATGGTCTGCGAGGTGCTCGCCTTTCCCTTCTCTTTCCCCGATAAAGAGGCCGCCCGCGACCTGTTCTTTACCCTCACCGAACGGTTCCGCACCTGGAACTACACCCCCTGGGACACCCCGGCCCTCGCCCAGGCCGAGGCCAAGATCCGCGAGTGCCTGACCACGGGCGCCGCCCAGCCGAAGGAAGCCAGCCATGCGTAAATACTACAACCGCATCGATCGCATCGCCGGAAACGTCGCCACCTTGAAGGCCACCAACGTCGCCTACGAAGAGCTGGCAGAGATCGAGGGGAAGGCCGGCAAATCGTTCGCCCAGGTCATCCGCGTCGATGGCGACGACGTCTCGCTGCAGATCTTCTCGGGCACCCGCGGCGTCTCCACCGGCGACCGGGTCTCCTTCCTCGGGTCGTCCATGCGGTTCAGTTTCTCCGACAACCTGTTGGGCCGCATCTTCACCGGCGGCGGTGAGCCCCGCGACGGGCGCACGGCGCTGACAGACAACCTCGTCATGGTCGGAGGGCCCGCTGTCAACCCCGCCGTGCGCCTGATGCCGCACCGGATGATCCCCACCAACATCCCGATGATCGACGTCTTCAACACCCTGGTCGAGGGGCAGAAGCTGCCCATCTTCTCGATCCCGGGCGAGCCCTATAACGAGCTGCTGGCCCGCATCGCCCTGCAGGCCGAGGCCGACGTCATCATCCTGGGCGGCATGGGCCTGAAATACGACGAGTATCTGTACTTCAAGAACCGGCTCGAGGAAGGCGGCGCCATGTCCCGCTCGATCCTGTTCATCCACACCGCGTCCGACCCCGTCGTCGAATGCCTGCAGACCCCCGACATCGCTCTCACCGTGGCCGAGAAGTTCGCCGTGCAGGGGAAGCGCGTCCTCGTCCTGCTCACCGACATGACCAGCTTCGCCAACGCCATGAAGGAGATCGCCATCACCATGGAGCAGATCCCTTCCAACCGCGGCTTCCCGGGCGATCTGTATTCGCAGCTGGCCGCCCGCTACGAGAAGGCCGTCGTCTTCGAAGATGCCGGCTCGGTCACCATCATGGCGGTCACCACCATGCCGGGCGACGACGTCACCCACCCTGTCCCCGACAACACCGGCTACATCACCGAGGGCCAGTTCTACGTCAAGGGCGGCGTCATCGAGCCGTTCGGCTCGCTGTCGCGCCTCAAACAGCTGGTCAACGGCAAGACCCGTGACGATCACCGCGCCATCATGGACGGCTGTATCCAGCTCTATGCCAAATGCCGCGAGACCCGCGAGAAGCGGGCCATGGGCTTCGAAATGTCCTCGTGGGACCACAAGCTCCTGAAATACGGCGAGGCGTTCGAAGCCCGCATCATGGATCTTTCGCTCAACATTCCCCTGTTCGACGCCCTGAACATGTGCTGGAACATCCTCGCCGAGAGCTTCGAACCCCGCGAGACCGGCATCCGGTCGAACCTCACCGAGAAATACTGGCCGAAGAAAGCATGAACCGCCGCAGGAGCTGACAGGCGATGGCCGAGAAGATCAAGAAGACGCGCCCGGAACTGCTGCGCCAGCGGCGGTCCTTGGCCATGTTCAAACGCTTCCTGCCCACCCTGTTGCTGAAGAAGCAACAGATCCAGATGGAGATCCAGAAGGTGCGGGTCGAGCGTGCGCGCGTGCGCGGCGAGATCGACCACCGCATCGCCCAGATCGACCGCTGGGTCGCCCTGTTCAGCGAATCGATCCCCGGCCCCGTCACCCGGCTGGTCCGGGTCAAAGACATCCAGCGCGGGGTCAAGAACGTCGCCGGTATCGACCTGCCCATCCTCGTCTCGGTCGTCTACGAGGTGCGGCCCTACAGCCTGTTCGCCACCCCGCCCTGGGTGGACCAGGGCGTCGCCTTCGTCAAGGCGTTGCTCGAACTGCGCGAATGGATCAAGGTGTTGATGGAGCAGGAGCGCGTCCTGCAGAAGGAGCTGCGCAAAGTGACCCAGCGGGTCAACCTGTTTGAGAAGATCATGATCCCGCGCGCCGTCGAGAACATCCGCGTCATCCGCATCGCCCTCGGGGAAGAGCAGGTGGCGGGCGTCGGTCGGGCCAAGATCGCCAAGGGCAAGACCCAGGCCGCGGCAGCCGGAGGTGCGGCATGATCGCTCCCATGAAGAGCCTGCTGCTGGCCGGTCGCCAGGCGGATCGCACCGCCGTCCTGACCATCCTGCAGGAGGCGGGCGTCGTCCATGTCGAGCCCGTCGACCCCGCCGGCCTGCACGTGCCGGCCGACCTGCTGAAAGACATCGAGAAGGTCGGCCAGGCCATCGATGTGCTGGCCCAGGTCACCCCCGCCGAAGGGCAGATCCCGCCGCCGGGCACTCCGTCGCGCATCGTCGACGAGTTCCAGGCCGATTTCGTCCTGCTGACCCGCCTCGAGACCGACAAGGTGACCCTGGCCCACGAGATCGACCGGGTCGCCCCCTGGGGCCGCATCGCCCGGGACGACCTGCAGGCCCTGCGGGCCCGCGGCTTGCACGTCGAGTTCTTCATCTGCCCCGCCGGCTACGCCGGAGCCATCCAGGCCGATGTCTGTCAGACCCTGTCCGAACACGCCGGGGAAGAATACGTCCTGGCCATCGCCAAGGCCCCCATTGCCGAAGCGCCGCCCGCCAAGCGCATTCCCCAGCCCGAACGCGACGTGCACGAATGGCGGGCGGCTCTCGCCACCGTGCTCGACGAGGAGAAACGCCTACGCGAGAATATGCGCGAACTGGCCAAGCGCCTGCCCGAGATCCGGGCCTACCAGCAGGAGCTGCTCGAACGCAAGCGGTTCGCCGAGGTTGAATCCGGTCTGCTAACCGAGGGACCCATCTTCGTGCTGCGGGGTTGGCTGCCCGCCGCCAGTGAATCCATGCTTCGGAACGCCCTTGACCGGGCGAAACTACCGGTCGGCCTCCAGCTCGCCGATCCCACCGACGACGAGCAGCCGCCCACCAAGCTCGACAACCCCTGGTGGTGCCGTCCGATCGAGGTGCTGTTCTCCCTGCTGGGGGTCGTGCCTGGCTACCGCGAGGCCGATATCAGCCCCATCTTCTTTCCCGCCCTGATCGTCTTCACCGCCTTCCTGATCGGCGATGCCGGGTATGGCCTGGTCGCCGGGGTGGCGCTCGCCGTTGCCTTCAAGCCTCTCATCGGCCGCGGAATTCCCCGGCCCGTCCTCGAACTGTTCCTGGCCCTGTTCGCCGGCACGTTCCTGTATGGGGTGGTCACCAACACCTGGTTCGGCGAGGCCCCCGTCGCCCTCAATCGGTTCCGCCTGCTGTCCGACAACCCCGAGGTCGCCACCAAGACCTTGAAATGGCTGTGCTTCCTGATCGGGGCGGTGCATCTGACGGCCGCCCACGTGTGGAAGATCATGCGCCGTTCCTGGGAACCCGCTCTGCTAGGGGAAATCGGCTGGCTGCTCTTCATCTGGCCCATGTATGCCCTCGTGCTCGTGCTGGTCAACGACGAACCCGCCCCGGCCTGGATGCTCCCGGGCTTCGGCCTCTCGCTCGCCTTGATCCTGCTGTTCACCGCCCCCTCCTGGAATCTCTTGTCGGCGATCGGTCGGGGCCTGGGGGCCATCGCCCTCAATGCCGCCTCCTTCCTCTCCGACATCATCAGCTACATCCGCCTGTGGGCGGTCGGCCTGGCTGGCGGCATCCTCGCCCACAGTTTCAACGAGTTGGCCCGGCCGCTGCCGCTGGTACTGATGGTGCTGGTGCTGGTCGCCGCCCATCTGATGAACTTCGCCCTGGGACTGGTCGCCCTCTTCGCCCATGGCGTCCGTCTGAATCTGTTGGAATTCTCGAACCACCTCGGCATGGAATGGCTGGGGCGCGAGTTCGATCCGTTCCGGAAAAGATCGTGAGCGCAATCCATCGCACAAGGAGCTGAAATCATGTTGGAAGTCATCGGAAAACTGTCCGCCGGTCTGGTCCTCGGTCTGGGTGCCATCGGCAGCGCCCTCGGCATCTATGCGGCCGGCTCGGCGGCGGCCGGGGCCTGGGCCAGCGAAGGGAAGGCCGGCAAAAACCTGTCCTTCCAATACATCATCATGGTGGCGGCCCCCATCAGCCAGACCCTCTATTCCATGATTCTGATGAACAGCATGCTGACCAAAGCGGCCACCCCGGAGAACGCCCTGCTGCTGCTGGGGGCTGCCATCGGATGCGGCCTCGGCGAACTCTTCTCGGCCTGGGGCCAGGGCCAGATCGGCGCGGCCGGCGTGCGCTGCCTCAACGAGAGCGGCGGCAAGGGCTTTGGTCTGATCATCATCGCCCTTGGCATCATCGAGACGGTCGGCATCTTCGCGATGGTTTTCGGCCTGTCGATCCTGGGCAAGGCCACCGAGATCGCCGCCGTGGCCGGCGCGGCCGCGGGTCGCTAGGAGAATCTCGCGGCTGGGGCCGGCGAACCGGTCCCCCCTTCCACACATTCCCGGAACCGGGGTCGGTCGACGTCAGACCGACCCCGGTTCCGTCGTTTTTCTCCCTGGCGCGGGGGGAATGCCCCCGGCCCACGCACGGGTTGGAGAAGAGGCATGTCCCTGCCACAGAATGACCCTGTCTCCCGCGTGGAATGGGAAGGCGGAGGCCGGGGTCAGGAGGCGGTCAGTGAGGCGGGAAACTCCTTCTTCAGGTCGTTGAGCCAGAAGCGGAACGCCTCGACCTCCGAGCCGACGATGTCGGTCAAGATGACCGCTTCCCGATGGCGGAAGTTCTTGAGGATGAATTCCGATAGAATGACCAGGCAGCCCGGGTCGTCGAACAACGCCTTCAACTGCACGAAATAGCCATGAAAGACCGCCTGGCGGGCCTGGCGCTCAGCCGGGGTGAGCTGGCTGCCCCGCCACCATTCCTTGAACGTGGGGATCTGTAGGAGAAGTTGACGCAGGCAGGTCTTGCCGCGGGGCTGGCGGGCCCAGATGAACAGGATATCGAGCATCGCGGTCAACCGGGTGTCACGGTCGAGGGACCCGAGGCGGGGCAGCAGTTCGCTCAGATCGCGTTGTCGCAGCACGAACCGCTGGTTGAACTTGCCCGACCCCTCGATGAACCCGGCGACGAAGTCCGACCAGAACTTGGCCTGGACGATGCTGGGGATGCCCAGCAGGTTGCCCAGGGGCGAAAAGGCGGTGGCGAACGGCCAGGCCATCAGGGTGCGCCAGAAATTGGCCCGCCGGACCCGTCGGTCGAAATTCCGGATCCGGTTATGGGTGGTGATGTACAGGCCATTGGCGACACACAGAAAGAGGAATTTGACCAGTTCGAAGATCATCCCCCCCTGGATCAGAGTGAACCCTAGCAGATGGGGCACCTCGACCGTTCCCTCGGGGTAAGGCCAGAGGGCATCGAACTGGAGTTTGACCAGGCCCAGGATGGGGACGCTGAAGCCTGTCCAGAACAAGGATTGAGCGAGGTTGTCCCAGTTGACGTTGCGCAGGGACCAGTTCTTGAAATCGGAACCGGACGAAGCGATCAGGTCGACCAGGAGGTTGCGAATGCCGGTGATGAAGAACCACAGGCTGGCGAAGGTCATACCCGTGACCAGCATGAACTGGAAATTCATCCAGGTGAAGGCGACGGCGAACCCGACCAGGATGCGCAGCACACTCTTGAGGGTCGGGTTGAGGTAGGTCCAGAACTGGGTGAAGGTGATGACCTTGGAGTCGGGCTCGTCGCCGACCAGGTTGCGGATGGGCTTGCCGATCTTGCCCATGCAGATGACGTCGAGGCTTTCCTCGTCGAGGGCTTCCTCGGGCACCTTCTTCCCTTTGGTCACCACCAGCTTGGCGATGGGCCGGGCCAGCTTGTAGTGCGAGTCGAGGAAGGGCTGCCGGATGGCGGGCGGGATGCTCGAGGTGCGGATGAACCCCATGCCCGGGATGGCAGGGTCGCGGCCGGTCGAGTCGCTGCCGCAGATGGGCACGATGCCCCGGCCCTGGATGGCGGCCAGGGCGGGTTGGACCAGGTCAGGGGTGGCCTCGGGAATCGCGTTCTGTTCGAAGAACCGCGTCAATTCGTCCGCGGGGCCGTTGTTCAGCAGGAAGATGAATTTGTTGAAGACGATCAAGTCGTTGGGATTGCGATGGGTGCTGTCGCGCAGGTTGAGCGTCTCGACGTGGGTGATGCGGCTGGCGTGGCGCAGCAGGTTGACCATCGATTCCTTCAGGCCGATCTCGAGGGGGTGGATCCAGACGGTTTTGCCGCCCTGGGCGATCAGGGTGTCGAGCAGCGGTTGCTCGTCGAGGAAATCACTGTCGTAGTCGCCCGCCTCGCCGATCTCGATGTACTGGGAGAACAGACCCCATGGCTGCATGGTTTCGTATTGCTCCCGCACCGACTGATACTGAGCGAGGAGGTTCTTCATCTCCCACTCGCTGTAGATCCCACGATTGAATCGCTCGCGGGCGGCGCTGACCTGGGCCTTCAGCTCGAGAACCCGGTTGTGGAAGATCTCCTTCAGTTTCTGGTAGAGCACCTCCCCGAGGTGGACCCGGTTGGCCTGCCCGGAGACCACGACCCGGTCCAGGTCTTCCAGGGTGACGGGGGGCAGCCAGCAGGGGCTCTGTGGCGGATAGCCCGCGTTGAGCTTGGGGCGCTGCACCGTGTTGAATCGCTCGAGGGCGGTCGCCATCGACTTGCGCCGGTTGTCGGCGTTGCGTTTGAGCCCTTGCAGGAACGGGCCGAAGACCTCGTGGCGGTCGGCAAAGAACGCGAAGAAGGCCCGGCTGTCCTCCATGTCGGGGGGGACGTACATGTAGTGCCGGCGGGCTCCGCTGCGGCCGACGCTGAACTCGATGCCGATCTGGACGCGGATGCCGAGCAGTTGGCCGGCGGTGAGGGCTTCGTGGATGACCAGCGGTTCGTCGATGTTCGAGTAGACCAGGGTCAGGCTGGACATGCCCTTGACGAAGGCATCGAGCAGGACCTGGGTCGGGGTCTTGCGCCCTTCCGACAGGAAGTCATGGACGTGGTCGTCCCAGCCAAGGTCGAGGTCACGCAGGGGCAGGTCCTCCTCGGGCACCTCGATCATGTGGAACCGGTTCAGGAACTGCCGGATGACCGCTTCCTGACCGAACGAGGCGAGACCGAAATCGGCCAGGGCCTCCATCTGCCGCCGCTTGTCGCCCTGCGCCTTGACCGCCTCCTTCATCAGGTTGATCTGGACGCGGGCGGTATTGAGGGGCATGTTGATGGTCTTGGCGTGGAGGGATTGCTCGAGCAGCATCTTGAGGGCGGTCAACCGCTCCTCGGCATTTTGGGGCACCTGGTCGCGGGCGATCTTGATGTAGGCCTGGGCAATGTTCAGACGTCGCTTGCCGAGGTCCTTGATGAAGCCGCCGGGATGCGAGAAGATGCGGGTGCCGATCTTCTGGATCGGCTCCTCGAGCTTGTGGTTGAGCGCCTCGGCCATGGCTTCGATTTCGCCGTTGAAGCTGAGCCAGGCGAAGATGCCTTGCAGGAGGGAGAGGATCACATCCCGCACCAGCCGCCATGTCTTCTTGATCATCTGCTGTATCCGTTTCCGTGATGATGCCGTGACAACAGACAATACCACCCCCCATCCCGGGGCGGGGGCCACCGTCGGGAAGTCAGGGGTGGAAGTCGTTGTCGGCGCCAGTATACTCCCCGGGTGCCGGCCCGACAAGACTACAAGACGTGGGGAGTGGAGTGTGGTAGAATTATGAGAGGAATGTTTTCCGAGACCAAGGAGCGTTCGATGGGCAGACTGTTCGGCACCGACGGGGTGCGGGGCGTGGCCAACCGGTATCCGCTGACGGGCGAAACCGCCTTCCGGATCGCCCAGCTGGCCACCCGGCACCTGTTGGACAACCACAAGAAACACAACCGGCCGATGTTCATCGGCAAGGACACTCGCCTATCCGGCGACTTCCTCGAGCACGCCGTGGCGGCGGGGGTGGCTTCGGTGGGCGCGGAAGCCCGCCTGCTCGGGGTGGTTCCCACTCCAACGGTGGCTTTCTTGACCCGCGAGTTGCAGGGCATGGGGGGGATCATGATCAGTGCCTCCCACAACCCGTATCCCGACAATGGCATCAAGATCTTCAGCCCCGACGGCTACAAGATTCCCGACGCCGTCGAGGAAAAGATCGAGGCCGACTTGGCGGCGGGCGGCAAGAGTGACGGGCCGGTCGGCCAGGACATCGGTCGGATTGTGGCCGACACCGCTTCGGTCTCCTTCTGGTTGAGCAGCCTGGCCAAGGTGCTGGGCGAGGCCCCCTCGACCCGTCGCCTGAAAGTGGCCATCGACTGCGCCAACGGGTCCCTCGCTCCCTGGGCGCCCAAGTTCTTCGCCGATCTCGGGTTCAGCGTCGATGCCATCGGCACCACCCCCACCGGCATCAACATCAACGAGAAGGTCGGCTCGACGCACATCCAGGCCCTGGCCCAGGTCATGGCCCGCGAGCATTTCGACGTCGGGTTCTCGTTCGACGGCGACGCCGACCGGGTCATCGCCATGACCACCCAGGGCGACATCATCGACGGCGATTACATCCTGGCCATCGTGGCCCGCTACCTGAAACAGCAGGAACGATTGCCCGGCAACGCCCTGGTGACCACGGTGATGGCCAACCTCGGCCTCGACATGGCCATGAAGAACCTCGACATCCGCATCTTCAAGACCAAGGTGGGCGACCGGTTCGTGCTCGAGGAGATGAAGAAGACCCAGGCCGTGGTCGGGGGCGAGCAGTCGGGGCACATCATCCTGTCCGATTACGCCACCACCGGCGATGGTCTGCTGACCGCCTGCTTCCTGCTCAAGGTGATGCGGGCCACCGGGGCCACCCTGAAAGAACTCAGCGAGGTCATGTCCAAGCTGCCCCAGGTCTTGGTCAACATTCGGGTCAAGAACAAGAATTTCGAGGCGGTGCCGCAGGTGCTCGACGAGATCCGCACTACCGAACGACGACTGTCGGGGCGGGGGCGCCTGCTGGTGCGCCCCTCGGGCACCGAGAACCTCGTGCGCGTGATGGCCGAAGGCCCCGACGAAAAAGAGATCCGGCACCTCGTCGACGGTCTCGCCAAGGTCATCTCCGCCCACCTCTGCTAGGAGGAAGGAATGGCAGAGCCCCGCCCCGTCCCGGGAACCCGCCCCGACCGCTGGCTGTCGCTGTCGGTCCTGGTCCTGTCGGTGGCGGCCCTCGCCCTCACTCCCGGGTGCGGCTGCGGCCGTCAGACCACCGACCGCGCCCTGGGCCCCGCGACCGGTCCCGGGCAACCGGCGGCCGACCCCGCCCGCCCCACCCAACCCGGCATGGGAGCCCCATCCCGGGGTCTGTCCATCCTCGAGTCGGCCTTCATCACTTCGCCCACCGAGGGGTTTGGCCGGGGCAAAGCCGGCCCCGGGGCCGGCGGGGCGGTGTCCCGGCAGGTGGGGGCCGATTTCGAACGGAAGTTCACCCAGGGCGTGGAACTGATGGAACGCGGTGATTACAGCGATGCCATGAATCTCTTCCAGGAGATCATGACCCAGTATGCCAACACGGAAGAGGCAAGCGTGGCCGAATACTGCATGGCCGAGATCCATTTCCGCAACAAGTCGAACCAGCTGGCTTTGCAGGCGTATCAGCGCATCGTCGAGAAATATCCCAACTCCCCCGCCGCCCAAAACGCCCGGGAAGGGATCGAATACCTCCAGACCTTCGAGGAGCACGAGAAGGAATATGTCTCCCCCGACGTGGAAGACCGCAAGCGCCGCGGGTTCTGACCGGTTTCGGCGCGGCTTCACGATCATCGAGGCCATGCTCGCCCTGCTGATCGTTGGGGCGGGCATCGTACCCGTCCTCGCCCTCTTTCTGAGCGGGTCCCGCACCGTCGAGAAGGGCGGGTTGATCCTGTCCGCGACCATCGCCGCCCAAAACATCCTCGACCGCGCCAAGAGCGATTCCTTCCTATGGGACAACATCCCCCTCACCGTCGATCTGCCCAGTGACAAATATCCCCAGTTCAGCCTGCCCCGGTTCTTCCGCGACAAGTACAAGGCCTCGGGCACGCTCGACATCTCGCTGGCTCCCGACCACACGGTGCTGGGCACCGGCGACAAGGAGACCAACCTCGTCCAGGTAACGGTCATCCTGAACTGGATCGAGAACGGGTTTCCCCGCACCACCCGCCTGGTGACCTACCGGGCCAACACCAATTCCTTCAAACTGAAAACCTCGGCCAAATTTTGAACGGGAAAGGCGGTTCCATGCGACGGTCCGGATTCACCCTGGTCGAGCTGGCGGTGTCGACGGTCATCGCCGCTCTGATCGGTCTCGTGATCGTCCTCGTCTACCGAGCCAACCTCGGGACCTGGCGCTGGGGCCAGAAACACATGGAGTTCACCCAGAAGGTCCAGTTGGCTATGAAGCAGGTCTTCACCGACATCAAGCGGGTCAATCCACTCGTCTCGCAGGATGCCCGCGGCAACCTGTGGTTCCAGGGCGAGAAAATCGGCGACCTCTTCCCCAATCTCGTACGCATCTATGACACCGACAAGAACCCCGACAACGGCGGCGAGGAGATCGTTTTCTACCATGCCATCTTCACCCGTCCCGACCAGAAGATTCATGTCCGGCTGTTCCTCGAGAATGGGGCCCTGCTACGGGAAACCACCGACCCCAACGGAACCAAGCGGCGGGTCGTCGTCTCCGACCGGGTCGAGAACCTTCATTTTCTGGCCAACCCGCTCGACATCTACGAAGTGGTGGTCCAGATGACCATCATCGATGACAACGACCCGAGAATCCGTGAAGACCTGAACTTCGGCGTCCATCTCGATACCGATCTGATCTGCGTCAAATTCATCCATTCGACGTGAGGACGGGAGGCGGCGTGACGACGTTCGGCGGAAGGCGGGCCCCGGGAAGCGGGCCGGTCACCCGGTGGGCCCGGGGCGGGTCCGCGCAGGAGCGCCATCCCTGGCGCCCGCGGCCCACTTCCCCCGTCCTGGGGGTCGTTCCAGCCCGCGCCGGATTCATCGCCTTCTACGCCTTCATCATGCTGCTCATCCTGGGCATCTTCGGCATCTCCTATTGGCTGGTCTCTCGCCTGACCACCGACATGATCTTCAAGGAAGCCCACCGTATTCGGGCCCGCAACTTCGCCCAGGCCGGGATCGAGAAGGTGATGATCAACATCCTGAACCAGTACCGGCTGGGGAACGCCAAACTCGACTACCCCGGAAAGTACACGATCGAGCGCATCGACAAGGAGTACAACGTCCAGTTCGGGGACGGACGCTACCGGGTCGAACTGGTCAGACCCTACGTGCTTCCGGGCAGTTTCAAGGAGATGTTCGGGGTGCCGTACTACAAGAATCAGGTGCTGATAGGGTTCTACGACGTGTGGCAGGTGGTGGTGGTGGGCGAGGTGCCTGGCGCCAACATCTCGGCACGGGTCGAGACCTTGGTCAAGGTGATCCGGAATTTCGTCCAGTACTGACCGCCGCCCGGCCATCCCATCCGGTCGTCCAACGTTGTCGTGAGGAGGGTGCCCATGAACCGACTGACTATCCTGCTGGTCGCCATCGCCCTGGGGCTCGGAGCCGCCGGCCCGATCGCCGCCCAGTCGGGCGATAGCGGGCCCCGCTTCAAGGGGTTTTCCGCCAAGGTCACCGGCGACATCTACGGCCAGCCCCGGGTCTTCGACGACATCGACGGCGACGGCATGCGCGATTTGATCTTCGGGGCCACCGACGGGCAGATCCATATCTTTTCGGCCAAGGGGCATGAGATCCTGCGGCCTCCCAACTGGCCCAAGAAGGTGAACTCGCCGATCCTGTCCGAGGTCACCGTGGCCGATCTCGACAATGACGGCGAGCCCGAGGTGCTGGCCACCGCGATGAACGGGAAACTCTACTGCGTGGCCCGCAACGGGCGCGAGAAATGGTCGCTGCCCTTGCGGGGCAAGATCCGCCTGTCGGCTCCCGAAGTGGCCGATGTCGATGGGGGGGGCAACTACAACGTCTTCGTCGGCACCGGTTTGGTCGGGGCGAAATCGGGGATGGTCAGCCGGATCGACAAGGACGGCCGTCTGATCTGGGAAGTCCCCGTCACCACCTCGGTCTCGGGGAAGATCGTCACCGCCGATCTCGATGGCGACGGCACCAAGGAGATCCTGACCAAGGACGACAGCGGCAAGGTCTACGTTATGCAACTGTCGGGAACGAACGCCCGCGGCTGGCCGATCAATACCGTGCCCAATCTCACCTGGCCCTTCGATGTGGGGGCGGGTGATGTCAATGGCGATGGCGTGAAGGAGATCTTCACCACCACCCCCGACAAGCGGTTCCTGTTGTGGACGAACAGCGGCGATCTGCGCAGCGAGTTCAAGCTGACGGATGGGGCCCATTCCGCTCCCCGCCTGGCCGATCTGAACGGCGACGGGAAAGACGAGTTCATCATCGGCCAGGCCGACGGCACGGTCATGGTCTGCGACGAAAAGGGGAAGCCTCTGCCTGGGTGGCCGTTCGTGACCAAGCACTCGATCTACCACACCCCGCAGATCATCGACCTGGACGGCGATGGCAAGCTCGAAGTCGTGTACACCGCCTGGAACCCCGAAGGCCAGGGCAAGGAGGCCGGCTACATCATGGCCCTGACCGCCGATGGGCGGGTGCTGCCAGGGTATCCGCGCTTCATCGGCAAGGCCATCGCCCCGCTGACCTTCGCCGATCTCGATGGCGACGGCTACCTCGAGATGATCGCGGCGGGCGGCATCAACTACACCGCCGACCAGCTGCACGTCATTCCCACCCATGCCCGGGTGGCCCTGAAGATCGCCGTGCTGGGGGCGGAGGTGTCCTTTTGACCGCCCGCCGGCTGACCCTCGGCTGGCTCGTCGCCCTGCTCGGGGTGACCGCGCTGGTGGGCCTCTTCCCTGGCCTTGTCCAGGCCCAGGATCCCAGCGACGTGATCGAATTCATGGCGGCCGGCAAGAAGGCCTATGAAAAGGGCGACCTGGCCGGGGCCGCGGTCGAATTCGAGAACGTTCTGCTGCTCGACCCCCGTCACTTCGACGCCAAAGTCTGGCTGGTGCAGATCTACATCGATCGCAAGCAGGCCGACAAGGCCCGCAAGCTGCTCGCCGAGCTGCAGCGACAGGCCCCCGGCCACGCCCGGGTGGCCGCCCTGGCCCGCCTGGTCGGCCCCGAAGGGGACCTCCCCCCGGCCCACAAGGAGAGCGACCTGGTCGTCTACGAGACCCTGACCCTGATCGGCTCGGGTACGCGACTGCGGCCGTATGGGCTGGTCGTCCCCGAAGGCAAGGTCGCCAAACCCCGACGAACCGGTGAGCAGGAAGACGAGATCGACCTCTCCCTCTCGGAGGGGGAGGGCGGGGCCGCCTCTGGGCCCGATGGGGCTCTGGCTACGATCATCGCCGACGACGGACCCCTGGGGCCGGTGTTCGAGCGGTGGGCCGAAGAGGGGCTGAACCCCGCGCTCGAAAAGTATTTCGAGATCATCCTGGCCCGTCGTGACCTGATGTCGATGGACGACCGGGGGCTCCTGCGCAAGGGCATGGAGACCTATCAACCCAAGCTCGAGGCCAATCCCAAGGACAACGAGGCACGCTTCTACCTCGGCATGATCTTCTACCTCAATGGGCTGTTGGAAGATGCCCGCCAGACGCTCGACCCTCTGCGCCAGGAGCAGACCCCCTATGATGGCCAGATCGCGCCCGTGCTGGCCGACCTCGACCGCAAGAAGGCGGACGAGGAGGCCCGCCTGGCCGCCATCCAGAAAGAGAAGGAGGCCCAGGAGGCCGCCCGGGCGGCCGAAAAGGCCCGGCAGGAGGCCGCCGCCATCGCCGCCAACCTGAGCGGGGCCAACAACCCGACCGCCAGCCCCGCCGGCCCCCTCAATCCGGCCGACGTCCTGCACAACGAGGGCTACGATCTGTACAAGAAGGGCCAGCTCGACCAGGCCATCGAAAAGTTCCAGGCGGCCATCACCCAGAACGACCGGGAGCCCAAGTTCTACTACCACATGGGCCTGGCCCTCACCGACAAGGGGCTGGCCGGCAGCATCGATGCCTTCGATCGGGCCATGGAGGCCTTCAACAAGGTCATCAGCCTCGAGCCCGGTGGCAAGATGGCCAAAGACTCCGAGGTGATGATCCGCGACATCGTGGCCGCCAAAAAGTCGCTCAAGAACTGAGCGTGGGCTTTCCCCCGTGTCTCGTCAGGGCAAACGCAAACCCCAAATGCCCATCCTGTGCAAAATACGCCCGAAGAGGGCCTGTGTCCCGAAGGTCATCCATGCGGGTTTCACGGAAACTGTTTAACTGTTTGTCCGCAAGCCCATGATTCGCCAAGCTTCACCAAGCCTCGGGGCTTGAAAGGCGAGGTGTACGAAAGCCTGCGTTTGCCCTGCGGGTTTCGTGACCTGGCGTGCGGAATGAGCCGGGGGTGTGGTAAAATATGCCCCGGACGGGATCGGCACGATCCCATAAGAGGGTGAATCACCATGGAACCGCTGCTCGACATCCGTGAGGTGAGCAAGTCCTTCGGCGCTGTTCCGGTGTTGGACCGCCTGACCCTGTCGGTCCAGCGGGGGGAGGTCTTCGGTCTCCTTGGGTTGAACGGCGCCGGCAAGACGACCTTGTTCAAGTGCGTGCTGCAGCTCCTTTTCCCGACTGGGGGAGAAGTGCACTACGAGGGCCGGCCGCTCGACCTGCCGACGATCCATGCGAAGATCGGCTACCTGCCGGAATTCTATCTGCCACCCGGCGAACTGACGGCCCGGGAATACCTGCGCCTGTTGGGATGGGCGGTGGCCAGCCCCCGCCCCGATGCGGTGGGGTTGCTGGCCAAGACAGGGCTCGATCCCGACAAACCCATCGCCGACTATTCCCGGGGCATGATTCAGCGGCTGGGGGTGGCCATCGCTCTCCTGAAAGATCCTGAATTCCTGATCCTCGACGAGCCCACGCTCGGGCTCGATCCTCTGGTCCGACAGCGGCTGCTCGACTGGTTGCGGGAGCTCAACGGCGAAGGCAAGACCATCCTGTTGTCATCCCACGATTTCACCCAGGTCGAAAAACTGTGTCAGCGTATCGCTGTCCTGCACGACCGGAGCTTGCGCTACCTGGGTACCATCGAGGGGTTCCGGCAGAAGCACGGCGCCGCCTCCCTGGAGGATGCCTTCCTGCAGGAGATTGGAGGTAGCCATGCGTAAGATCGTCGCCATGGCGGGCATCACCTTCCTGCAGGGCGTGCGCACCCAGACCTTCCGCATCGTCGGCCTCCTGTTTGTCGGCCTGCTCGGGGTCGCCTGGTTCCTGCGGGTGCTGTCGGTCGGCCAGCGGGCCATCATGCTGCGCAGTTTCGGCCTGACCGCCATGGAGATCAGCGCCCTGTTGCTGGTGGTCTTCGGCGCGGTCGCCAGCTACTACCGGGAGCGGGAGACCCGCATCCAGGCCATCCACCTTACCTACGTCTCGGCGTTCGACCACGCCCTGGGACGGCTGCTCGGCAACTTCCTCCTGGTCGGGGCCTATCTGGGGCTGGCGACGGTCGTCTGCGCCGGGGTGCTTTGGCATGAGGGGGCATGGGAATGGGCCTTTTTGCTGGGCGCCTGGTCGATCTTCCTCAAGTTGGCGGTCATCTGCGCGTTCACCGCCCTGTTTTGCAGCCTGCTGTCCTCGTCCATCTTCGCCTCTCTGATGACCGTCTTCACCTACGTGGCTGCCGAGTTTGCCGTCTATCCGCTCGCGCTCAAAAGCAAAGCCTCGACGGCGGTGCCGATGGCTGTATCTCGCACGGTCTACCACCTCCTGCCCAACTTCGACAAGCTCGACCTCAAATACCAGGCCATCCATGGTGAAACCGTGGACGGTGGGTTCCTGGCCGGCATCACCCTCTACGCGATCCTGTACATCCTGGTGGTCTTCCTTCCCACCTGGCAGGTGTTTGCGCGGCATGAGCATTGAATCCCGCCTGACCCGGCACGTCTGGCCGATCTTCGCGGCCTTGTTCGCCGCCGTGGTCGGTCTCTCGATCTGGATGCGGGACGTCTTCCCGACCGACCAGAAGCCGGTGCCGTTCGTGCCCGCGCCCGAGTATGTCGAGCGCTTGAGCGGCACCTTCCGCGCTCCGCTGGCGCAGGCGTTCTACATGAAAGGCGTGCTCGAGGTGGCGCAACAGCAGGCAAGCAAGCTCGAACAGTTGTTCGCCCTGTTCCGGCTGGCCATGCGTCTCGATCCCCGCCTGGTGAACGCCGCTTTCTTCGGAGGGATCGTGACCCCGGTTACCATCGCCGACCTGCCACGGGCGATCGCCCTCCTCGAGGAAGGAGAGCGGTTGAACCCCGGGGAATGGCGGATCCCTTATTGGATCGGCTTCTGCTACCTGGAGATGGAGGACTACGCTAAAGCGGCCGCCTATTACAAGAAAGCCAGCGAGTTGCCCGGCGCCCTCCCGTTTCTGAAGTTTTCCACGGTTCACCTGCTCAGCCGGGGAACCACGCTGGAACGGGCCCTGCAACGGACCGAGGAGCTGCTCGCCTCGGTCGACGACCCCGATTCGCGGGAATGGGTGCTTTCCCGGCAACAATGGCTGAAATCCATGATGCTGCTCGAGGACAAGAACCGCGAGTTCAAAGCCCGCTTTGGTCGTTGGCCGAACCGCCTCGACGAACTGGTCGAACAGGGGTTGATTTCAGCCATTCCGCCCGATGAGTTCGGTGAGGGCTTCCGTCTTGCCTTTCCCGGTGACCCGGAAAAGGGATATCGCGTGCGCAGCCAGGCTGCCGAGCTGTGATGGGCCTGCCCGGGAATCCTCCTGCGGTATTTCTGACGGTGGCGGGCCAGGGAAGCGGGTTCAAAAGGTTTGGCCGTTTCGCCGGGACAGGCGAGCTCTTTCTGGTTGCCTTCAGAGACGGGGCGGGGGCATCTCCCCTTATCCCCCAGGGCTCCCCCGGCAAGGTCTTGCCGCCGCCGACCCGTTGAGGGCGTTGGGCATGGCGCATCGCCTGGTTGGGAGGCAGCGGGCATGCTCTTGACCGACGCGGACCACCCCCCTGACCAAGCCCGCTTTTCGTTGGCCAATCAGGTTGGGGGAGGGGGCCTTTTATTTGGCTGGCCCGAACAGGAGATTGGTGGTATACTCTGCCCTGGTCCCGAGGGTACCGAACCATGATCGACGCACCCAGTCAACAGCCTCTTCTCGACAGTCCTTCCGCCATCGATGGCGCCGCCGTCGAGGTGCCGGTCACCCGACCGTTCGAGGGGTTCACCTACCTAAAAAAAGAGTGGGTCGACCAAGAAGACGGCATCGAGAAGGTCACCTTCCACATGACTTTGGGGCCGGTCAATCTGGCCGCCGACTGGTCGCGCACCCAGTCGTTTGTCATGATGCCCGAATGGGGCAGCGTGCCGCTTCGCCGCACCTGGATCGTCCGCCTCCCGACTCACTACGAGGGGAAGGACCAGTACCTGTTCCACTACTTCTTCCAGGCCCAGTTTGGGGAAGGCCGGGAGCGTATCTCCCCGACCTTCTCCCAGTTGGTGGTGCCGCGCGAGTTCGAGTTCATCGACCATTCCGGCGAGATCATCCACGTGCGCCTGCACTGGAGTGTCGGCCCCTGGTCCTATCCGCAGGACACCGAACTCGAGGTCGACGGCATCGACTGGGGCAGCGAGTTTTCGGTCAGCCATGCCTTGTATCGGGGTAGCGACCCGCTCTACCAGAAGGGGCGCAGCCTGGTCATGAAGCGGTTGCCCGTGCCGCGCCGCTTCCGTGGGCTGATCTGGGCCCCCCGGGGCTCCGAGGTCGTCTACTGCTTTCAAATGGTGCGGTTCGACGGCACCACCACCGAAACCCACTGGGACAACAATTTCGGCCGCGACTATGTGTTGACCATTTGACAACGGCGAGGAGACACATCCGATGCGACATCCGGACATCCTGACCCGCGAAGGCACCGTCCTTCTCATCTGCGACGTGCAGAAGCGCTGCATCAAGCCCATCTACCGCAAGGAACCGATGATCAACAACATCAAGACCCTGGTCTCCTTCGCCGGTCTGACCGGTCTGCCCATCCTGATCACCGAGCTGGCGCCGCAGACCTTCGGCAACTCGATCGAGGAGATCAAGGGCCTCGTTCCCCGCCTGGAAGCCATCAAGCGCAGCCGCTACAGCTGCTTCGGCAACGAAGATCTGACCCTGCGCCTCGAGGCGATGAACACCAACACCCTCGTCGTGGTCGGCATGGAGACCCACATCTCGGTCTGCCAGACCGTCCTCGACGCGCTGACCCGGGGCTATCGCGTCCACGTCGTGCTCGACGCCACCAGCTCGCGCCGCAAGGTCGACTGGCGGGTCGCCCTCGAGAAGATGCGGCGGGCCGGCGCCATCATCACCACCATGGAGATGGTGATGAATGAGATCATCGAACGGGTCGACGTGCCCCAGTACGAGAAGTTCCAGGAGCTGGTCGGCACCATCGGCCGCTGAGCCGCTATGTCTCAGCCGTTCGGGGGGCCCGAGCAGGTCACCTTCCTCATCGGCGGTCTCGGGGCGGGCAAGACCGAACTGGCCCTCAACCTCTCCGTCTGGAACGCTTCCCAGCTCGGGCCGGGCCAGGCCCACCTGCTCGACCTCGACATCATCAACCCGTTCTTCCGGGTGCGCCGCCTGCGCGCCGACCTGGAAGCGGCTGGCGTGGTGCTGGTCACCCCCGACGCGCGCGTGCAGAATGGTGATGTGCCGGCTCTGCCCGCCCGGGTTTGGGGCACGTTCGAGCAGCCGGGGTTTCCCATCGTCTGCGACGTCGGGGGCGGGGAACTGGGGCTGCGGCCGCTGGCCCGCCTGACCGACCTGGCCGGGAAGCGGCCGGTGCAGGTGCTGTGCGTGATCAATCCCTATCGGCCGGGGTTCCAGACCCCGGAGCAGATGGTGGCTGCCATGCGGCGCTACAGTGAGCTGTCCGCGCTGACCATCACCCACCTGGTGGCCAACCCGCACCTGGCCGCCGAGACCACCCCCGACGTGTTCTGGTCAGGGCTCGAACGCCTGCGCGCGGTCGCCGAGCGGGTGCAGGTGCCTCTGGCGTTCGCGATGATGTCTGATACTCTGGCGGCCACCTTCGGTGACCGCCTGGTCATGTCTACGGCCGGGACCGCCCGGGCAGGGGGCTTCGCCACCCTCGACGGCATGCCGGTCTTCGTCATCCGCCGGTTCTGGGAAGACCCCTGGCATCTCGGCCGCAAGGAAGAAGACGCCCCGCCGCTCGGGCCGACGGGCGCCTGACCTGGATTCCAACCAAGGAGATCGAGAGAAGCAACCCATGGGAAAGGACGTCGAAGAAATCATCATGGCCGGGTTCGGGGGACAGGGCATCCTGTTCCTCGGCAAGATCCTGGCCGAGGTGGGGATGGCGGCGGGACGGCACGTCTCGTGGATCCCTTCCTACGGCCCCGAGATGCGCGGCGGCACCGCCAACTGCACCGTGGTCATCTCGACCACGCCGATCGCCTCGCCGATCGTGCAGGAACCGGACACGCTGCTGGCGATGAACCGCCCGTCGGTGGCGCGCTTCCAGCCCAAGGTCAAGAAGGGCGGGACGCTGATCTACAACGCTTCGCTGATCGAAGGCGAGGCCTGGCGGGACGACCTGAACGTGATCGCGGTGCCGGCCAGCCGGATCGCCGACGAGCTGGGCAACGCCAAGGTCGCCAATCTGGTCATGGCGGGCGCCTACGTGCGGCATTGCCCCTTCCTGGACTACCAGAAGGTGCTGGCCGACCTGCCCAAGGTGATCCCCGCCAAGAAGGTGGAAATGGCTGAAATCAACCGGGCGGCCTTCGTCCGGGGCTACGAATACCAGGGTTGATCCCTGGGGGGCTCTCCGGTATCCTGGAGGGCGAACGACTGTCACCATCTGGAGGAAAGGCATGCCCAAGTGGGTCATTCATGAAGAGCTGTGCAAAGGCTGCGGCATCTGCATCGTGCGCTGCCCGGTCAAAGTGTTGGGCGTCGCCGAGCACCTGACGCCCAAGGGGTTCCACCCCGCCAAGATGCTCAACGAAGAGAAATGTACGAGCTGCGCTCTCTGCGCCCGCAGCTGCCCGGACATCGCGATCGAAGTCTTTCGCGTGAGCAAGGAGAAGTGACGATGGCCGACAAAGTCCTGATGAAGGGGAACGAGGTGATCGGCGAAGCCGCGGTGCTCGCCGGTTGCCGCTACTATTTCGGCTACCCCATCACCCCGCAGAGCGAGCTGCCCGCCTACCTGGCGCGGCGCCTGCCCGAGGTGGAGGGGGTTTTCCTGCAGGCGGAGAGCGAAGTCGCCGCCATCAACATGGTGTATGGGGCGGCCAGCGCCGGCGCCCGCGTCATGACCAGCAGTAGCAGCCCCGGCGTCAGCCTGAAACAAGAAGGCCTCAGCTACATCGCCGGTGCCGAGATGCCCTGCGTCGTGGTCAACGTCGTGCGCGGCGGCCCCGGCCTGGGCAACATCTCGCCCGCCCAGTCCGACTACTGGCAGGCCACCCGCGGCGGCGGCCACGGCGACTACCGCACCCTGGTGCTCGCCCCCAACTCGGTCCAGGAGATGGCCGACATGACCATCGCCGCCTTCGAACTGGCCGACCGCTTCCGCAACCCGGTCCTGTTGCTCGTCGACGGCATCCTCGGGCAGATGATGGAGCCGGTGCAGCTGCCCGCCCCCACCACCTACGACATCAACCAGAAACCCTGGGCGCTGGGCAACCCGAACCCCCGCAAGGGTGGCCGCAATCTCTGCTCGACCATCTTTCTCGATGTCGAGCAGCTCGAAGAGCACAATTGGCATCTCTACCAGAAATACCAGGTGGTGACCGACGAGTTCGCCAAGGGCGCCTACAAGCACCTGGCTGTCGAGACCCACGCGGTCGACGACGCCGAGATCGTCCTGGTCGGGTACGGTATCATCAGCCGCATTCTGAAGACCGTTGTCGAGAAGGCCCGTAAGCGCGGCATCAAGGCCGGGCTGGTGCGCCCCAAGACGCTGTGGCCCTTCCCCTCGCAGGTGCTGGCCGACCTGGCGGCCAAGACCAAACAGTTCCTGGTCGTCGAGATGTCGTGCGGCCAGATGGTGGAAGACGTCAAGCTGGCCGTCGACGGCAAGAAGCCGGTCTTCTTCTTCGGCCGGACGGGCGGGACCGTGCCTTCCGACTTCGAGATCCTCAACGAGGTCGACAAACTGGTGCGGCCCGACTGAACAAGGAGAGACGATGATGACAATGGAACAGGTTTTCGCGCGACCCAAGAGCATGAGCAAGACGCCGTTCCACTACTGCCCGGGCTGCGACCACGGCGTGGTGCATCGGCTGGTCGGGGAATGCCTCGACGAACTCGAGGTGGGCGACAAGGCGATCGGCGTGGCCCCCGTCGGCTGCTCGGTCTTCGCCTACGACTACTTCAATTTCGATTTCAACCAGGCGGCCCACGGCCGCGCCCCTGCGGTGGCCACCGGCATCAAGCGGGTGCGGCCCGACCGCATCGTCTTCACCTACCAGGGCGACGGCGATCTTGCCGCCATCGGCACCGCCGAGATCGTCCACGCCGCCAACCGGGGCGAAAAGATCACCGTGATCTTCATCAACAACGCGATCTACGGAATGACCGGCGGCCAGATGGCCCCCACTACCCTGGTCGGCATGAAGACCGCGACCAGCCCCTACGGGCGCGACGCCCAGCTCTGCGGCAACCCGATCAAGGTATCTGAAATGCTGGCCACGCTCGAGGCCCCGGTCTACGTCACCCGCGTGGCGGTCAACACCCCCGCCAACCTGATGAAGGCCAAGAAGGCGCTGAAGAACGCTTTCCGCCTGCAGAAGGAAGGGAAGGGCTTCACCTTCGTCGAAGTCGTCAGCATCTGCCCGACCAACTGGGGGAAGTCGCCCACCGACGCCCACCAATGGCTGGCCGAAAAGATGCTGCCCGTCTTCCCGCTCGGCACCTACAAAGACACGCTGGGCGTCGACAAGAGCTAGCACCACGTTCGCCCGGTTGCTTCCCGGGCCGGTTGCCTGCTATGATGGACCGGCAGTCGGCCTGGATGCGCCGGGCGGGTCCCCCGACCAAGGGGCGCCCCCACCAAGGAGGAGAGACACATGTCAGCGGAAGTCGAACGAATCATCCTGGCCGGTTTCGGCGGGCAGGGCATCCTGTTCCTCGGCAAGGTCCTGGCCGAGGCGGGCATGCGCAACGGCAAGCACGTCTCCTGGATCCCCTCCTACGGCCCGGAGATGCGTGGCGGCACCGCCAACTGCACGGTCATCATTTCCGAGCATCCGATCGCCTCCCCCCTGGTGACGGTGCCCGACACCGTCATCGCCATGAACCGCCCGTCGGTGGCCAAGTTCAATGTCCGCATCAAGGCCGGCGGCATGCTCATGTACAACTCGTCGCTGATCGAGCGGCAGGAGTTCCGTGACGATATTCGCCTCGTCGAGATCCCTGCCAGCGAGATCGCCGACGAGCTGGGCAACGCCCGTGTCGCCAACCTCGTGATGGCCGGGGCTTACGCCAAGTTCAGCAAGCTGATCGACTACGACGAGATGGTCAAGGCCCTGCCCCAACTGATCCCCGCCAGCAAGAAGGAACTGGCCGAGATCAATCTGGCTGCCTTCGAGCGGGGCTACCAGTTCGTCAAGGAAAAGAAATATATGTTCGGCCGCTACGTCTACTCGGTCTTCAAGGGCATCTGAGCCCGGGCCCCAGGAGCTGCCGATTCCTCCCTCCACGCCCCCCACCCTGGAAAGACTGCCTCGTCGGTCTTTCCAGGGGTGTTTTAGGCCGGGTTGCCCCCGATCCGACCGAAACGAGGTGGGAAAGTGGGCCGCGGTCGCCAAGATGGCGCATCCTCCGCGGCCCCGTCCGGCGTTTTCCGCTTTCATTCGGAGGCGGGGAATCTGCGTTATTCACCTTCCACTCAGGAGGTTTCCCGCGTGGGTAAGACCACTCGAAATGTTGTCAAGGCTGTAACGACCCGTTCCTCGGCCGACCGTCCGAAGACCGGCAGACGCCGCCCCGCCACCGCCGCTGCCGGCAAGGTCGCCGGTAAAGCTGCCGGCAAAACTGCCGGCAAGACCGTGGGAAAGTCCCTGGCCAAGGCTGCGGGGAAGGCGGCGCGCGGGGTCCGGCCGCGCGCGTCGATCGAAGGGGGCGGCAAGACCACGCCGACTGCGGTTCCCCAGATTTCCGAACGGATGCGGAAGGTGCTGAAGGTGCTCGACGAGAAGCAGGTCGAGGATCTGGTGATCCTGGCCGTCGGCGACTTGGTTGGCTACGCCGATTTCTTCCTGATCGGCACCGGTCGCAGCCAGCCCCACGTCGAGGCCATGGCTGACGGCGTGCTCGGGGCGCTCAAAGTGAAGGGCGCTCGCGGCACGCCCGTCGAGAAGGATCCAGGATCGACCTGGGTTTTGGTCGACGGCGGCGAGTTCGTGCTGCACCTCTTCCAGCCTGAGGCCCGGAAATACTACGCTCTGGAAGATCTCTGGAGCGACGCTCCACGGGTCACCCCCTGACCAGGCGACCTGCCCAGGTTTTTGTCGCGGGGAAATGAACCTCCACGCAGGG
>CALLCO010000117.1 GCA_937998695.1 Candidatus Ozemibacteraceae bacterium
ATCCGGCCTGCTCCATGTGTGTCTTCCGGCGAATCCGGCCCCAGGGCGGATGTTTCAAATACGTTAGTCACATTAAGACCGCGGTAGAGGGAGTGCCTGCCCCAGGGATGGTTCGGTTGCACATTGAGAGTAAGCGCATTAGAATTGGCGCGGCCCCACCCCCACTCCGAAGGGACGACCGACCGATGCGACAGATTCTGCAAAACCTGAAATCCGGCGAGATCCTGCTCGCCGACGTGCCCGTGCCGCTGCGGCGCCGCGGCCACCTGCTCATCCGCACCACCCGCACCCTGATCTCGCTGGGCACCGAGCGCATGCTCCTCGACTTCGGCCGGGCCGGGTGGCTCGACAAGGCCCGGCAACAGCCGGACAAGGTCCGGCAGGTGCTGCAGAAGATCCGCACCGACGGGCTGTTTCCCACCGTCGATGCCGTCTTCCGCAAGCTCGATCAACCCCTTCCCCTCGGCTACTCGCACGCCGGGGTGGTGGTCGAGGCGGGACCCGACGTGCCGGGCTTCCGCGTGGGCGACCGGGTCGTCAGCAACGGCAACCACGCCGAGGTGGTCAGCGTGCCCGCCCATCTGTGCGCCCGCATCCCCGACGGGGTCGATGACGAGACGGCCTGTTTCACGGTGGTCTCGGCCATCGCCCTACAGGGCATCCGGCTGCTGCAGCCGACCCTCGGCGAGAGCGTCGGCATCCTGGGCCTCGGCCTGATCGGCCTGCTCAGCGTGCAGCTCCTGCGGGCCCAGGGCTGCCGGGTCATCGGGTTCGACTTCGACCCCGCCAAGGTCGCCCTGGCCCGGCAGCTCGGCGCCGAAGCCTGGAACCTGGCCGACGGCACCGACCCCGTGCAGGCCGCCCGCGACTTCTCGCGGGGCCACGGCGTCGATGGCGTGCTGATCACCGCCGCCACCCGCAGCAACGAGCCGATGCAGCAGGCCCCGCAGATGTGTCGCAAGCGGGGCAAAGTGGTGCTGGTGGGGGTCACCGGCTTGCAGCTGGCGCGGGACGATTTCTACAAGAAAGAGATCTCCTTCCAGGTCTCGTGCTCGTATGGCCCCGGGCGCTACGACCCTGCCTACGAACAGCAGGGCCTTGACTATCCGATCGGGTTCGTGCGCTGGACGGAGGAGCGCAACTTCCAGGCGGTGCTCGACCTGATGGCGGCAGGGAGCCTCCGCACCGGCGAGCTGGTCAGCCGCCGGGTGCCGATCGCCACCGCGCACGAGGCCTACGCCGCGGTGGCCGCCGGCGAGAATCTGCTCGGCATCGTGCTCGAATACGACGGGTCGGTCGATCTGGGCCGGAAGGCCGTTCCCCTCGGCAACCCCGCCGCCCGCCCACTCGACGGCCAGGTCGGGGTCGGGTTCATCGGCGCCGGCAATTTCTCGGCCTCGACGCTGGTGCCGGCCTTTCGTGACGCCGGGGCGCAGCTGCTGACCATCGCCAGCGCCGGCGGCGTCTCGGGCACCCACCTCGGCGGCAAGTACGGGTTCCGGGTCACCACCACCGACCACCGGCAGGTGCTCGACGACCCCGCCATCGCCGCGGTGGTCATCACCACCCAGCACTCCTCCCATGCGAAGTTCGTCCAGGAAGCCCTGGTGGCGGGGAAACACGTGTTCGTCGAAAAACCCCTCTGCCTGAGCCACGCCGAGCTCGCGGCGGTGACCGAGGCCTGGCGGCGCGCCAACGACCGCCGGCCGACCCACCTGATGGTCGGCTTCAACCGCCGGTTCTCGCCCCTGACGCGCACCTGCCAGCGTCTGCTGGCCGGTCTACCCGGCCCCCGCAGCCTGGTCATGACCGTCAATGCCGGCGCCATCCCGACCGAGCACTGGACGCAGGACGCGACCGCCGGCGGCGGTCGCCTGATCGGCGAGGCCTGCCACTTCATCGACCTGCTGCGGGCTCTGGTCGGCCATCCGATCACCGGCGTGCAGACGATGGCCGCCCGCCTGCCCGACGAAGCCCAGCACCCGCCCGACGTCGCCACCATCACGCTGAGCTTTGCCGACGGCTCGATCGGCTCCGTCCACTACTTCGCCAACGGCCACAAGGACTTCCCCAAAGAACGGCTGGAAATCTTCGCCGGCGGCCGCATCCTGCAACTCGACAATTTCAAGTCCCTGACCGGGTTCGGCTGGCCGACCTTCAGCCACGAGAGCCTGTGGTCGCAGGATAAGGGCCACCAGGCCCAGGTGACCGCCTTCCTCGCAGCGATCAAAGACGGCAAACCCTGCCCCATTCCCCTGGAGGAAATCGTGGAGGTGACCCGCGCGACCCTCGAAGCCGCCGGACACACCGACCACCCGCCTGTTTCAGATGAGGGTTGAATGCTTTTCACCCACCCATGCCTGGAAGGAGCATCAATGCCCCCTTCGCCGGGAAGGGTCGGAATGAGAGCCTTTCCTGAGGCGAGCGCTTTCCATTTCCGTCGCCGCATTCCTCTCTGGGGACGGCCCAGCTCCCAGAAGTTCATCCAGCAATGAACCTGCTCCGGTGGTGGCACACCCTGCGGCATCTGCGTCCGGTGCAGATCTGGGGGCGACCTTTGCACTGGGTGCGCCGTCGGTTCTGCTCGGTCGGCTATCCGGCCAGCTTGTCCCAGCTGGCCTTCCGCCTGCGGCAGGAGTTGCTGGCCCGCGTCCGGCCCACCTTCACCTGGACCTTCATCGGCCGCGAACTGGCCTGCCCCAGCCACGCGATCCCCTGGGATGCCGTCCGCCGGCGACGATTCGTCCGGGCAGGGGTGGCGAAGCCGGGAGCGCCGAGCGGCGGCCCGCTCACCGACAAGTTGTGGCGGTATCACCTGAACTACTTCGGGTTTCTCTTCCCGCGCGGCCGCTTCACCCTTGACGAAGAGCGTTTCCTGATCGCCGATTGGCTCGCCACCAACGACGACGAGCACGCCGAACCCTGGGAGCCCTACGTCACCGCCCGCCGGATCCGCAACTGGGTCAGATGGCGACAGGAAACCCGCCGCGGCCTCCACGATCAGCCGCCCTCGCCAGTGGAGGAATCTCTCGCGGCGCACCCATCGCCTTCGGGGGCCCAGGGCGTATGGCGTGGAAACCCGGCCGACCCGAGGTCGGAAGTGGGCGGCGGGAGTTCCTTCGTCATTCCATCCTCCCGAACTCCTGCGTCAGACGGGCTGACCGGAGCAGACCTGGCTACCCTCGTCGATATCGCCCTGTGGTATCAGGTCAAGCGATTGCGACTCGATCTCGAACATCATCTCCAGGGAAACCATCTCCTCGAGGATTATGCCGCGTTGTGCGTGGGCTGCCTGCACCTGAGGAACGTGATTTCCCCCTCGGAGCCCCGGGCGAGATCAATGGAGCCGAGACCCTCCTTTTGCCACGGCATCCCCGGATGCCGAGAACGCCTGGAGGCCTGGCTGGAGGAGGCGGCAAGCGGGCTCACCGACCAGGTCGAGGCGCAGATCCTCACCGACGGGGGCCACGAAGAGCGCAGCCCCATGTACCACGCCGACATCATGGATAGTTTGTGGCAGGTCCACCAGAACCTCGATCGGATGGTTCCCACCGGTTCCGACTCCAGGGGCGGAGGTGGGGTGGGTGACGCTCCGGCCCCGCGCCGGTCGGGGATGGTCCTGGATCGCAAAGGCGTTGCGCAGGAGGAGCCGGGCGTCCCCGTTCCGCCGCATCACCGGGGGCCGGAAACCTTCCCCCGCTCCACCCAGGGGGTTGCGCACCCGCAGATCGTCATGCCAAGCCCGTCGCATTCGGCAGGCCTGGGGCCGGCCGCCGGGCGGTTGCGCGCCTGCCTGACCGAGATACTCCCTCGCATGGCAGACTGGCTGGGGCATCTGACCCACCCCGACGGTCGAATCGCCCTGTTCCAGGATAGCGCGTTCGACCAGGTACCGACCTGGGCCTGCCCCGTCGACGAAGCCCCCCCCGGACCTGGGGCGGCCGGGTCGATTGGTTCGCAGTTCCGGGCGGGCCCACCAAGGAGCGCCAGCCAGGGCGCCCGCGGCCCTTTTCCGATACCGGGTCGGCCGGGAGAGTTCTGGCTGTCCCACTCGCGGTATTACGTGCGCCGGTGGGGCTCGGGGAACTATCTGGCGATCGATCTGGGCCCTCCCGCCCCCGCCCACCAACCCGGTCATGCACATTGCGGCGCGTTGTCCTACGAACTGTCGGTGGCAGGCCACCGGGTCGTGGTCGATTCCGGCATCGGCTCCTACCACGAGGCCACGGTCCGCGAGCAGGGGCGACGTACCGCCGCGCACAACGTGCCGTTAACCGAGGGGACCGAGCAATCGGACATTTGGGGCAAATTCCGCCTGGGTCGGCGCGCCCGGATCGACCTGCTCGCTCACGACCCCGCCGCCCACCGGATCGAAGCCCGGCTGACCGACGTGCAGGGCAACGTCTTCCGCCGCGTGATCACCACCACCGACCACGGGATGACGGTGGAAGACACCCGCGAGCGGGCGGCCGGCCGCGGCGCTTTTCTGTCCCTGCTTCACCTCGCTCCCGGGCTCACCGTGTGCCCGGGCGAGGACCGGCGGGCCACCATCATCCCCGCCCAGACTCCGGACCCCGCAGCCTCTTCTGCCCTGCCTTCCCTGCCCGACCATCATGACCACCCCGGTATCCCCCCGACACCGTACCCGACCCGCGGCACCATCGCCCATGAACCCCGAAGCCGCGACAACCAGAGCCCCCGCCTTTCTTCCGGGTCCCCTCCTGCGGGGACGGAATGGTCCGTTCACTTCGTCGCCTCCGTCCCTTGGGAGATCCACGGCACCCGGGTCTGGCCCGAGTTCGGGGCCGGCCGGCCCGCCACCCTCCTGCGCCTGCAAGGAACGCCATCGGAGGTCATCCGCTATGCCTTCACCTGGACCGCGTAAACGCCTGTTGATCGTTTCCCAGTTCTACCATCCCGACATCACGGCGGCCGCCTTCCGCATCAAGGAGACGGGTGATCTGCTGGCCGCCCGCGGCCATGCCGTCCACGTCATCGCGGGCGAGCCGCACAAGGCCAGGGCGGCCGGGGAAGGCCCTCTCGACGACGGCCGCATCAAAGTCACCCGGGTTCCCCTGGCCAAGGCGGAAGGCAAGGGCACCTGGAATTACATCCGGCACTACCTGTCTTTCATGACCGGAGCGATCATCGCCTCGTGGCGCCACCCCTCACGGTTCGACGTGGTCTGGGCCTCCAGCCCGCCGCTGTTCACGGGGGTGGCCGGTCTGGTCATCGCCCGGTTGAAGAAGGCGCGGTTCGTTCTCGACATCCGTGATCTGTGGCCGGAGTCGGCGGTGGTGGCAGGCCAGCTCGGCGATCAAGGCGCCCTCTTCCGGGCCGCCAAGCAGGTCGAACGATTCCTCTACCGGGCCGCCGACCACATCACCTGTGTCGCCCAGCCCATGGCCGACCAGATCGCCGCTACCGGCAACGTCCCCCGGCCGACCGTCGTCTACAACGGCATCCCCGCCGGGTATCTGCAGGAGCTGGCCGAGACGTTCCCGCTCGACACCCACCGCGACCGGGAAGGGCCGCCCCCCTCCTCCCCTGAGATCGAGATCCTGTATGTAGGAAATTTCGGACACGTACAAAGTATCAATATCGTACTTGAGGCGGCCCACGCCTTGCAGGCCGCAGGGTTCACCGACCTCCGGTTCACCCTGGTGGGGGCGGGGGCGCGCCTGGCCGCCCTACGAGAACAGGCTGCCGCCCTCGGCCTGACCCGGGTCACTTTCCTCGGCGTCCTTCCCAAGCCGGAAGCTCTGGCGCGCATGCGACGGTGCGGCGCTCTGGTCCTGCTGCTAAAAGATGACGGCACCATGGACAAGACCATCCCCTCGAAGGTCTTCGACTACATGGCGGCGGGCCGCCCCATCCTGTACGGGTTGCGGGGGGAAGGCGGCGAGATCCTGGGCCGGGTGCCCGGCAACCTGGAATTCTCGCCTTCTTCCGCGGCCTCCCTCGTGGACGCCATCAAGACGCTGCGCGCCGAGTTCGCTACCCGCACCGCCCAGGCCGTCGGCAACCGCGAGATCGTCCGGACGGAGTTCCTGCGCGAGCAGATGGTCGATCGCCTCGAGCACGTTTTTGCGTCGCTATAGAGCCTGTTGCATGCATCGGTTTTTTGCTCGCAGTGTACGTAGTAGCCAAGATCCGATCGACATCTCCGAATGGACGGTACATGAAAATGGGCTGTTTTGGGCATTCGTGCAACAGGCTCTATAGAGCCTGTTGCCTGCATCGTTTTTTTGCTCGTCGTGTACCTAACGTCCCTGATCCGATCGGCATCTCCGAATCGACGGTACATGAAAGCGGGCTGTTTGGAGCGTTCGTGCAGCAGGCTCGATAACCGCTCGATTGCCCCTGGAAACCGGCGAGGGCGTACCTCCGACCTCCGGCGCCCACTCCTTCTGACTGCTCCCTGGGGGCTTGCCACCCTTCCCTTGCCAGAGAAGTCCTCTCCTCCCTGAGGAGCTTAGTTGCCATC
>CALLCO010000118.1 GCA_937998695.1 Candidatus Ozemibacteraceae bacterium
TGGGCAAAGCAGCGGAAGCCATCTTTCCCGGCAGCCAGGAAGACCGGGAACAGTGGATGGAAACGTGGTGTCATCGTTTGAAGCACGAGCAGACGGGTCCACGTAGTGTGGTTAAAGAGATGTCCCACCGGAAAAACAGCATGAAAGCCGGTGCCCAGGGAAGAAAGGTGGTGGAGGAGACCATTCAGTATTTCCGAAACAACCTCCATCGCATGCCCTATTCCCTCAATGTGGATGGTCAACGCCCCATTGGCTCGGGGGTGACGGAGGCCGCCTGCAAAGTCATCATCAAGCAACGTCTCGGGTGTTCTGGAATGCGATGGAAGAAAGAGGGAGCGGGGGTCGTCATATCACTCCGCTGCCTCCACGAAACAGATGGCCGGTGGAACCAGTTCTGGGCCAAGGCAATGGAGGTCGGGTTCCCTGATGGATGGACGAGTACATGTGAATGAGATCGCACCCTTCAGAACTGGGTTGAGGCCTCGGGAAAAAAGCGGAGACTCTGGTCCGAAACGGGTATCTTCGTGGGCAACAACAGATGCTAAAATGGCAGCCACAGAGGCACCGAGAACACGAAGGAGGACTTTGGAGATGGCTCTGTGACCTCCGTGTGGTCTGTGGCTTCCATTGGTTCCCATACGCAGTTTCGCCTCCCTTGTTGATCACGCCTCGGAAGGCCTGGCCACCGTGGTGCGGGCCTCGGTCGACCGCCCGACCCTCTCGCCCACGCGCTCGGCCTGCCCGTGACCAGCTGGGTCCTGCTGGTGCAGACCGTCGGCCCCCTGCCCTGAGCAAAACGAAGAGAGGGGCCGGCGCCATCGCGGCGGCGAGTTCTCCTCGCAAGGCTTGCCGCCGGTTTCCGCCAAAAACGGTCAGGGCCGTCAGGGCTGGGGAGGTGCGGAGGCGTCGGGGGGGATCGGCTTCGCTTCCAGTTCAGCAATGACCTCGTCGAGATCCTGGCGGAGCGCCTTCAGGTCGTCGGTGCGGTGGTCGAGGACGAGGAACTGGAAGTTGGGGCGGCGGAACAATGGGCGGTCACGGAGCCCGGCCGGCAGAAAGACCCGGTCGATGAGCCAGTGGATCAGGTTTTGCAGGGGGCCGAACCGCACGGCCACGACGAGGGCGGGCACCAGGCCGGCCCACCAGGTGTCCAGACCCAACTGTTTCTCGAGAACATTCTCGAGCAGCGTCTCGACCCCTTTGTAGACGGCCGCCGTGCCGAACGTGAGCAGGGCGTAGAAGACGCCGATGCTCAGCACCACATCGAGGTCGAGCAACCGGTACCGCATGGTGGCGTACATGACGATGAACGCTGGCTTGCCCGGGAAGGTCATTCCCAGCGTTGCCAGGGCGGCTTGTTCTCGTAGACCTCGCGGTAGTAGTCGCGATGCTGCAGCAGGGCGGCGGCGTCCTCGTCGACGATGGCGATGGCGTGCTCGTGGAACTGCAGGATGCTGGCCGGACAAGAGGCGGTGACCGGGCCCTCGACCATGTCGCGCACCGCCTGCGCCTTGCCGCGGCCGAAGCCCAGCAGAAGGCAAAGGCGGGCCTCCATGATGGTGCCCAGCCCCATGGTCAGGCAATGGTGGGGGACCTTCGCCGGGTCACCGCCGAAGGGAGCGGCGTTGGCGCGACGGGTTTCCGTCCACAGGGTCTTGATGCGGGTGCGGGACCGGAAGGACGAGCCGGGTTCGTTGAAAGCGAGGTGGCCGTCCGAGCCGATGCCCAGAAGTTGCAGGTCGATCCCGCCGGCCGCCGCGATCCGGCGCTCATACTCGGCGCAGTGGTCGGGCACGTCGGTCGTCATGCCGTCGGGCAGGTGGGCCCGCTCGCGGGGCAGGTCGATGTGGCGGAAGAGGTGCTCCTCCATGACCGACCGGAACGAGCCGGGGTGGGCGGGATCGAGGCCGACATACTCATCGAGGTTGAAGGTGGTGACGTCGCGGAAGGAAAGGCCTTCCTCGCGGTGCATCCGGACCAGCTCGCGATAGAGGGGAAGGGGCGAGGAACCCGTCGCCAGGCCCAGCACGGGGGCCGGGCGGGTCCGGATGATCCGGGCGATCAGGCGGGCGCCCAGGCGGCAGGCTTCATCCTGGGTGGGCTTGATGATGACTTCCATGCGGCATCTCCTCCGGGGAATGGGCTGGGCGTATTGTATCACGCCGCGGCCCACGGCGGCCCCGGGGGCGGGCCTGACGGCCCGGTGCCGTCGGGCGGTCGGGGCTGGCTGGTCCGACCCGGGCGACAGGCGGATCGCCGGTTTCTTCCGAGCCGTGCCGCTCCATGATGTCGGCAGGCAAGCGCCGGATACCGGTCAGATCGGTCAGCCGGAGGGGCCACCAATGCTCGTTGCGGCGGATGAAGCTGACCAGGAAGCGGTCGCGCAATCGGATCTGGCTGCGGTGAGCGCGCAACGCGGCTTCCTTCGTTCGTACTGCCGCGGCTGAGGGCTCATAGGACACGGGGGGAGGGAATCCGGTGGGGACCAACAGCTCGCCGTCGGGCTGGTAGGCGAGCCGCCGCGGGAACCGGTACCGGGACCCCTGATGGACCAGATAGCCGCGCAGGTCTCCGGCGAACCCGTGTCGGGTGAGGGTCTCCCCCATCACCAGGGCGGTGGCGCGGTGATCGGCGTTGGAGTCGCGGGGGTGAGGCAGCAGGATGACGTCCGGCCGGCTGTGCGTCAACACCGCGTCGAGATCGGCCTCGAGCCGATCACGGGAGAAGGGGTGAGGTGGTCGCCGTTGCCCTGCCCATTCGGCAATGCCGAACCGTTGGCGGGTGGCCCCGGAACGGATGATCTCCTGAGGCCGGGTGGTGGTGGCCAACCGCCACAGCCGTTTGGTCGGGTAAGCCAGAAAGAATCGGCGCTCCGGCGGGATCCCCAGGTGACCGAGGGCGCGGTGGCCTTCCTCACGTCGCATCCGGCCCAGTTTGAGGAAATGGGTGGCCTTGAGGAACGGGCCCCGCGCCAGGCGGCTGGCCCGTACCGCTTTGGGAAAGTCTTCGCCATCGGTGAGCACCACCGCCCAGACTTCGGCCCCACTGGCGATGCGGTCGGCGATCCAGCCCCCGAGCGCGATCGCCTCGTCGTCGGGGTGCGGCGCGACGACCAGGATGCGCTCCGCCCACGCCGGACCCACCCCGCTCAGCAGGCAGGCGGCCAGCAGGGAGGCGGCGAGCATTGGCCAACGGTGAGCAGTCATGGCAAACCTCGTGGATCGTGGCCGGCCTCAGGGACCGGTCGCGGAGGGTGTGAAGATACAGGAATTGGCCCCCCCAGACAAGCCGGGACAGTCGTGACTCAGGGTCTTTGGAAACTCACGTGCTCTTCTGCATGGCCAGGGCCTTGAGCCGGTTTTGCCTCCAGATCCCATTCCGCCGGCTCGCATCGGTTGCCTCAGGCTCAGCTCGCATCGGCGTCCAACCTCGCAGAATGCCTGGGCGGTCCCCGCCAGCCATGGCGATCTGCGAGGCGCGGGCCGCCCGCGGCCCGGCCTGGGCGGCCCCGGCCATCCTGGCCTCGCGGGACGCCGATTCGGCGGGGCGGCCATCCGCCTCGCCTTCGGACCGATTCGGCCGGCTTCATGAGGATCTTCCGGCACATCCGGCCCAAGGTTCCGGGATACTTTTCACCGTCTCTCAACCTTTCAAGCGCCGAGAATCAAATGACCCTGGTCGTGACTTGCTCCGGAGCATCGGGGATGGTAGCCTCAGGCCCGGAAGCCACCACCCCAGTCGGGAAAGGACGAACCCATGTCGTACGACCATGATTCCGTCGGGACCGCCCCGGTTTCCGCCACCGTCCCAGCGGTCATCGCCGGCCCTGCGGCACGGAGCCCCTGGAGCTATGTGCCCACCCTCTATTTTGCCGAGGGGGTGCCGTACATCCTGATCAACACGGTGTCGGTCATTCTCTATACCCGGCTGGGGGTCGATACCGCGACCATGGCCTTCTGGACCAGCTGGCTCTACCTGCCCTGGGTCATCAAGATGTTCTGGGGGCCGCTGGTCGACGTGGTGTCCACCAAGCGCCGCTGGATCCTGGGCACCCAGCTCGCCCTGTTCGCCGTGTTCGCCTTCGTCGCCTTCTCGCTCGGCTGGGAGCATTTTTTTGCCGCCTCTCTGGCGGGGTTCATCACGGGGGCGTTCATTTCGGCCACCCACGACATCGCGGTTGACGGCTACTACATGCTCGCCCTCGACAAAGCCGACCAGGCCTTCTTCGTGGGCATCCGCTCCACCTTCTACCGCATCGCCATGATCTTCGGATCGGGCTTGCTGGTCTATACCGCGGGCAAGCTCGAACAGTTGCCGCCCGCCCCCGCCGGGGCCGCCGCCGAGGCGACGGCCGCCGCTCCGCTCGATGCGTATTCCCAGGTGTTGCGCTCGATCGTGACCGCGATGGGGGCTGAGCCGGGCAACCGGGTCCAGGCGTGGATGCTCGTCTTCGGGGCGGTGGCCGTCCTGTTCCTGGGGATCGCCCTCTATCACGCCCTGATGCTGCCCTTCCCGAAGGGTGACGGCGCGGCGCCGACCTCCAGCGAGGGGGGCTCGGGCGAGAAGGTGTCCTTTGCCGAGGCCATCGGATCGTACTTCCGGCAGCCGGGCATCGGCCGGATCCTCGCCTTCATCCTGCTCTACCGCTTCGGCGAAGCGATGCTGGTCAAGCTGGCCTCCCCCTTCCTGCTGGCCGATCCCGCGGCGGGAGGCCTTGGGCTGCAGACCGACGAGGTCGGGGTCGCCTATGGAACGATCGGGCTGCTGTCCCTGGTCGGTGGTGGCATCCTCGGTGGCATGGCCATCGCCCGGTTCGGCTTCCGCACATGCATCTGGCCGATGGCCTTCGCCATGAACGTGCCCGATGTCTTCTACGTGTTGATGGCCTACTACCATCCCCCGAAGGCGCTGGCCTACCTGCTGATCGCGATCGAGCAGTTCGGCTACGGGTTCGGGTTCACCGCCTTTACCGTCTACCTGATGTTCATCTGCGTGGGTCAGTACAAGACCTCGCATTTCGCCATCTCCACCGGCATCATGGCGCTCGGCATGATGTTGCCGGGGTTCATCAGCGGCTGGGTCCAGCAGGCGCTGGGCTACCCTCGGTTCTTCATCTTCGTCTGCCTTTGCACCATTCCCGGCTTCCTGGTCATTCCGTTCATCTTGAAAGATCCCCGGATCGACGAGGGGGAAACCGCCGCCTGCGGGGGGTGAGGGTGAGCCGTCCGGATCTGCCCTGCGCGTTTCCCTCCCCGTCCCCACCCTGAACCGCGTTCGGTCCCGATGGCCGGGTTGCCGGTGAGCGCCAGGAGCGGGTTGAATCGCCGGGCGAATTCTGGAATACTGAGGGAAAGCCCCGAACAACGGAGGAACCGATGAGCATCAACGAAGGATTCACCTGCCCGGCGTGTCGCAAGCAGTTGCAAACCGTGCGCATTCGCGGGATCGAGCTGGAAGCCTGCACGGACGGCTGCGGCGGGATCTGGTTCGACGCGGCCGAACTGTTTCGGCTCGACGAACCCGAAGAGGGGGAGGGCGACCCCGTTCTCGACAAGCTGCTAGCGCTGCCCCGCCAGGGCGCTGCCGGGCCATCGGGCGAAAAACGGCTCTGCATCAAGTGCGGGGCCAAGATGAAAAATCACGAGCACCGCGAGGGCTCGGGTATCTTCATCGACGAATGCTACGTTTGCGGCGGCATCTGGCTCGACGGAGGGGAACTGAAAGCCATCCGCGAGAATCCGGTCGTTCGTCAGTCGAACGAGGAGCGCACCCGCATGGCCCGTGATTTCTCACAAAAAGTGCAGGACGAGAAGAAGCGCCTCGAGGAAGCGGCCAAACGGCCGTTCCGCAAACCGGGACGGTAAGTGGGATCATCGGCGGGTGGCAGGCTAGTCTGGGGCAACCCGAGGGACTGCCTGCCCTGCCGCAGGTCGCGAACGAGGAGGTGACCGACCTTGCCACCTTCCTGCAGGCGGTTCGCCTGCCTGCCTGACTGACCCGAGGAGGAGTGCCGATGTCGTTCCGCTTCAACCATTTCAATTTCAACGTGGCCGATCTCGACAAGAGCCTGGCCTTCTATCGCGAAGCCCTCGACCTGCAAGAGGTGCGCCGGTATTCGCCTCCCGACGGGGCGTTCACCCTCGTCTACCTGGGCGACCGGGCCACGTCCACGCAGCTCGAACTGACCTGGCTGCGCGAGCGCACCGAGCCCTACAACCTCGGTGACAACGAGTTTCACCTCGCGTTCGCGGTCGATGAGTTCGAGGCGGCCCGGGAACGCCATCGCCGGTTGGGCTGCATCTGTTTCGAAAACGAAGCGATGGGCATCTACTTCATCGAGGATCCCGACGGGTACTGGATCGAGATCATCCCTGCCCGGCGAGGCCCGGTGCCCAAAAGCTGATTCCCACGGCGAGAAGGTGCCGAACCACACGGGCTCAGCCTTCCCCAGCCCGTTCCCGGGGCAGCCCGGAACCCTTCACTCGCCGGTCCGGGCCTTGACCCGCCCGCCGATATAGGTTACCCTTGTCCATCGCCCTGTTCCGGTGTATCGACGTGAATGCCCACCGGGCCGTGCGGACCGGTCGTGACCGGCCCCCGCCAAGTTGATTTCACCGCCCGTGTTCCGGAGCATCGCGACATCCACCCCAGGGAGGCACCCATGGAAACCGTCGCCAACGGACATCTCGTCACCGTTCACTACACCGGTCGTCTCGATTCCGGGGAAGTGTTCGACTCCAGCGAAGACCGCGAGCCCCTCAAATTCGTCATCGGCCGGGGGACTGTCATTCCCGGGTTCGAGAACGGCATCATCGGGATGACCGTCGGGCAGCAGAAGAAAGTGGTCATTCCTCCCGCCGATGGCTACGGCGAGCGGAACGAGAAGAGCATGGTCCGCATCGATCAGGCCCGCCTCGAAGGGCACGAGCTGAAGGTGGGCATGCACATGCAGGTGGAACTGTCTGATGGCAAACTGGCCATCGCGACGATCACCGCCATCGAGAACGGCAAGGTCACCCTCGATCTGAACCACCCTCTCGCCGGCCAGACCCTCACCTTCGACATCCGGCTGCTCGAGATCGCCGACGGCAGCACCTGGAAGGAAGATGACTGCTGCGGCGAGCATGATGGCCCCTGCTGCGGCGAGCACGGAGATTCCTGCTGCGGTTGATCCCCCGGTCCTGATCAGGCTCCCCTCGCATTCGTCATGCGGTGATGCGAGGGGGGGGCCGCTCTTCGCGGGTTTTTCCCTCCTGATGCCCTCACCATGATCCCCTCAGCGCGATCGGGGTCCATCCGAAGATGAAGAGGCCAGGCTGGTCGCCACATTACCCGCGCGAAGGGCCACGTTCCAAAAGGCTTTTTCCATGGGATTCTCCTGCAGCAGGCACTCGTCAGCGCGGGTCTTAAGGGGAGATGCTAGCACATTCTTGCGGAAGGAATGGAGCTTTCTGGGGGCCATTTCGGGGAGGAATTGCTCGATGCGTGGCAGGGGAACGGGGGGGCAGGCTGCCCTTGGTGTCGCCCGAAGCGCGGCAACCGAGAGGGCAAAAGACTATCGGCCTGGACGAATTCTCCAGGAAAAAGAACTTGATCTGCATACGGCGATCCATTAACATGCCGCTGCTGAGAAAAGTCTCACAAACTAATCGCACAGGAGCTTTTCCCATGTCGGACCCCCCCCCTGAGGCTGCCGTTCCCAATCGTTGGATGGTCACCCTGATGGCCACCCTCTTGATGCTCCTGCTCGGGACCGTGTATGCCTGGAGCTTTTTCCAGAAGCCCCTGGTCGCGGCGTTTGGCTGGACCAACACCCAGGTGGCGGCCACGTTCAGCATTACCATCTTCGTCCTGGGCTTCGCTGCCTCATGGGGCGGACTGAACCTGCCCAAATACGGGCCGACCAGACTGGCCATTCTCGGGGGAGCACTCTTCGGCGTGAGTTACCTGCTGGCCGCCGGGGCCCTCTACATGAAGAACCTCTGGCTCCTGTACCTCGGCTACGGTCTGGTGGGTGGAGTCGGCCTGGGGATCGGGTATGTGACTCCGGTGGCCACCACGGCCAAATGGTTTCCCGATCGGAAAGGCCTGGTGAGTGGTATCGTGATCATGGGGTTCGGGTTGGGCGCCCTCCTGATGTCCAAGATTCTCGGCCCCACCCTGATGAGTTGGTTCAACGGTGATCTGGTGAGCGTGTTCGCGACCCTGGGGGTCATCTTCCTGGTGCTCAGCGTGTTCTGCGGCTGGTTCCTGGTCAATCCGCCCGCGGGTTTCGTTCCCGCCGGGTACACGCCTCCCCCGGCGCCGGTCAATGCCGCTGGCCAGGAGATGGAGGAACCGCCTCTCATGTCGGCCATCACCTCCTCGAAAGCCATCCTGATGTGGCTCATCCTGTTCTTCAACGTGAGCGCGGGCATCGCCTTCCTCAGCTTTCAATCGCCCCTCATCCAGGATCTGTATCAGAAGACCGACAGCCAGTTCGCCGAGTACAAGGCCCTGAAAGAAAAGACGGACAAGACCCCCGAAGAAGCGGAAAAGCTTGCGTCGATGGTGGCCACCCTAGCCAGTTACGGGGCGTGGTTCATCGCCCTGACCTCTTTCTTCAACGGCGCCGGACGCCTGTTCTGGGCTTCCCTTTCCGACAAGCTTGGACGGCGGCCGGTCTATCAGATCATGTTCGGGACGCAGATACTGGCCTTCATTCTTCTCGCGAATACCACCAGCCCTACGTTGTTCGCCATCCTTGGATGTTATGTCGTCAGTTGTCTGGGTGGCGGATTCGCCACCATGCCTCCGTTCGTCACGGAGGTGTTCGGACCCAAGCTCATGGCGAAGGTCTACGGATTCATCATGATTGCGTTCTCGTTCGCCGGAGTGGCTGGCTCGCAGATGGTTGCCGTCCTCACCGACCATTATCCGGCCGATGCCGGAATGTATTCCTTCTATGGCGGGATGGGTCTGGTCCTGTTGGGCCTGATCTGCACCCTGTTCCTCGATACCAGTCGGTTCACGATCGCCGAAAAGGCGACGGACGGGCAGAAGACGCTGGCCTAGCCAGCTTTCCCGCTTCGCTCCGCCGCCACAGCGCCCTGGCAGGGAAGGGGGGGCATTCCCCGACCTGGGCCAGGGCGCTTGTTTTGCGCCTCGAGCGAGTTGAAAAGTCCTGACCCGGCATGGTAAAATCTTCGTCGTATCGGGGATGGGGTCCCCCCTCGAGCGCCCGAAACGGCTGATGACTCCTACCGAACCTTCCCTTACAGGCCGGAGGAGTGCGCATGGCGGAAACCTGGTTTCTGGCGACTCTGTGGCTGGGGCTCGCCCTCGTGGCCACCTTGGTCTCGATCTGGTTGGGCATCGCCACCGCCTTGTCCGAGATCGTCGTCGGCACGGTCGCCCAACTGTTCATCGGGGCGATGTTCGGCAGCGCGCTGCTGACCGCCGACGTCTCCTGGATCAAGTTCCTGTCCGGGACCGGGGCCATCCTGCTGACCTTCCTCGCCGGGGCGGAGCTCGACCCGCGCATCTTCCGGCAGCATTGGAAGGAAGCGACCGTCGTCGGGTTCATCAGTTTCCTGAGCCCGTTCCTGGTGTGTGCCGGCGCGGCCTACTACTTCCTGCATTGGAGCGTGGATGCAAGCTGGCTGGCGGGGGTGGCGCTGTCGACCACCTCGGTGGCCGTCGTCTACGCGGTCATGCTCGAGTTCGGCCTCAACGAGACGAATTACGGGAAAACCCTGTTGGCGGCCTGCTTCGTCACCGACCTGGGGACGGTTCTGGCCCTGGGCTTCCTGTTCGCCCCCTTCTCCTCGCGCACCATCCTGTTCCTTGGCGTGTGTGTCGCGGGGTTTTTCGTGTTGCCCTGGCTGACGCCGCGGTTCTTTGCCCGGTACGGGGGGCGCCCTTCGGAACTCGAAGCGAAGTTTCTCCTCCTCATTCTCTTCGGGTTTGGCGGTCTGGCGGTCTGGGCGGAGAGTGAAGCCGTGCTGCCGGCCTATCTGATCGGGATGATGCTGGCCAGCACCGTCGGCAAGGACCACGTTCTGATCAGGCGTTTGCGCACCCTGACGTTCGGGTTGCTGACCCCGTTCTACTTCATCCGGGCGGGGTCGCTGGTCTCGGTGCCCGCCCTGATCGGGGCCCCGGCGGTCTTCCTGTGGCTGCTGGTCTTCAAACTGATCGCCAAGACGGTCGCCGTCTTCCCCGCCACGCTGGCCTTCGGCAATGCCCGGTCGGACGGCATGTACACCACCCTGTTGATGTCGACCGGGCTGACGTTCGGTAGCATCTCGGCCCTGTTCGGGCTGACCCACCAGATCATCGACACCGCCCAATACTCGTTTCTCGTGGCGGCGGTCATCGCGAGCGCGGTGGTTCCCACCCTGATCGCCAATGCCTATTTCCTGCCCGGGCATCTGCTGCGGGCCCCCGAGAAGGGTTTCGAGTCGCCGGCGGCGGGGCCCGCAGGTGACCAACCGACTCCGGCGGAAGGAGCATCCACATGATCACGCGGATTCTGGCGGCCTATGATTCCTCGGAGCAAGCCCTGAAGGCCTTTCAGTTCGCCCTCGATCTGGCAGGGAAGTTCCAGGCCGACCTGCTCGCGCTCGCGGTGGCCCGCCCTCCCGAGCCCGCCGAGGACGTGGAGACCGGGGCCGTGTTCGATACGGCCCGCGAGTTCTCCCGGGACCATTTCCAGATGTTGCGGGAGGTGGCGGCGGCGCAGAACCTGACCATCAATCCCACCATCCTGGTCGGGCATCCCGCCGAGCAGATCCTGCGGGTGGCCGAAGAGGAAAAGGTCGACCTGATCGTCATGGGGCATCGGGGCAAGAACTTCGTGGAACGATGGTTGATGGGGTCGGTGTCCAGCCCGGTGTTGAGCCATGCCCCCTGCGCCGTGACCATCGTGCGGTGACCGGGAGCTGCCTTGGAAAATGCTCTGCTGGTCATGGCAGGGGGCAGCCTGGGCGCCCTCAGCCGGTATCTGATTTCGCTGCTGGCGGTTTCCCTGTTCGGCACGGGATTTCCATGGGGAACTCTGATCGTCAACCATCTGGGTTGCCTGCTCATCGGGTTCCTGCTGACCTTGGCCGAACGGAACCTGTTGATCGGTCCTTCCCTGCGTCTGTTCATGGTCACCGGGTTCCTGGGGGCCATGACCACTTTCTCCACCTATGCCTGGGAGAGTGTCCGGGCGGTGGGAGCGGGTGACGTCCGGTTGGCCGGCACCAACTTCGTGGTGAACAATCTCGTCGGGTTCCTTCTGGTCATTCTTGGGATCTATCTGGCAAAACGGGTTTGAAAGGGGCGTATCCGTGCTGGCCTATTCCCTCATCCGCATCTATACCAGCGAGCGGGCCCGGTTCGACGGGAAACCGCTTTGGGAAGGGGTCATCCAGTTCGTCACCGAGCTGAAGATCGCGGCCCGCTGCTTCGTCAGCAAAGGGCTGGCCGGGTGCTTCGAGAATGGGGTGGTCGCCATGCCCACCATCGAGGTGCTGGCCTACGACTTCCCCCTGCGGATCGATCTGCTGCTGCCGACCTCGGAACTGCCGCTCGTGCTTCCCGAACTGGAAGAGATCGTTACCGACGGCCTCATCACGGTCGATCCGGTGAATGTGGTGGCTCACAAGTCGAGCATGACCGTGTTGCCGATGCATCTGCGGGTACGGTCGGTCATGACCGGGGAGCCCACCGTGGTTTCGCCCGACACTGCCCTGGCCGAGGCGGTTCGCCTTCTGCTGGACAAGAACTTCAATGGGCTGCCGGTGGTCGATGACCGGCGCCGCCCGGTCGGCATCATCACCCAGGGCGACCTGATGACGCGGGCGGGGTTTCCCCTGCGCCTCGGGCTGGTCGGAGCATTCGGGTCGAACCAAGTGGCCGAGGTGCTGTCCGGGCTGGCGGGTCGGACGGTGGCCGAGGTCATGACGAAGCCGGTCACCGTCGTTCCCGAAGACCAACCGCTGTCAGAAGCCGTCCAGTCGATGTTGGACCGTGGTTTGAAACGGCTGCCGGTCGTGGGGAAGGCGGGGGAGATCGTCGGCATGCTGTCGCGCTCCGATGTCTTCCGGGTCATTTCCCGGGAGTCCCCCGATTGGGGCCAGTTGCGGCAGGGCCGGTTGACCGTGTCCAACCTGACCCGGGTGCGCGACATCATGGAGCGGGACCTCGACACCATCCCCCCCGACACGCCGGTGGCCGAGGTGCTGCGCAGCCTGTCGTTGCAGGGACGCCAGCGGGTGGCGGTGGTCGATCAGGAGGGCCGCCTGCTCGGGGTGCTCACCGACAAGGACCTGCTGGCCGCGTTTGCCGATCAGAAGCCGGGGATCTGGGCCTGGCTCGTGGCGAAGGTCCCGTATTTTGATGTCGGGCGTCGCTACCGTGACCTGCTGGAAAGGGCCCGCCAGACCTGTGCCGCCGATTTCATGCGGAAGGATCCGATCACGGTGCTGGAGGACGCCCCCATCGACGAGGCCATCCGGCTCATGATCCGTCACCACCTGAAGCGGTTGCCCGTGGTGGACGGCAAAGGGACTTTTCGCGGGCTGATCAGCCGGGATGCCCTGCTGCGGGCCAACCTGGCTCCGACTCCCTGAGGACCCCCGCGGGCGATTTTGGCCGGCCCGGCGGAGCGGGCCTGAAGACCTTTTCAGGCGCGGGTCACGGAAGGGGGGGCGGGCTCCGGCGGTCGGTGGCTCTGGCGACCTCGTAGTCCTGCGGGGAGTTGAGGTTGGTCAGGACCCGGGTCCAGAAGGCAGGATCGATGAGGGTGTCGAGGAACCGGACGGGCCGGTGGTCGAGAAGGGCGGTGGGGCGTCGCCGCCCCTGCGCCAGGAGGTCCTCGACGAGGGGAAGCCCGTCACGGGGGTAGAGGGCCAGCAACGGATGGAGGCCATCGGGGCCCCGCGGCATGACGACGGTGCCAGGAGCCGCCAGGGCCCAGAGCCGCCGCAGGGCGGCGGGTTCCAGGAACGGCATGTCGCAGGCCACCAGCGCCACATGGGAGTGCAAGGGGGTGGCGGCCGCCAGGCCCAGGCGCAAGCCGCCCAGCGGCCCGACCAGGTCGGGGTCGGGAACGAAGCGGGGGACGGGCGCATTGGCGGCCAGGTCCAGGCGCCAGCCGCTCACTGGCCCGATCATCTCGTGGCCGGGAAGGGAACGGAGGGCGGGCCCGCTGGGTGGCAGCTCGCCGGCCGGATACCCGCGCCCACCGACGATCAGGAGCTCGGTGGCCACCTCCTGCAGACGGCCGACCACATGCCCGAGCAGGGTGCCGTCGCGCCAGGGCAGCCGGGCCTTGTCGGTGCCCATGCGGCGACCGGCCCCGCCGGCCAGCACGACGGCGGTAAGGGGAAGTCGGCCGCTCATGCCGGGGTTCCCGTCACTTCCCCGAATCCCGTCGGGATGAGTGATGGCCATTGGGCGAGGTGGCAGGTCGAATGGACCCCACCCGTCCGGTCGAACCGTGGGGAGCAGCGCTGCAAGGCCCGCATGGCGGCCACGATCGCGGTCGCTTCGATGGTGGCCGACGAGGTGACCGGGGGGAAGCGTTCCGCCTGCAGGGGGGAGATGAACGTCAGGCCGCGTCCGCACCCCGTGGTGACCGACCGCACCGGGTCGAGCGCGGGGGGCGGGCGCTCCCCGACCAGTTGCACCATCACGGCCTGGGACTGCGGAACGACGGTGACCTGGGCGACCGCCGCCAGGTCGTCGATCACCCCTTCCGTTCGCAGGAAGCCCAAGGCCAGATCCTCCAGGGCGGTGGGCAGGGCCAGCAGGCGCACCACCTCGGTCTCTCTGATGAACACGGGGATGCGCACTTCCCTCACCACTGTCTCGGTGAGCTGGTCCAGGGTACCTCCTGCGTAGCGGACGGCACGAACTTCCTCGCAGCCCACAAGCGGGGGCGGGCAAGGCGGAGACGCAGGGGCAACCATGACCACATCCTACCGCGAAAGGGTCATCTCCACAAATCCACCCTGGAGGCATTCTCCCCTCAGCGGTGGCGATCCGGCGAGGTTGTCCCGGGTGGCCACTTGGGTTCCCCGGTACATCTCCAACCAAGACGAAGATCCTCCCGGGGCAGACGGCCGCCTGTGAGGTGAGGAAGCGATGTGGGGGAGAGCCTGGGGGTTGGTCCTGGGGGAGGGGGTCCGAGACTGTGATAGAATTACAGGGTCTGGGAAGGAGAACGCACTATGCTGACCAGGAGCTGCCGCCTGTGGGCGGTCCTTTTCATGGTTGGAATGCTGACCCTGTCTGTGCAACCGGGGGTGACGGCTCCCGAGGTCGATGGGTTCATGCCCGCCTGGCGGGTAGGGGACGCCTGGGTTGTCGAGGCCCGGTATCGCAACCTGGCCATGGGCGAGGATGCCTGGCTGCCGCCGATCCGTTGGCGGTTCCACGTGCGCTCGGCCCGGGAGGTCGATGGCGAGCCGTGCTTCCTGCTGCACGTGGTGCCGCTGGGGCGGCCCGACCTGAAGGTGCAGGCCGTCCTGTGGCTGGCGCAGCGTGATCTGCGGCCGGTGCGGGTGATCGACGTGTTCCCGCTGCGCGGCGTGGCGACGGCCCGTCGACGCGAGTTCGACCCGCGGCGCCTGACGCCGCTGTTCCCGGAAGGGGCGCTGATTCCCTACGCGCTCCCCCTGTTTCCCTTTGCCGAACCCTCGCATACGACCGGGCCAACCGTTGTCGTCGGGGAGAAGGCGGTGGCGGTGGCCTCGACCACGTTCGTCGATCGGGTGTCCCAGACCTGGAGCCCGACCCCGCGCGGGTTCGTCGTCGAGCTCGACGACGGGCAGCCGGGCGGGGGCATCCGCCAAGAATGGTGGAAGGGACTGCCGTGGGCGGTCTCGCAATCGGGCCGGGCCATGGAAGTCCGCCTGGTCGAGCCGGCCCCGGGGGAGGAACGCCGATGAACCGATGCGCCTTGTCCCTGCGATCTGCGGGTGTCCGACGCGGCACCTCTTCCCTGGTTGTGCTCTTAGCCATTTCTGATGTCATCGAGGTTTGGTCCTCGCGGCGCGGTGCCCCCTCCGGGGGAGGGAGCCGCCCTCGCCGGGCCGCCCTGACCGGGGCTGTGCTGGTTGGTCTGCTGGTTGCCGCCCTGGTGGCCAGCTTTCCCGCCGCGGCCGAGGCGCAGATGACCGCCTCCGGCACGTTCAAACTGGCCCCGACCGGTCGGGAGGTGGCGGTCATCCGGCCTCATCCGTGGTCGGGCTGGTACTGGCCGTGGGCGCGGGTGCCGTTGGCCAAGGTGCTGGCGAAATACGACACCTTCGTCGCCAAGCGAACCGGTCGCAACCCTGGCGCCGCTGCCTGGGAGCGCAAGCATCATCGAGGCGGCGAGGACTGGTCGGGCCACTGCAATGGATGGGCCGCCGCCGCCTCGCTTGAGCCGGAGCCCCGCAACCCCCGAACCGTCGACGGCATGGTCTTCACGGTCGGCGAGCAGAAAGGCTTGCTCAGCGAACTCTACATGGACTGCTACCACCAGTTCTATGGCACCCGCTGCTATTCGTCGAAATCGGACCCCGACATCCTGCCCCACCATTTCCACCGGTTGTTGCTCGAATACATGAAGGAACGTCAGGTGCCGATCGTCATCGACGCCGATGCCGGTTCCCCGGTCTGGAATTATCCCGCCTACGCCTTCGAAACGACCTGGACGACCGATGTCCGACGCGGCAAGGCCGAGGTCACCACCAAGCTCTATCTGGCCGACGACAACGTCGTCGCCGACTTCCTCGGAACCAAGGGCCTGGTCAAGACCTACCGCTACACGCTCGACCTGAACGTGGCCGGCGAGGTCACCGGCGGCGCCTGGGCCCGCGGCACCGGCAAGAACCATCCCGACTTCGTCTGGGTGCCGACCGCCAACAGCCCCCCGGCGGGCTGGCAGAACCCCGCCGTCGAAGAGGCCATGGTCAGGGCCATCGTGGGAAGCCCCGCCCCGCCGTCACCGCCGTCGCCGCCGCCGGCTTCGGGGGTGGCAAGTCTCTCCCGCCTGGCGATGGAAGGTGAGCCGACCCTGGTGCCGGACCAGGCCTACGATACCGTGCTGCAGGAAGCCGGGATCGACCCGGCCCAGCTCTTTGCGGGGGATTGATCCGGCTTCGCGGGGGATCGAGGCACGGTGGATCGGGACCAATAGAACTTCTTCCCGAGGAGTGAGCATTCTCCCCACGTGCCCTAAGATGGGCTGCGGGTCCGTTCAGCAATCCTCCTGTGCCCTGTTCACGCATATGAATTCGGTTAATATGACTCCCGCAGTTTCTCAACCCCTGGGGCCGGGTTCGCCTCCAGACACCATTCCGCAGGCTCGGATCGGTGGCCTCGGGTTCGGCTCGATTCGTCGTCCGAACCTTGCAGAATCGCCATCCATGGCGATCTGCGAGGCGTGAGGCCAGCCAGGCCTCGCGGGACGTCGAAGCGGCCTCTCCCTCGGACCGATCCGGCCTGCTCCATGTGTGTCTTCCGGCGAATCCGGCCCCAGGGCGGATGTTTCAAATACGGTAGAGGCTGTTGCACGAATGCCAAAAACGGCCATCTTTCCTGTACGGTCTGCGGGCAGACGCGCTCCAGATCGAGGGCACTGTGTACCGGCAGCCCGAAAATCGGATTCATGCAACAGCCTCAAACGCTTGGCGTTTCCCTGACGGCAGCCTAGCGGCGCTGGCCAACGAAAGCTATCGAGCGGTTCTCTGCGCCAGAATGTCCCCCCCCTTCCTCAGGCGGGCAGGTGAGGGCGAAAGCCGGGACGAGCGAAGACGAGCGAAATGATGGAAGCAGGAATGTGGTGGTTGGGCTTTCGCCATGACAGGTCCAGGAGCGGTAATAGCGCTCTCTCACAGCCCGCCGCGGGTGTCAGAGCAGGAACGCCAGGCCCGCGGCCAGCAGGACCATGAGCAAGAGGCCGGTCGAGAACCCTTCGAATCGGGAGATTCCCGCGAGAACCCATTCCACGACAGGCCTCTCTCCCCATGATGGGAGCAGTGGGTCGAGGGTGCCCGGGATGGAGCATCTCGGGGGACTCACCTCGGAAAGGGGCAAGGTGGGTTGAGAGCCTTGGGGAGTCTCCGTTGGGAGCGGGCAACTGGCGATTGGCTCGACTCCCTTGTGAGCTGGTGATGGGGGTGAGAGGTCGTTCAGAAAAGGGAGGGCGACGTCTGAGGAGGCAGCGGCGAGAGTGGGCGGCCGAGCAGGGACGGGGGGCGAGGCCACGAAAAGGCCGACTAGGTGCAGCAGATCGCCGGGGGGCACTTCCAGGCAGGCCCGGAGACGCTCAGCGATGGAGGGGGCCACCCGCCGGGCGACCGCGGCCATGGCCAAGGCAGCCAGGGGTGGAAGGGCCGCCTTGCCCAGTCCACCAACGGTCAAGCCGAGCGTTGCCGGTGAAAACCCCCCTGGTCCGAGGAGGGCGACCGGCAGGAGGAACATTCCCAGGAGCAGACCGGCCCAGGGGACGAGCATGGTGAGAGGCGCAGCGGGGAGTCCCGGCTTTCCTTCACGGGGCAGGAGGGCGAGGAAGCGCAACAGCAACAGCATGGTCGTCACCCCCGACAGCGGCACCAGCACCTCGAGCGTCGGTTGCCAGGCGGCTCCGGCCAGGGGAAGGGAACCCTTCAGCAGGGCCTTGGCCGCCTGCCCACTGGTCAAGGAACAGCCGGCCAGGGAAGCCCCCAGGAGGCCGAGGCCCCCCATGACGATCCGGCGGCAGGCAGGGGACAGGCTGGTCTGCGTCAGCCCGACGCCCAGAAAGAGCGCCCCCTTGGTCAGTCCGTGATGGACGGTGAAAACTCCCAGGCAGATCAGGAGCGGCTCGATCTCGGCGCCGGATCCGGCATCCGCCCGGAGCCCCAAGCCGGCGGCCAGGGCGACGAATCCCATCTGGCTGACGCTGGAGTAGGCCAGCAGCGCCTTGGGATTGGTCTGGGTGAGCCCGGCAAGAGCCGCCCCGAAGGTGCCGGTCAGACCCGCGAGGACGAGGAAGGAGCCGGGCAGGAGGGCTCCCGTCCCCCACGGGAAAAGGCGTAGCCAGAGCAACAGGCCGGTCTTGATGATGACGCCGCTGAGCACCGCGCTGGCCGGAGTCGGGGCGGCGGGATGGGCCAGCGGCAGCCAGACGTGCAGCGGCACCAGCCCCAGCTTGATCCCGAAGCCGGCGATCAGCAGCCAGAGCACGGCGTCGCGTGAGGGACCGGCGGCGAGCGCGGTCGCGGCGGCCGCGAACGTGACCTCGCCCTGGGCCAGGCGGCAGGCCCAGACCAGGCCGGCAAAGGCGACCACCTCACCGAGGATGGCCAGGGCGAGATAGGCTCTGCCGGCCGCCCGGTTCGGCGCGGAGGGGTGATGGATCACCAGGCCGTAGGCCGACAGGCTCATCACCGTGAAGAAGACGGTGAAGGAAACCATGTCCTGGCACGGTATCAGCAACAGGTTCCCGCCCATGGTGGCGAGGAACCATCCCCAGAAACGTCGTTCCTCCGATGGGCGCTCGCCCGTCGCAGGCAGATAGCCGCGGGCATACCAGCCGGCGGCCAGCCAGACCGTGGCGGTCAGGGCGAGGAAGATCCGGGCGGTGCGGTCGAGGCGCAGCAGGGTCCCCAGAAACAACCAGGGCAGGTCGAGGGTGAGATCTTCCGGCAGGAAGAGGGCTGCCAGCAGCGCGGGCAAGGGGGCCCAGGGGGCGGCCGCGAGCCAGGTGGGGGTATTCGGTCCGTGGCGATCGCGGTTTCCCTGCCCGTATTCAAGACCCTCTTCTGTGGTTGAATCGCCGGAGGTCAGGAGCCGGATCAAGATGGCCAGAGGGGAGAAGAGGGCCAACACCAGCAGCATGCCCATGGGTCAGTATTCCCCCATCATGATGAAGCGGGCCCAGTACAAAGGGCTGAACGAGCTGCCGGCAAAGATGCCGGCCAGCAGCGACAGGCCAGCCGTCACGAGTGGGGGGGCCAACAGGAGGGGGGAAATCTCCCACGCTGCCGTGGAAGTTGAAGCGGGGCTCAGCCCGCCAGGGACGGACGGAGACCCTTCGGAGCCAAAAACGATGGCCGTGGGGGCTCCCGCCTCATGCGAGGCGCGGTGTTTCCCCCGGGTGGGGGGCATCAGAGGTTCCCGCGGGAGTTTTGCGGGTGGGTTGGCGCAGGTTTCGGTAGCGGACGGCCCTCCCATGTTGGCTGGCGAATCGGGGGGAAAGTGGATGGAGGTACCAGGAAAGGGGGCCCCGTGGGTCGCCGGCCATGGGCTGGTCCGCTCTGCAAACCAGCCGGCGTACAGGATCGGCAGGAAATACCCGGCGTTGAGCAGACTGCTGAGGGCGAGCACGGCGATGACCCAGGGCATGCCGGCCTCCAGGGCACCCCAGCCCAGATACCACTTGCTGACGAAGCCGGCGACCGGCGGCACCCCGATCATGCCGAGTGCGCCCACCGTGAAGGCCGCCATGGTCCAGGGCATGCGGCGGCCCACCCCGTCGAGCTCGCTGACCCGGTGCAGGCCGAGTTCTTCGGCGAAATTCCCGGCGCAGAAGAACAGGGTGATCTTCATCAGGCCCTGATGCACGAGATGGACGATGCCGCCGATGGTGGCCTTGGGTCCGAAGACGGCCGCCCCCAGTACGATGTAGGAGACCTGGCTGACGGTCGAGTAGGCGAGGCGCCGCTTGAGGTCGTCCTGGGTGAGGGCGCGCCACGATCCGAACAGGATGGTGAGGGCGGCGAGCCCGGCCAGCGGCTCGAGCACTCCCAGCCGCTCGCAGAATTCGATGCCGAAGATGTCGTAGACGACCCGCACGATGCCGAACGCCCCCGCCTTGACCACAGCCACGGCGTGCAGCAGGGCGCTGACCGGGGCAGGGGCGACCATGGCGCCGGGTAGCCAGCCGTGCAGAGGGACCAGGGCCGCCTTGACCCCGAACCCGAGCACCAGCATGGTGAAGATGAGCCGCAGATCGTTGTGCGTCCCGGCCTCGAGCGCGGACAGGCCGCCGCGGGCCACGAAATCGATCTCGCCGACGAGGGTCTGCAGCCAGACGACCCCGAGCAGCAACAGGGCGCCACCGCCCAGGGTGTAGACCAGATACCGGTTTCCCGCCGCGATGGATGTCGGATTGCCGCGATGGACGACGAGGGGCCAGGTGGTCAAAGACAGGAATTCGTAGAAGATCAGCAGGGTGATCAGGTTGCCGGCCATGGCGATGCCGATGGTCGTCGAGACGCACAGGCTGAAGAACCCGAAGAAGCGGCTGCGATGCGGGGAATGTTCGAGGTAGCCGATGGCGTAGATGGTGGTCAGGAACCACAAGACCGTCGACAGGCCGGCGAACAGCAGCGACAGAGAATCGGCGTGCAGCTTGAAGGTCAGACCTGGCATCAGCGGCACGTGGAAGGCGATCTCGCGGCCGAGATGCACCTCGTAGAACAACACCCCCATCAGGACGATCTTCAGCACCGCGCCCAGCATGTTCCACAGGGTGCGCCACCCGTGCGACTCCTCGGCGAGGAAGAAGATGGCGATGGCGGGGCCCGCCGAACTGGCGATCATCAACACCGGCAGCCATTTGTACCAGTTCACTTGAGTATCTCCGAGCCGGGCAGGCGGGGGCCGGTTTCGGGAGCGCCGATGGCGATCATCTGCAAGGGATGGAGAGCCAGCAATCCCAGCAGGAAGGCGGTCATGGCGAGAGTCCAGGTCGACCAGACCAGCCCCCGATCGGGAGGGGCGGCCTCGGCGGGCACGGCCGTCATCGCGGCCGAGATCGCCGCGGCAGGAGGCGCGGGAGTGGGATGGCGGGAGATGCCAGGGTCTGGCGCCGACGTGGTCGGAGGGGTGAAGGAGGTGGTGGGACCCTCGGTGGGCGCGGTGGGACCGGTCGCCACGGTGGCAGGGGCGGGGAAGGTGTCGCCGGCGGCTTTCGGAGCACCGTCAGGGAGAACATGGGATGGAGCTGTGATCGATGCGAGATGAGGGGCGAAGGTGGGCGATAGCCCGTCGGCCATGGCGCGGGCCAGGATCTTGAAGACGTAGGCACCGGCCAGCAAGCCGCCCACCGCCAGAACGCCGGCCCAGAACCACTGCCGTTCCCGGATGGCGGTGTCGATCAGCAGGTATTTCCCGACGAACCCGCCGCTGGGTGGCAAGCCGATCAGACTGACCCCGGCGACCCCGAACGAGAAGACGATCTGGGGCAGCCGCTGGGCGCACCCCGCCAACCGGTCGAGCGAGTCGTGGCCCAGCGTCCGTTGGACGACCCCGGCGCCCATGAAGAGGGCGGCCTTGGCGAAGGCATGCGACAACGCGAAGAAGACGACGGCCTGGAGGGCGGGGGTGACATCCTCGGGGTGCATGCTGAGGGCGAAGAACACGAACAGGTAGCCGAGCTGGGCGACCGTGGAGTAGGCGATCAGCAGTTTGAGCCGGTCTTGTCGCAGGGCCAGCAACGACCCGTACAGGATGGCGCCGGCCCCCAGCAACCCCAGCAACGGTCCGGCCACATGGGTATGCAGCACCCCGGGAAAGATCCACAGCCACATGCGCAAGGCGATGTAGAACGATGCCTTGACCATCAGCGATGAGAGGAGGGCGCTGACCGGGGCGGGGGCATTGGCGTGGGCCCGGGGCAGCCAGAAATGCAGGGGGAAGATCGCCGATTTGAGCATCAGGCCGGCGGTGACGAGAGCGAGCGCCATGGCGGCGCGGGGGCCCTCGGTGAGCACGGTGCGCAGGAACACCCAGTCGAGGGTGCCGCTGGCGCTGTAGATCATGGCCACCCCGAGCAGGTAGCACATCGAGCCGCCGAGGGCGGCCAGCAGGTAGCGGAGGGCGGCGGAAAAGGCGTCAGAAGTTCCGGCCAGGGCGATCAGCGCCACCGAGAGCAGGCCGAGCAGTTCGAGGGTGACGTACATGTTGAACACGTCGGCGGTCAGGAAGAGGTTGTCGAGGGCGGCCCAGACCAGCAGCAGCAAGGGCCAGAAGTGCGCCGCCGCCGGGCGGCCGCGGAAATAGGCGAGCGAGTACCATCCGATGCCGGCGAGCAGGGCCCAGGTCATGGCCAGCATGATGAACCCGGTGCCGTCGAGGTAGAAGTCGATGCCCAGCGGCCAACCCCACCCGCCGATCCGGTAGCGGAAGACCCCGGTCGCGATCAATCGCTGGTAGAGGGGAATGAGGAGCCCGCCGACGCCGGCCAGGCAGCCGCTGAACAACCAGGGGGCGAGGCGGTACGGCAGCAGCAGGCTGGTCAGGGCGGCCAGCAGCGGAAGCAGGACGACCAGAACAGGGGCGTGGTTCATGGCCGGTGCCTTCCGCCCGGCAGGACGGTCGAGGTGGGGGCCTCGCCGGAAGTGGGGCGGGAAGACCCGCCGGTCGCAGGTAGGGGTTCCTCGCGAAGGATGGCATGAGGCGGGAGAGCGGTGAGGGCATCGCCCGAAGAGGTGGCCGGGGGACCGTCTGGTGACCCGGTGGGCTGCTTGGCGGGGTCGAGGGCGGGCAGATCATCTTCGGGCAGGGCGAGCCTTCCCGTCGCTTCGTAATACCGCAGCAGGAACGCCAAGCCCATGGCGGTGGCGCTGACCGAGACGACGATCCCGGTCAGGACCATGGCCTGTGGCACCGGGTCAGGGGCCTGGGTGACGGGGTCAGGGGAGCGGCGTGCCAGACTGACCAGAATCAGGAAGGTGCCGCTGCTCATGATGTTGAGCGCGATGATCTTGCGCAGGATGCCCGGGGTGAGGATCAGGCTCGCGAAGCCGATGGCCAGCAGGACGACACCCACCAAGGCATACCACAGAAGGGTGGTCATGGTTCGGCCTCGGGGGTGGGGCGCGGGGTGGCGGGTGGGGTGCCGGCGAGAGAGCCGCCCACGAATAGCAGCACCAGGATGAGCCCGATGGCCAACGTTCCGGTGGCTTCGATCAACAGAATCATGGCTCCGGCGTGCGCGGGCGGGAAGGTGAGGAAGGTCTCGCCCCAGGCGAGGCAAGCCAGACCGGCGGCGGCAAAGGTGAAGATGCCGATGGTCAGGACCAGGCGTTCGGTCAGAACGCCCCAGGCCCTGTCTGGCAGCGCGCCTCCAAGTCGGAGCAGGATGCCGAGGGCGCCCAGGATGGCACCAGCCTGGAAGGCTCCACCCGGGTGCTCACCGCCCGCCCAGAGGAGATAGCCGGCGAAGATGACGAGGAACGGGGCCAGAACCCGGATGAATTCGCGGGCCAGCGGACCCAGGGGCATCGGCGGAGGTTCGGGGACCCGGCTGCCCTGCCGGATCACAAACACCCCCAGAACGGCGATCAACAGGACGGTAAGTTCGAGGAGGGTATCGTAGCCGCGAAAGTTGATCAGCACCGCCGTCACCATGCTCTTCGTCCCTGAGCGGGGAAGGTGCTCGCGCACCTCGTGGAGAAGGCCGGGGGCGGTCGGCGGCAGGCTCAGGATGGCCCAGGCCAGGAGCACCCCGAAGGCCGTGACGCCCACCCCGGTCAGGAGGCGGACCAGGAGCGAGGGGGCGCGTCCCTCGCCGGTCGGGTCGGCACCTGGGGGGATCTGGCGGGGGGCGCCCCTGGTCGGGTCCACGGTCGGGCCCCATTCCTGGCGCGGGCGTGGCGGGGGCCCCTCTCGGCCCTCTGACCTGCCTGCAATGGGGTCTGGCGTCGTGCGGGAATCCGTGGTCGCGCGTGGGACCGCCGCGTCCACGCCTTCCCGAGGAGCGGGCGGAGTGGGGGGGACTTGTCGGTGGCTTCGCCGGCTCATCGGGCGAGGGATTCCGGCGACCCGGGGGGGGCGGTGATCGTCTCTTCCCTCCAGCGGGCGATGGTGCGCAAACGGCCGGCCGTGTTCAGGAAGAGGGCACCCGTGACGCCGGCGCCGATGGCGGCCTCGGCCAGGGCGATGTCGCCGGCATGCAGGCGGGTCCAGGCCAGGGCGGTGAGCAGGCCGAAGACCATGAACAGGATGATGGCCCGCCAGATGCTGCGGGAGGTGGTGACCAGGCCGGCCAGGACGATCAGGCTCAGGCCGAGGGCCCCGTCGAGACAGGCCATCAGGGTTGCCACGGGCGTTCTCCGGTCTGGAGGGCTTTGGCGGCGATGAGGTGGGAGGTGGTCGAGCCGGCGCCCATGGCCAGCAACCAGATGGCCACGAGCCTGACAGCTTCGGCAGCCTCCTCGGCCTGCAGGAGAAGGCCCAGCACGACGAGGCCGAGGCCGAGATTGTCTGATTTGGACAGGGCGTGCAGTCGGGTGAAGAGGTCGGGAAAGCGCCACAGGCCGGCCGTTCCCGCCAGGAAGAAGGCGCAACCGGCGAACACCAGCACCAGTGAACAGAGATCGCGCAGGAGCGGCATCAGGGATTCTCCTCGGGAGGGGGCGGGCCGGGGTTGCCTTCCCAGCCGCGGGCGACGAAGGCGATGCCGGCCACCCCGGCCAACAGGGCCAACACCAGTGCGACGTCGAGGTGGCCGGGCAGGGGCAGGCCCGCCCGTCGGGCACCCGTGCCCAGCAGCAGCAGGGTGGCCACCCCGGCCGTTCCCATCAATTGGGAGGCCAGGATGCGGTCGACGGGGGTTGGCCCCCGGAAGACGAGCCACAGCGAGCACAGCAGGGCGGCGAGCGCCAGACCGGCCGCCCCCACGAACAGGCTCGGAACGGTCAGAAGGTCAGGCCCCATCGGAAAGCTCCTTCAGGGGCAGGCCGAAGATCTCAGCCACCCGGGTCTCGAGGTCGCACAGATCCCGGCGATTGTCCTGGGCCCGGTCGAGCACGTGGACCAACAGAAGGTCGTCGCGGGCGGCGGCCGTCAGGGTGCCGGGGATCAGGCTGATGACCAGCATGAAGAAGCAACGGGCCGGGCCGGGTGGCAGGCGGAGGCGGTAGTCGAGCACCGCGGGGGCCAACCCCGGGTGTCGCCGGAACGCCCGTCCGGCGACGTCGATTCCGGCCCGCAGGGACTGGGCGAAGAACCAGGGGACGAACCTCCCCAGAGCCAGCCATCGGAAGACCCAGCACCCGTCCGGGGCGAGGTGCCGGCTGAGCAGGAGCGCGAGGCCGACGGCCGGGGCGCCGACCAGCCAGGAGGCCGGGCTTCCCCCCCCCAGCACGGCCCACAGACCGGCATATACAGCCCCTTCGAGGAACAACCGCGGCATGCGCTGCCGTTTCCCTTCCACGTCTGGTCGCAGGGCAGTCAGGGTGCCCACGCGCAGCACCTTCCGAACCCGGCGTTGCCGGGCCCCACCCAGTCGTGTGTCGAACTGTTCAGGATCGCGACCGGCGCACGGGTTGCCGTTGAGCCAGACCTTCGGGCCATGGCCGGCGCACCTGGAGATGATGCCAAGCGGCACACCGCAGGGCGCCCCGGAACCCCCGCGCACGGCGCGGAACCACCCAAGTGTAGCCAATTCCCATGACGGATGCAACGCCTGGCGAGCCTGGTGCAGGGTCATTTGAAGCTCACGCGCTTTTGTGCATGGCCAGGGCCTTGGGCCGGTTTTGCCTCCAGATCCTATTCCGCCGGCTCGAATCGGCCGATGGCGGCCCCGTTGCCTCAGGCTCAGGTCGAATCGGCATCCAACCGATCCCGAGAGCAAGGACCTGCTGTTGCGGATGGCCAGCGAGGAACTGAAGCACAAGGATTTCCCCATTCGTTGTCACCACGACCCCGGCTCGCCTGAGCTGGTCTTCTTTCCTGCGGGAACGAGGACCTTGGCTTGACCTAGAGGGTTCCTCTGGACCAGGAGTGATGACGCCGGCCCGCCGGGAGCGGACCGGCGTCGTGACGTGGCCGGAACGACCGGGCCGGATCGATCAGGCGGTGGCGATCGTCCTCGCTCGGCCTGGAACCGCCGGGGTCAGCGGCGGTCGAGGCACTGCAGGGCGGCGTCGAGGCGGCCGAGCACGGCGGCTTTCTTGGGGTGGTCGACCTTCTGCAGGATGGCCTTGAAATCAGCAACCTCCTGGCGGAAAGCGGGGAAGTCTTCCTTGGGAATTTCGGCCATGGTGTCGTAGCCCCCCTGCGGTTCGAAGTTGAGCCAGTCCTCGAGCACGGTCAGAACCTCCTCGACGAACAGGCCGTCCGGGTGGCGCTTCAGGTATTCTCCCAGGCTGAGCCGGGCCCGGGCAATGACGGCGGGAGGATAGCCCTCCGATTCGCCGGGCAGCGGGATGTCGGCGATCTTGCGGGCGAGCCGGTCGCTGAGAACCGAGGCCGCGCACCGGTCGTGGAGTTCCCACAATGGTTCGGTGCGCGGCAGCCACTGGCCGGCGGGCTCGCTGTAGATCAGCAGGTCGGCGTGCGGCTTGACGGTCGGGTCCTTGATGGCTTTGTCCTGGTTGTGATCCTTGTCCATCAGACGGCTGGTATACCACGACAGGATCAACGGTTTGTACACGCCGAAGAACAGGCGATCGTCCTCGGAAACGGCCTTCTTCGCTTGGTCGAGGACCCAGTCGAGAACCACCACGGCATCGGCCGGAACGGTGTCGGTCATCGCGAGGCGGCGGTCGCAGGCCGCGGCCAGACAGTCGACCGGGCGGGCCGGGTCATACGACATGGTCAGGCCTCCGAACAGCCACCCGGTCTTGCCGTCGGGCAATCTGACCTTGCGCCAGACGTCCTCCATGCCGGCCACGGTTTCGGGCTTGGCGGTTTTGTCGATGGTCGGCAGGATCTGGCCGAACTTCGTCACGCCGATCTCCCTTCCCTTGGTGGTTGGTTCGGCCCGTACCCTGACGTTCGAGCCGACGATGAACAGCAGTTCCTCTTCGGCGCAGGCGGGCGAGGGACCGGATACTGACAGGGCGAGGCAGACGATGGTGCAGACAATGGCGGCGCGGATGGGGGCGGACATGGGTCCCTCCTGGGATGAACTTGCCCGGGATCGGCCGTCAGGCACGGCTCCGGGCGTTTGGCTGTCATGAGCGGGAGGGACCGCCCTCTTTGTCGCGGGCACCCTCCCTCTTGTCGGACGGTGGTTTGTGCTGCTCCCGCATGCGGTCGATCAGGCGCCACAAGCCGATCAGGCGGGCTTCCAGGCGTTCGAAGGCCTCCTGGCGGATGCCGAGGCGGACACAGAGGAGCTCCAGCAGTTCCCGTTCGTTGGGAGAATACTCGCCGTCGGCGTTGGCCAGGAAGATGCAGTCCTTGATGATCTGCAGCGACGTTTCCGGGGAGATCTCGGCGGCCTCGACGAACGACAGATCGGGGGGCACCTCGGCCCAGAGCACCCGCTCCTCGAGACCGAGCAGTTCGGCCTGGGCGTTGATGAAATCGATCTCCTCGGGCAGGATCTTGCCGTCGGCCTTGGCCATCAGGATCAGACAGCGCAGGTAGATACGGCCGAGCGGAGCGGGCAGCTTGGGACTCATGAAAACCCTCCAGGTCGCCGGATTCGGGGCGGGTTGGCCCCTTTTCACATCCGGTCGATGTCGCCTTCAGGGTAGTCTCCCACCCGGCCCGACGTCAAGACGAGAGGCCGTGTGGCGACCAGCTGGTGAGGCGAGCCCATCCGGATCTTGGCCAATGAACCGCATGAACGCGTTCAGGAGTTTCAGCGGCGGTCTTGAGACTGTGGCGCGAAGGCCCCTCTCTCCATTCCCCTCGCATCCTCCCGCGGCCACCGATGGAGGTCACCATTCGCCAATTCTCCTCATTCTCCCAGTTGTTTCAGGCGATCAATTGGGATGCTCGAGTCGCAAAAATGGGTTCCTGCAACCGGCTCTGAAGTGGTCCCCTGCGAGAATCGCCGGGTTCTTTCTTGCTTTTCCACTTGGTTCATGTTAGGCTGGCCTCAGGAGGATGGCGATGGCGACAAAGATCCTGATGCCGATGCCGGATTTCCCGGGGGACCTGCCGGAGTTCGAACGGCGATTCGCCGACGAGGCGGCCTGCGCTGAATACCTGCGGGCCCAGCGGTGGCCGCGGGGGTTCCGATGTCCGGCCTGCGGTCACGACCGGGGCTGGACCAACCGGCGGCGGGCGGTGGAATGCCAGTCCTGTGGGCACCAGACCTCGTTGACGGCCGGTACGGTCCTGCATGGAACGCGACACCCCCTGCGCCTGTGGTTCCGGGCGATGTGGTGGGTCTGTACGCAGAAGACCGGCCTGAGCGCGGCCGGCCTCAAGCGCATCCTCGGTCTGAAGAGCATGCAGACGGCCTGGACCTGGCTGCAGAAACTGCGGCAGGCCATGGTGCGCCTGGAGCGGGAGCCCCTTCAGGGGCGGGTCGAGGTCGATGAGGCCTGGCTGGCCGGGGAGAAGCCCGGCAAGGTCGAGGGCTGGCGCAGCGCCCGGGTGGCGGTGGCGGTCGAGATGGATCCGGGGGATGGCGAGATGGGCCGGATCCGGCTGCTCGACATCACCCGCTCGCCCGACCGTCTGATGCTCGGCTTCATCCGGCAGGAGATCTTCCCACAGGCGACCATCGAGACCGATGCCTGGCCGGGTTACGAGATCCTGGCCGGTGACGGCTACCGGCGGGTGCGGCTGGCCGAGACCGACGATCCGGCTCACCCGCTGCCGCAGGTGCGGCGGATCGTGACGCTGGTGCGGCGCTGGCTGCTGGGTACGCACCAGGGCCGGGTGGAACGGCGGCACCTGCAGGGGTACCTCGACGAGTTCGTCTTTCGCTTCAACCGGCGCAAATCGCCGCAGGTCGGGCTGCTGTTCCAACGGCTGGTGTCGCAGGGGACCCAGGTGCAAGGCCGTCCCTATCGGCAGTGGGCCGGACATGAGCCAAGTGGAAAAGCTCGGCCGGGAAACCGGTAGCCGGCTGCCGGAAAATTCCCACCGGCTTCCGTCTTTCGACGAGCATCCTCTGTTGATGAGGGTTGGTGCTTGGCACGGGCCTTGCGACGTTCCCGGCATCATTCGATCCTCATACGATCACCAACATTCAGCAAGCGGAGGAATTATGAAAAAGGCATCTCTTCTGGTTCTCCTGGCCTTGATGGTGTCCTTCCTGTCCCCCCTGACCGGCTTCGCCGGCCAGTCCCAGACCCCGGCCCCCGCCCCGGTCCCTGAAGTCGGGCAGGGCCAGGATGGCGGCCAGTCCGACCAGGCCGGGCAGGTCGACCAGATCGGCCAGAGCAAGGGCTGTGGCCTGTGGGCGTTCATCAAGAAGAACCTCAAGAAACTGTTCGCCAAGAACCCCGAGCAGGATGCCGAACTCCTGAAGAAGCTCCTGATCCTGGCGGCGAAAGACCTCGAACTGGCCCTCAACGCCATCGACGGCAAAGACAAGTGCTACAAGAAAGCCTTCCCGGCGGTTGCCCACCTCAACCACGCCCTCTCCGCCCTCCACAAGGGCCGCCCCCCCAAGCACCTGAAACCCGCCTTCAACCAGCTGGAAAAGCGCATCTCCCACGCCAAGTTCTACCTGGTGGTCTTCGACTTCGATGAGGCCTCCGCCCGCATCGAGGCCGCCAAGGACTACATCGGCGAGCTCAACTAGACCCAAGCAGAGAAAACCTCTCTCTCTTCCCCGCGCCGGTGGCACCCGCCACCGGCTTTTCTTATGCCGTGAATCGCTCGAAAGCGATCGTTGGCCGGCACCGCAACAGGTCGCCCAGCTCCACGTTGTCATCGAGAATGGCCAGCCGCTTCATGTCACCCTCCGTCCGCATTTCGTCCCAGGCTCCTGCAGGCGGGCGGCTCCCGGCAACGGTCGGCGGGTTCCGGTTCCTCAAGAAAGGCAAATCCGGCGCGTGTCTTCCTCCCCGGCCAAGGGATCCCGTTCGTAATCGTGATCGGCTGCCGGAGCGGCAAAGCCGCCTCGGCCCCGCCAAGGAAATCCCCGATCTTTTGCCGGGCCAGCCTCCTCCAGGCTTCCCCGCCACGGGGAAGGTTGCCTGTGCCGGATGACCCTCGGCCTCACTTCGCTTCCGCCGGGGGACGGGGATGGGTTACACTGTCTGCCGACCGGCCGAAGAGAAGGGAAGTCGGTCGGGCGTCGTCGGGGTCACCCGGCGTCACGGAAAGGAACGAGGCCGGTCGTGTTGGAACAGGTCAGGAACGGCAGCGGGAGCGGGTTCTGGCGCTCCCTGTTCCCCTATCTCTTGGCCATCCTGCTGTTGCTGTTGCTGCTGGCGATCGTCCACGCCATCAGTGTCACCGAGACCGCCTGGCGGACCCGGCAACGGGAAGGCCTGTTGGCGCGGGATGCCGCCGCCCAGGTCCAGGGCTTCCGGCACTCGCATACGTTCGCCGCCCAGGTTCAGGACATGTCCCGGACCCTGCGGGCCCGCCTGGCCCGTCACCTGCGCCGCTCCCTCGACCGGACCGGGGTGGCCGACCTGCGCTTCCAGCGCGACCGGTTCGTCCACCTGGTGCGCCAGTCGGTGCCGGAGCGGTTCCGGCCGCCCGGCTCGGTGCTCTACCTGTTCTCCTTTGATGCGACCGGGCGGCCCGTCTGCGAATCCGGACCCGGACTGACGACCCGCAAAGGGCGGTTCATGGCCGGTCTCTTCGGCCAGATCAGCCGTCTGGAGAGCCTGGGGAAATCCGAGCGGGAAAGTGCCGAGAAAGCCTGTCAAAGTGTCTTTGGCGGGGGGTGCCCGCTTCTGGTCCTGGCCGAGGTCGGGAAGGGGCGGCCGGTGAGTTGCCGGTTCGAGGAGCGGGGCGGTTTCGTCCTCTGGGATACGCTGGCCGTGCGCGGCCGGGTGGTCGGAGGGTATTTCCTCATCCTGCCCGGCCATGTCATCCGCACCGCCCGCCCCCTGCTCGCGGCGCTCGATCGGATGGCCGCCCAGAGCCGGTTGCGGGGCGTGCCGTTCCTGGTCGGCATGGACGGGATCGGCCAACCGATCCGGGTGTTTCTGCCGACGGGGGTGCCGTCCCGGGGGGTGCGACAGAAGATCCGGCAATGGGTCATGCCAGGACGGCGCGAACGGGATATCCCGCTGGCCACGCTGACCCGGTGGGGCGACTGGTACCTCTTCCGCGACGTGCTGAAGGTGGGGAGCGGGTATGAATTCTGGGTAGCCTATCCCGCGCCGTCTTCCGGCCGGACGGGAAGCCGGCATCGGGCGTTCCTGCCTCTCGCCTTCCTGACCGGCGGGCTGGCTGCCCTCATCCTCGCCCACCTGTTGGTCTTCGGCGCCCCCCCGTTCATCAGCCTGCGTCTCTGGCTGCCCCTGGCCATCATCCTGATGGGGGGCGTTCCCCTGGTGGTGCTGTATGACGTCGGGATCATGCAGATCCAGATCTCGCGGATGCGCGAGACCCGGTCCCTGCTCGATGGCGCGGTGTCGCGCCTCGAGGAGATCGATGCCGGGCATACCGCGATCTTCGCCCAGTTCACCGCTGCGGCCCGTCGGATGATCACCGACCCCGGGTGGCGGCAGATGGTCCTGGGGGAGACCCCTGCCCTGCTCCGCCGGGCCGGCGAGCGGGGGCTCGAGATGCTGGCGCAGGCCGGCCTGCGGGCTCGGGCCCTGTCGATTCTGCCTCCCGTCGGGGAGGCGGTGATCCTCTCCGATCCCAAGGTTCGTCTTCGCTCGGTGGGAGCGATGCGCGAAGGGTTCATGCGGTCGATCCGCGATGCCTGCCTGTCCTCATTAGGACTCGCACTGCCGGGAGAAACGGGAGATCCGGTTCTGGCGGCGATCGGTCGCTGGATGTCCACCCTGGGCATCTTCATGGAATCCCGTGACAAACGGGAGGAGGTCCTGTTCGGGATGATACATCAGGGATCCCTGGCGGCGGCGGTCGGCCCCCCCGAACTGCATTTCCACGACATCCTGTATGAGCGGGGCCGGATCCACTCGTTCGTCAGTCTTATCGTCGGGGCCGACCCGGTGCTCGAGGGGCGGATGCGCCACCTGGCCGACCACTTCAACGCGTCGGTCGGACCTTTCCACTGGTTGGGAGTTCTGCGCCGGGAACGCGGAGAGCTGATTCCCGTGGCCCCCCACCCCCGCGAAAAGTTCTGGCGGACCGGCTTCGGCCGCACCCTCCGGCGCTTTCTGGTGCGGGCCGCCCACCGGGAATCCCTCCAGGTCGGGCGGATCGGGTCCCACCTGTACGTCGCCGACGTGTGCAAGTCGACCCCGAACCTCTTGCTCGGGGTCCACGTTCCCCTGCAGGAAGTCGAGGACCGGGCGGCCGAGAGCCTGTTCCGTCTGCGCTGCCTGACCGTTTTGCTGGCGCTGTTCATCGGCCTAACCGGGACGGCCCTCGCCCGTTTTTTTCTCGTTCCCCTCGAACAGGTCCAGCATGGACTGGCCCTGGTGGGCGCGGGCGATCTTGCCATCCGGGTCAGGTTGGCGCGCGACGACGAACTGGGGCGGCTGACCGCCTCGTTCGACGAGATGATCGACGGGTTGCGCAAACGTCAGGATCTGGGCCAGTTCGTCTCGGGCACTCTCGAGGAGCGGGTGTCCACCTCCGCCCCGGCCGGTCTGGCCGAGCCCCTGACCCGCACGGGAGCCATCCTGGTTTCGGACGTGCGCGGCTTCACGACGATGTCCGAACGGCACCCTCCCGAAGAGGTCGTGGCCATGCTCAATCAGCACCTCGAGGAGATGGTCGAGGAGATTCGTCGGCAGGGGGGAATGATCGAGAAGTTCATCGGCGATGCAATCGTCGCCGCCTTCTACGATGCCCCCGGCGGTGAGCGCGGCCTGGTAGGCGCGTTGCGGGCGGCCACGGGCATGCGCCGCCGGCACGATGCCCTGCAGGCATCGCGGCGGGAGACCGGCTGGTTCACCTATGAGATGGGCATCGGCATCGCCGAAGGCACCATCCTGTCGGGGACGGTTTTCTCGGCGGGTCGCCTCGAGCACGTCGTGCTGGGGCGGGTGCGGGCCGCCGCCGAGGCCATGGAGAGCCTGTCCAAGCGGGGGAACCGCACCCGGGTCGTGCTGTCCCCTGAGGCCGCCCGCCTGGCGCAGGAGGCTCTTCCCGGCATCGACCTCCATCCCATCGGATTCGACGAAGGCTGGGAACTGGGGACCCTCCGCGTCCTCGCCGGTTCGCCGGAGGTGTCGGCATGACCGGCCGCCCCTGGGGACGCCTGCTGCTGGCCCTGGCCTTCCTGACCTTCCCCGCGGGGCTCCTGGTGTTCCAGCTGGCCGACATGGACCGTCTCGCCCGTACCGTCTGGGAGGACGAAGTGGTCGAACGGTCCGGCAGCCGGCTTCTCGACGAGCAGCGGAACTCCCAGGTCATGGTGCAGGTCCGGGGGGTGATCGACCGGTTCACCCAGGGGCTGGCCGGGACCCTGGCGGGCCGGCCGGACCCTGCCGAGATGCGCGAGGCGGCCCGCCGGCAGGCCCGCGAGGCGCGTCGCTGGCTTCCCCCCCACGATCTGGCGTTGGTCGAGGTCGAGGGGAACCGGGCCCGGATCCTGTTCCGGCAGGCGTCGCGGCGATTCTTCCCCACCCCGGGCCTGTTGCGGGCCTTCGCCCGGTGGGGGGCGACCGGCCGAGTGGCGCCCGCCGACCTGGCGACCCGGCTGTCCCGCGCCATGAACATGCTCCATTCCTTGAGCGATTTCATGCATTCCTGGTGGCGGGGGGAGTTTCGCTATTTCGCGATGGGGACGACCTCGGCGGCCGGGATCTGGGACGTGTTGCCCACCGGGACCGCCGGTCGCGTGGTGGTGATGGTCTGTTTCCTCGATCTGACCTTCCTGGCCGATGACCTGGGACCCCGGCTGGCCGTGAAAACCTGGAAGGATCCGGCATGCGGGATCGCCTTCCTGCCCCGGGACCCCGCCCGGCCGGTGATCGTATCCTCGCTGGTGCGGCGGGCCGGGCCGGTCCTGGGCCGTTTGCGGTCGGCGGTGGCCGGTGATCGCCCGTTGGCTCCGGTGGAAAACCTCGAGGGCTGGGTGGTGGCCACCGGTCACTCCCATCCTGAATTCGCCCATCGGGTCGTCCTCGTCTACCATCCTCCGTCCCCCGACCGGCTGGGGACTCCCGCCCGCCGGCTCTGGTTGGCGGCCCTGGGGTTGATCTGGTGCCTCGGAGCCTGGCTGGTGACCGAGCGGATGTTGTTCGGGCGCGGGCTCGGCCTGTCGGTGCGGGTCACCCTGCTGGGTTCGTTCATCCTGGTGGCCCTCCTTCCCGTGATCGCCGGGGCCGGCGCCGGCCGGCGACTGGTGTCCGACCAGTTGCGGAGCGAGCGGATGGCGACGGTCCAGGAACTCAGCCAGGATCTCGACCGTCTGGATGGCTGGTCCACCATGGTGCAGGCCCGCCTGTTCCATGGGATGCGCAACGCGGCCAAGGCCCCCGCCATGCTCCGGGCCCTCCGGGGGCTCGAGCAGGTGTGGGCCGCCCGGGGGTGGCAGGAAGGGGCGGTCGATCGGGAGATCGCCGTTCTGCTGGCCTCCTGGGTGGCCGCGGTGGAAGCCCACGGTCAGGGGGAAAGGCCGGCCCGAGTGATGCTGATCGGGCCGAATGGCTTGTACGGACAATGGGAAAATGACTCCCGGGGGACCGCCCCCCTTCCCAAGGATACGATCTTCCCTGCGGTGGCCCGCGATTTCCTGCAGCGGGCCTCCCCTCACATCCGCTTCGCGCCCCGGCGGTCTTCGGCGGCCAATGGCCAAGAAGCGCAAGAAGAGGAAGAAGGCAAGATCACCGGGGTGGTCCAGGAGAAGACCAAACAGATGCTCCTGGAAATGACCGGCCCGCTGACCTTCTCCCGTCTGGCCCACTACCCCTCCGCGGTATGGCAGATCAAGGTCGATGTCGTGAGCTTCTTCATCACTTCCTTCCCGGTGCTGTGGCAGAAAGCGCTGCGGTATGGCTTCACCGTCTTCTGGTCGGAGGATTTCTTACTGGACACCTACCTGCGGGAGTGCTTCGGGCCGACGGGTCGTTGGCGCGGGTTTGCCGATCGCGGCTTCTTCGCCGTCAGCACCTGGGGAAGCCGGGAACGGATGCTGGCGGGCAACCCCAGCCATCCCCCCGGCATCGGCCAGTTCCCCCAGTTGGTCGCCTTGACCCAATCGGCCCGGGCCCTGCGCGGGCCCATGCGTCGCTCCGACGAGGCGGTGGGCGTGCTGTACGAGGCCCGTCCCTCCACCCGAACCGGGCGGATCTACCTGGCGGGATGGCGGTCGATCGCCCATCTCGAGCAGGAAGCGACGGCAAGCTGGTATCGCTTCCTTTGGGCTTTGCTGGGGCTGTTGGTCATCGCTCTGGCGGTGGCCATCGGGGCGGCGGGGCACGTGCTCGACCCGTTGGCCACCCTGCTGTGGGGCATCGAGCGGATCAAGGCGGGTGATTTCACCGCCCGTCTCGGTCTGCGGCGGAGCGACGAGTTCGGTGCCCTGGGCGAAGCGTTCGACGCCATGGCCCGCAAGCTGAACGAAATGGCCCTGCTCGGGCGGTACGTGTCGGGGGCGGTCCGGCAGGCGATCGAGGACGAGGGGGCGCTCTCTTTGGCTCATCGGGGGCATGCTACCGAGGTGACCGTGCTGTTCTTCCATCTGCTCGGATTCGAACGGTTCGAGGAGCAGGAGTCGCCGGCCGAAGTGTTCCGCGTGCTCAACCTTTACCTGGACGCGGTCGACCGGGCCGTGCGCCGCCATGGGGGAGAGATCGACAAGGTCATCGGCGAGAAGATCCTGCTGCTGTTCGCGCACGACACCCTGGGCAGCGGAGAGGCCGCTGTGGCCGCCGCCCTGGCGGTGGCCCGGCAGGTGCGGGCCGACCTGGCCGGCCGCCTGCCTCTGACGGTCGTCTCCGGGTTGAACTCCGGCCCCGCCGTCGTGGGCATCATCGGCGCGCGCGGCGCCAACGTCGATTTCACGGCGATCGGCGATACGGTCAATCTCGCCTCCCGACTGGCCACGCTGGCGGCCACCACGACGGGGTCGCAGCTGGTCCTGTCGGGGAACTCGCTGGCCCTAGCCGGGCCCGGGGTGCGGGCTGAGCGGCTCCCGTTCAAGCGGGTCAAGGGCAAGACCCAGGAAGTCGAGGCCTGGCTCTGGCTCGAACCGGGGGCTTCGGGTATTCCGGGATACGGCCGCCGTTGAGGCGATCGTGGTTGTACCGCCCGGGCGGGCCGGCTTCCCCTGAGGGAGGGGTGCTACCCGTGCGGGAGAGCCGGCGAGCGGGCGGCTCCAGGATACCACCCTCGGCCGCCCGTCGGGAAGGAACGCTGTTGGCTCGCAGGAATGCTCCATTGGGCCAACGAGGCGGGTTGGCAGGTCGAATCGCGATCGACCTGCCAACCCGCGTGAACAGGGCAGTGGAGGATCGCCGGCCGTCGGGAAACGGCCCGTCGGACCAAATGATCTGACGGGGTCGGGCGCGGGCCTTCAGTCCGGCCGGACGGTGACGGTCAGGTCGAAGACCTGGCTGGCATGCAGGAACCGCTCGACAGTCAGGAGGACTCCTCCGGCGACTGGACTGGCCGTGGGGGGCGGGTCTCCCGTGGTTCCGGCGATGGCCCATCCGGCGGGAACGAAGGCGGTGACGGCGTGCCGGCGGGAACGAAGGCGGTGACGGCGTGCTGGCGGGCCGAGGTGCTCGATCTCGACGGCCCGTGTGGCGGGTTCAACCTGCAGTGGGCCTTTTCCAGCGGATTCCTGGCGGGGCATGTGGGGGATTCTCCGGTTCGGAGCGGGTCTGGAACCTGATCAATTCCAGGCGTCGCGATATCGCCATCGGGGGCGAGCCTCTCCAGCCGGCTCTGCCAGCGGACAACGAGAAACTCCCGGCTCCCTGGTATGATCGTTTGCCTGCGGGGCGGAGAGGCGCTCCTTGGAAGGAAAAGCGCCTTCCCTCGGGCCCTATCTCGACCGTGCCTTCCTCCGGATGCGCCAGGGGATCTTCCTGCGCCTTCTGCTCCTCGACCGGGGAAGCCGGATTCCCGAGGGCCTGCGGCAACAGATGAAGGCGCGTATCCGGCAACACATCCTCCAGGGCATGATCGATTCGGGCGAACTCACGCGGAATTTCTGAATTCCGGTGACGGTCAGGAGCGTGCACCCGGAAAGGTGGGGGCGCCGCAGGTTCCCGCCCGCCCGGTTGCCTCGCCCTACCCATGGGGCGGGTCCAGGTCGGAAGCCCTGCCCGGAAAAAGCGGCGCCGCCCCCGGGTGATCCTGGGCGTCGCGCCAAACCGACCGTGGGGTGGGGTGTCAGGGAGCGGTGGATTCCGTGGCAGAGCCGGTCACACAGGATCCGTCCCGGCGGCGGAGCCGTTGGCCGCGACCCTGGCCACCCTGGCCATTCCGGCTGCCTTGGTTGCTCCAGCCACCCTGCCGGAACCGGCCGCCCTGCCGGAACCGACCGCCCTGGCCCGGTCTCTGGCCCCGTCCCTGGCCCGGTCCCTGGCCTAGGCCCAACCCCTGGCCGCCCCCGCCGCGGCGGGCGTTCCGGCTGGCCCCGAACCCGGTGCCGTCGCGAGGCCGCGGCCGCGTGCCGTCTCCGAACCCACGGCCCTGGCCAGGGGTGGGGCAGGTGGCGGTGGCTACCGCGGTGGTCCCGAAAGTGGCCCGGAAATCAGGGTCGAGCCGATTGGGAATGCCGTCCCGGTCGTGGTCTCCGTCGGGTCCCATGATGGCGAGCGAGTCAGGGACGGAACCGGGGCTGATCGGGGAGGAAGCCGGCCCCGAGACCGGAACCTGGGCCAGCGCTCCGCTGACCGTGGCGAGTGCGGCCAGAAGCAGGACAATCCAACGATGGTTCATGACGTACCTCCTAGATGGAATTATCGATAGCCAGGGGATCATTCCGGCCACGGATACACGCTCAGCGACCGCCGCGATACCGGTACTGGCGACCAGACCCCGGATCGGAACAGGTGATTTCACCCTCGGCGGTCCAGCGGCCCGGAAAGGCGGACCCACCGGACGGGATGACCGTCAACTCTCCCGCGGCCGACTCGGTCACGGTCAACACACGTCCCGAGCGCGTGTTGGTCAGGGTGGCGAGGGGGCCATCCCCGGTGTCGAACACCACCTGCCAGGGGGTGGTACCGATGGTGAGTGAGGTTGTTCCGCCTTCGGCAGGTATCTGACCAACGGTTATCTGGGTGCCGTTGCCGCGGGTGATGACCAGGGAGCTGTCTTCCAGGCGGGCGGCGGTGCAGGATTCCGCCCCGGCCAGGACGCGCCACCCGGCTTGACCGGGTTCCACGGCCACCGGGCAGGAACCGTCGGCCCGCCGGACCTGCCAGCCGTTTTGCAGCCGCCGGCGGAGATAGGCCCGGTCCCGACGCTGGAAGGGGGCCTCCCCGGTCTCGGCTTCGGCCTCGACCACGGAGGCGGCGACGGGGGCGACGGCCAGGGTCGGGGACACCGACAGGCTCTGGGCGGCCTCGACTCGGTCGGCCAGGAGGACCGCTTCCACCGCGGCTAGGTCTTCCGTGGTCAGTGGATCGGAAAAGGGGGTGGCCGGTCCTCCTCCAGATGAGCCTCCGCACCCGTTCAGGGAGCAGATGCCAAGAGCCAGGAAAAGGAACCCGAGCACACGCTTGATCATGAAGATTCTCCTGGGGCAATGAGATGATGATGCATTGGTAGCACATTCCGTGCCAACGTCGTGCCCCCGACCTTGGCTTGGGTGATTCCCGGCGTTGCGGCATGGACCGCGAGCTTTTCCACATGAGGGGAGGTCAGCCATCGCCGGTCCGGTTTCCCGCCGCCCTGCCTTGCGGAATGGATCAGAAGCCCGATTGATCCCTGTGTGGTTCTGCGGGCTCTCCTGCCCGGGTGCAGATCCCGGAGAGATCGTCCTTGCCCGGGCACCTGCCCCCGGACCAAAAGAGCCGGCAGCTTGTCCTGGCGAGACAGTCGAGGGAAAACTCCCGGCAGGGAAATTTATTTCTCTCCTGATGAAATGGGTTTCATTCCGGTTTCCCGCCTCCTACAATAATGGTGGCGGACTGCGGCTCCTGCCGGAGCGCGGACCGGGCCGGGGGCCCGCTGGAACCTGGACGGCAGCGCTATTGCTGGGCAAGGAGCGAGTTCCCCGGAATTCCCGACAGGAGTGTCTCGATGCCAGGTTCCCCGAGATCTGAGCGGTTGTTCGATCTGCTGCCCATGGCCGTCACCTTGCCCCTGGTCGTGGTCATCATCCTGTGGAATCTCGGGCAGGCGGCCGACCTGTCTGCGCGGTGGCTCGAGCGCGAGGCGCAGGAGATCGGGCGGGAGGCGCTGGCCGACTTCCTGCCCGACCTTCGCGGCTGGGTGAACGATGGCGGGCGGTTCGTGGAGGAGCTGGCCACCGGCCCCTTGCAGGCGGCGGGGCTGCGCTCTGCCGTGGGCTGGCGGTTCTCGACGCCGGACCCTTCGGTGCGCCAGACGTTCGAGCGGTGGGCGGTCGCGGGCACGGGCACCTTCCACATTCTGGCCCCGAACCTGGTATTCCTGCGATGGCCCTTGCGGGTCGGTCCTCCGGCTGGCCGGGGTGGGTTCCAGGGAGGGGGGCCGCCGCCCTGGAGCCGTGGAGGACAGCGGTTCCCCCAGGAGGATTCCCCCCACGACCGGGGTCCCGCGCGGGGGCCCTTCGAACTTGCGCTGTTGATCGAGGTTCACGGCACCCCGCCGGTCTGGCCCTTCCACGCGCAGGCGGGGCTCTGGGGGCTGGCCTGGTTGGCAGGGGGCACCGCCTGGATCTGGGGACGAGGCGTCCAGCGGCGGGCCCGGGCGCTCGAACTCCAGGGGCAGCAAGAGGCCCACCTGGCCGCGATTGGGCGCATGTCCGCCCGGCTGGCCCACGAGATCCGCAATCCGCTCGGGATGGTCCGTGGGGCCGCCCAGCATCTCCGCAGCCCCGGCCTTCCCCGATCGGATCGGGAATCCCTGCTTTCCCTCATCGACCAGGAGACCCGCCGGCTGGAACACCTGAGCCAGGAGGTGTTGAGCTTCTGTCGCCCGCCCCCGGTCACGCCGGCGCCGATGGAGCTGGTCGCCTTCCTGCACGATTTCGTGCGGCAGGCCGCCCTGGACCCAGGTCAGCCGCCGGTGGTGGTAGAGCCGCTGCCCGATTCCTGTCGCGTCCAGGCCGATGCCGACGCCCTTCGTCAGGTGGTATGGAACCTGGTCCGCAACGCCCGCGAGGCGACGGTGGCCGCCGGTGTCGCCGCGGCGGTGCGCCTCTCCCTGGCGCCGACCCCGACCGGGGTCGCTCTCCGGATCAAAGATCGGGGAATCGGCCTGTCGCCAGAGGTCCAGGAGCGCTTGTTCGAGCCGTTCTTTTCCGGCAAGGCTCGGGGGTTCGGTCTGGGGTTGGCGATTTCGCGCCGTCTGGTAGAATCGATGGGCGGCCGCCTCACCCTCGACCCCGATCCCGAAGGTGGCTGCTTGGCGGAGGTGATGCTGCTCCATGACCGGCCCACGCCCTGACGGGGAACCGGCCGGCGCGATCCTCGTCGTCGATGACGAGGCGGGCTATCGGACCCTGTTTTCCTCGGTGCTGCGCCAGGCGGGATACACGGTCGTCACCGCCGACAGCGGCCGGGAAGCCCTGGAACTGGTTGGGCGTCGTCCCATCCGGCTGGTGGTGCTCGACCTCGTCATGCCCGACCTCGATGGCCTGGAGGTCTGTCGCCGGCTCCGGGCACGCGATCCCGCCCTGCCCGTGGTGTTCCTGACCGCCTACGGGTCGATCCCGTCGGCGGTCGAAGCGATGCGGGAAGGGGCGGCCGATTACCTGACCAAACCCCTGGACCGGATCGACCAGCTGCCCGAGATGGTGACCCGCATCCTGGGGAGGGCCGCCGCTTCCCCTGCCGTCAAGGAGAAAGCGGGGCCAGCCATCGGCCCGGTCGGCGGCCAGCCCGGGCCGACCATTCTGACGGCCGATCCAGGAATGTTGGCCATCCTCGAGCAGGCCCGTCGCATCGCCCGGAGCGACGTGACGGTCCTGCTCACCGGCGAATCGGGAACGGGGAAAGAGGAACTGGCGAAGTTTCTGCACGCCCACAGCCCGCGACAGGGGCGGCCGATGGTGACGGTGAACTGTGCCGCCATTCCCGAGAATCTGATTGAGAGCGAGTTGTTCGGGCACGAGAAGGGGGCCTTCACGGGGGCCGTCGACACTCGGGCGGGACGGTTCGAGGAAGCCCACCGGTCGACCCTGTTCCTCGACGAGATCGGGGACCTGCCGCTGGCCCTGCAACCCAAGCTGCTGCGGGTGCTGCAGGATCGGGAGGTGCGCCGGGTGGGCGGCCGGGCCCCCTTCGGGGTGGACTTTCGCCTGATCGCGGCCACCAACCGTTCGTTGCGGGACGAGATCAAGGCGGGGCGCTTCCGGGAAGATCTGTTCTACCGACTGTCGGTGGTATCCCTGCATCTGCCCCCCCTGCGGGAACGTCCTGGGGACATCGCTCTGCTGGCCGGCCATTTTGTGACGGTGTTCGCCGCCCGGGCGGGACGGTCCGACCTGCGCCTGGCCCCGGAAACGCTCGCCGCGCTGCGCGAACATTCCTGGCCGGGCAATGTCCGCGAACTCGCCAACTGCCTGGAGGCAACGGTCCTGCTGGCCGAGGGCCCGCTCATCCGGCCGGGTGACATTCATGGTTGGGGAGTGACGGGCAGTGGCGGACCGGCCGATGAACCATCGGTGACCAACCCTCGCGAGGAGGCCGAGAAGCGGGTGATTCTCGAGACGCTGGCCCGCGCGGGGGGGTCTCGGAAAGAGGCCGCCCGCCTTCTGGGGATGACCCCCCGCAATCTCTTCTACAAGCTGCGAAAGTACGGGATCTCGAAAGGGGAAGCCCCCCGCTGAGTCGTTGCCGAGCTGCGCGCGGCGTGGGGGTCAGAGCGAGAAGCGTTCCTCGTAAATCCGGCTGGCGGGAACACCCAGCCGGCCGAGGGCGACCCGGAGTTTCTCCATCATCGGCGGTGGCCCGCATTGGAAGACCTCCCGCTCGGGCAGATCGGGAACGAGGGCCTGAAGCCTGGGTTCGTCGAGGTAGCCCTTCTCCCCGGTCCATCCTGGGTCGTCGGACAGAATATGGATCAGTCGGGCCCGACCATGCGCGATGGTTTCCAGTTCGGTGCGGAGATGGATTCCCTGCTCGTTGCGGTTGGCATAGAGCAGGATGACGTCTTTGCTGGCTGCCAACAGATCTTCAAAAATCGACCGAATGGGGGTGATGCCGATCCCGCCGGCGATCAGCAGAACCTTCGGGCCGACCGCCCGGGAGGCGGTGAAGATGCCGTGAGGACCGTCGATCAAGACGGGCGTTCCGGGGGGAAGATCGGGCAGGCGAGAGGTGAAATCCCCGAGGCGTTTGACGGTCAGACGGAGCGACCGCCCGTCGGGGGGGGCCGACAGCGAGAAAGGATGTGTAGGAGATGAACCGGCGCAGCGGCCTCAAGGCCGCCACGGTCAGCAGAACCAGCAGGACCGCGCCGACCATGGCTTCCGGCAGGTCATGCCAGGTGCGCCAGAAATCAAGAAGCTGCTCGGACATGCTGACCAGGGCGTTCTGGGCGTTGGCCCAGGTGACGAGCGGGGCATGGAGCAGCAGGCAGAGAACGGCCACGAAGGCGTTGAGATGGTGCCAGCGCGTCAACCGGTCGAGGCCGAACCGGCCCTCGAGCAGCTTGACCCGGCTGATGAAAAGGATCTGCCAGACCAGGCAGACCGCTCCCACCAAACCACAGAGCCGACCCCAGGCCAAAGCCCGGGCTGTCGAATCGAGACCGGTCAGGAAAGGATGGGTAACCCGCCAAACCCAGAAGGGAACAGCGAGCGAGAGGGCATACGTCAGGGCCGTCCACCAGCCAGCCATGGTTCTCTCCATCGGCGATGGGGCTCGCCGACCCGAGTAGTCGGTCTGCCCAAGCGCGAACTCCGCCCGCCGGGGCACGACGACCGGCGGGCGGCAAGATCATCCTACTTAATCGTTTCGAACTTTTCGCGGGGGGAATCACACACGGGACACTTCTTGAGGTCCATGTCGGTGGTGGTCTCGCCGCACACGAGGCAGACGAGATATTCGGTCGCGGCCTCTTTCATGCTTTCGAGGTTGGCCAGGGCGTCCTGGTACATTTTGGCATGGTTGCCTTCAACGATGGCAGTGCTCTTGAAAATCTTGGCGGCCATTTCCTGGTTTTCTTCATCAGCCTTTGCCGCAAAGGCGGGATACATCTTTTCGCTTTCGTATGAGCCTGTTGCACGAACGCCCCAAACAGCCCGTCTTTATGTGCCGTCCACTCGGAGATGTCGACCGGATCAGGGGCGCCATGGACACGACGAGCGAAAAACCCGATTCATGCAACAGGCGCAACCGTCAGGGATTCGGGGGCCCGCGCCGCTGTGGATCCCCTGGCGCAGCGCCGTAGGATTCAGACAAGCGCCTGAGCCGGGCGGCCCCTTGCGTTAAAGGTGCTTGCCGAGGATCTTCACATGGAAAACCCCGTTGTTGTCGAAGTGACCGAAGCAGCGGCGGGCGTCGCCGTCGGACCAAGCATAGAACTCGTGGGTGCAGCCCGGCACCGGTTCGCCCTCCAGGGATTTGAAGCGCAGGCTGCTGGGAATGCGGTTGGGATCGCGGTCCGATTCCAGGTAGCGGGCCAGCTCATCGATCCGCTCGTTGAGGTCGAACCGGCGGCGCAAAGGCAGGTCGGCGCAGTGGTTCAGGAACTGCCCGGCCAGCTGCAGTCGGGGGGAGGGGGAGTCCCAGATACGTTCCTTGTACAGCGTCTGCTTGGATGTCTCCCAGTACAAGCCGCCCCAGGTCGACAAGCCGGCGCGGCCCTCAAGAACGGTCAGCAATGCCTCGGGAATGCCGGCGGTCTCGGCCGTGGGCACCTCGCCTCCCCAGCCCAGGCGACGGAACAGCGGCAGCCTCGACCGGACCAGCTCCCCGTCGTCGATCCGCAGGGGCAGCCGTGGGATGCGTAGCATCTCGGCGCTGCTCTCGAACCGATAGACGATCTCGTCGGCCCACAGCATGCCGAGAGGGACCATTGCGCCCATCAGTCCCTTGAACGCCCCGGTCAGGTGGAAGACGACCCGGTACTGGCGGTCCCGGTAGCCGGGAATGGTCGTGGCGACCCACCGGACCAGGTGATCGATGCCCGAGTGGAACTCGGCCAGGTCGGTGACCACCAGATCGGTGATCGGTACGGCGCTGGCCGCCAACCCCTGTCGCCGCAGCCAGTCGGCCAGCACCTCGCCGGCCCGCTGGCCCAACCAGGTGGCGGTGGTCAGGAGAAAATGCTCGTCGCGTCGGTCGGCGGCCGGGTCGGGCGTGGCAAGGCCCCGCAGACCGTTGATCTCGGCGCTGGTGCGGGGATCCGCCTGGCGCAGGCTCACCCCCTCCAGTCGTCGCGCGGCACGGTCGACCAGCTTTTCCAGGTTCTGGGCTTTCTGGCGGTCGGGGATCGTCGCCAGGTTCCCCGCCTGCCCCAGCCATTTCCGCTCCTCGTCTGTGGCAGAATTGAGAAACAGACTGATCCCGCAGGTGGAAACGATGACGCGGGGTGTCAGGGGGTTCTCCTTTCCGGTCTGCGGGTGGGCGGGCGGCGGGGCGAGGCGGGCTGGGCCTGCACCAGCTCCCTGGCTTTGCGGTATTTGTTCCGCTCTTCCGGATCGAGAAAGGGGAGATGGCGCCGCAAGGCCTTCAGCATTCGCTGAAACGTCTCCTCCGCACCGAAGAAGTTTTCTCCCTCCAGTTCGTGGAACACGATCTGGCGGGAGCCCTGACGGACCGTCACCTCGTCGAGATACAGGCCAAACTTCGACTGAAACAGGTCCTGGTCGACATGAACCAGCGGCAGAAACGTCCGGCGGTTGTGCAAGGTCAGAACCGGGGCCAAAGTATGGGGGGCGGGCAGGCTTTCGCCGTCCAGCAGGCGCACCAGTTCGGCCAAGGCCTGCCGGGGTCGGTTCCAGGCTGTGGCGGGCACGAACACTTCCCATTCGGGGCGCTCGGCGGTGGCATGGTTTTTCGCCTTGGGGCCCTTGTAGCAGAGGGTTCGCCTGGTTCGGCCGCGGATCAGCTCGGTGCGGAAGCGGATGCCCTTGCCCTGATGGAAAAGGTCCAGGTCCTTGGTGTCGAAATAGAGGTCTTCCACCTGTTGCTCTTCCCGCTTGTCCCGTTGGGGCCAGCAGCCCGCCAGATCAGACCAGGCGGCGTCCACGGCGAAGAACCGCTGGGCTGCCGTCCACTGCGCCGGCGTCAGGGCGAACTTGGCTTCATGCTCGCGGGTCGTCATTCTTTCGATCCTGACGTGGTTGACCCGTACTTTGGCCTTCTCCAGGATGCCATGGGTGAGATCGAGGTCGTCGGTAATGTTCTGGCGAATTTGTCTGAGATACTGGGCCTGACGCAGGGGATCGCCACTGATTGGCCCAGGCCGCACGATGATGGCCGGCGGTTTGATGATCACCTGCGCCGATTGGTGGTGGAGCAGGTAGTGGTTTTGATACTGGTCACCCATCAGGCGAAGTTCCTTGGCCAGATCGAGGAATCGCTGGTCCTCCTGCTTCTGGTGGGATTTGTCGGCGGTTTCGAGAAAATCCAGGGCGCTGAGGGCCTTCCCCAGCCCTTCATCGGTTGCCGTGAACGTCGGCTCTTGCCAGCCGATGGCGCGGGCGAACCGGGCCGCCAACGGCCATCGGCGCCGGGCACCCCGACGTCCCAGGAGGAGGCTGACCCGGTCGATGAGCGCGCGGAAGACCCGGTCCATCTCTGCCCGGGTCCGGTTTTGCTTCTCTTGGGCACTGATCATTAACCGCTTCTCTTGGACGTCGCACGCATCGCACAACTGGAGGACCGCGGCCAGTAGCCGGGTCCGGATGACGTGCCGACGGCTTTTTCCGTCGGTCAAGGTCAGGCAGACCTGCCGTGATACGGGAATCGGCGGCAGGTTCTTGCCGGTGCTGGCGGCCTGTTCCTCATCGAGCGGCCGGTCCTTCTGATGGTAGGAGACGATCTCGCCCACCACCGGGGCCAGAGCGCGGAACCGGGGGTCGATCTCGGGGCCCCCCCGTTCGACCATCCGATCGATGAGTTTCTGTGAGATCTGGCCGTGTTCCTTGCGGATCTTGAGGTAGGGGGTTTCCCCGCCATCGCCCGACATGCCGATGTCATGAAGCCAGATCGCCGCCACCAGGGCGAAGACCTCGACGTCGCTGAGCCGCGGCCGGATCAGGGGGTGGATACTGCTGGCATGGTGCAGCACGCTGCAGGCATGTTGGAACCCGTGATCGACGAAATAGCGGTAGACGTCCCCCCCCCACAGCCGTTCCTGGCCGCTTGCGCTGCTCCAAGAGGCGATCAACTGGATGAGGGTTCCGCGTAGCCCGGGGTCCTTGATGGCACCGACCAGCGTGAACGACTGGGCGGCGTTGGCGGCCATGGCACTGGTGACGGGGGCGATGATCTCGTTGAACCGATCGAGCTCGGTGAGCGGGAAAACCCCGGCCTCGACCAGCGATCCGAACAGCCCGGACAGCGAAGGAGCCGGATACTCGACCAGGAAAAAATCCCGGGCCGGGCTGGCCAATCTGGCCTTGGCATGGTTCGGGCTGGGTGGCCCGGTGGACGGGTTGGGAGGCGGCGCGGGCCGGCCCGTTTCGGGCTGGGGTTCCGGCGAGGGGTGCAGATGATACAGGCGATTGTTGTCCTCGGGGTTGACGAACAGATGGTAGACCCGGTCATCCTCCTGGCGCGTCAGCATGGACGCGAGCATCAGATCGGACGACATGGTCTTGCGCCCGCCCGCCAGACAGTAAAGGAACCGCGGCGGGGAAGTTCCTTGGTCAGATGATGGTCGGTACTTCTGGTTGAGATCTTGGATCGTCTGCAGGATCGTGGCTTTGCTGGAAGCCGCATCCTCGCTCGTCTTGATGTCCTCGAGCTCCTTCCCGTTCCGGTCTTTTAGGTAGACCATGGTCAGAGCCTCGCGGGGAAGGGGAGGGGCATCCTCGGCGAGCCGCTCCCGCAGGTGCTTTTCTTCCTCGGCCCAGTTGCGGCGCCCGCCCGCAAAGCGGGTGGCGAAGGCCCATACCCGGGTGATCGGGCCGTCCCGCCGCTCTTGTTTCACCCGCCAGGCATCGAGGAACTCCGTGAGCGTGGCGAACTGTGCCCCGAGGGTGATGAACAACCAGTTTTCGCGCCTTTGCCTGCTCATAGATGCACCCGCTTGTGGTTGGAGAGGTCGAGATCGACATAGCGTTTGGTTTCGAGGTCGAGGTAGGCGAAGATGATGTTCCGGCTCGAATGGGCAAAGGCCTGACCAAGGATGTAGGCGATGGCCACAGGCCCCGCCACCACCAGCCGGATCGTTTCGCCCATGGCCGAGCCGGCGATGACGGCCCGCCCGAACTCGAGGGCGACCTCCAGGAACGGCTTCATGTCATGTTTGCAGGAGAACAGCACAATTTCGTCCTGGGGGAACGAAACCGCCACGTCCTGTCGGATATGCTCGCGATTGGCCAGCACGAAGATCTTCATGAGATAACTCCCTCCACCGGATGCCAGGAATAGCGGCCCAGTCCGAACACGCTCCCTTTGCCGAGGTGCAGGGGCTGGGCGGCGGTCACGAAGGGGGTGAACCCCGCCGGGATGCCGGTCAGGGTGAACGAGCCGACCCACCCCTCCAGCGGGATTTTGGTGCCCTGACTGAGAGAATAGCGGGACAGGCTCTCCCAATGCAGGTCGGGGTCGCGGACCGCCGCCCCCTCCAGATGCTGTAGGACCGGGCCGAAGGGAAAGTCCCGCCACTCGTCCTGGTCCCAGAATGCCGATAAGGACGAGACCCGGCGCAGCACTGATTTCAGGAAAGGCCGGGCTTCCATGGGGGTTCGCGCATCGACGCTGTTGGCCCAGCGGGTGGGGGTGTGCAGCACCACCCGGACGGCCCCGGGATCCTGAGGCGTGCCGCCGGCACGGGCTGGGCTCTTCTCGTCGGCTAGCTGCAGGGGTTTGATCTCAGGAAGGGGAAGATCCTCGAGCGTCGCCCGCTGCAGGGTGCCCTGAGCATACAGGGCGACCGGCCCGGCAAGGGTGGACATCTCGATAGTCTCGAGACGGAAAGGATACCGACCGACCCCGAACCCCCGCTCGCCCGCCTCGGCGAGTGCAGCAGCGATCGCCGGGGCCCAACCGATGGCGCGGCCGATCAACACCACCTCGAAGGGCAGCGGGTCACCCGGCCGGAAGGCCGTCTGCTCGGCCTCGCAGCGGATGACGTAGGGATGGGGCGGCATCCGCATGTTGCCGAAGCGTGGAAGTTCCTCCTGGAAGGCCACATACAAGCCGAAATACAGGCATTCCTTCCGGTGCGGGCAATTGTCGCAGGGCGGCTGTCCCCGCCGGCAGCCGATCCGCACCAGGGCTCGGCCCAACGCCCCCCGCAACATCGGCGCCTTGAACGGCGGCAACCGCCCTTCGCGGTTGGCCTGATAGTTCACTCGCAACGGCAGGATCTGCATGGCGTCTGAAAATCAGCCAAGGCCCAGGATGGTAAAATTGTTGCCGTCCCGCTGAACCCTGACGGTCAACGTGACCGACCTTTTCTTTGCCACCTGCTTCCGAATTTCTTCAAGCCGGTTGCCGAGCCAGCCGCCATCCTTGATCTCCACGCTCTTTGGCTTGCCATCGAGTTGGAATTGGACCTTCCATTTCTGGCTGCCGGGATTGAACGTCACGGTGGCCTCAACCGGAGGGAGTTCCTCGGGGCGAATGGGAGTCGGGGCACGGGTGGTTGCCTGGCCTGCCTTCCCTGACGCTGACACCGTGGGAATGGGTACGGACCAGGGCTCGAAGGAGGGGAGCGTCTGGGGAAGGTTCTGATCGAGGGGGGCAAGGGGAACCCGGGGATTCTGCCCGAACCAGTCGGTCGAGGGATAGCGGCGATTGATCGGATCGGGAAACCGGAGAATGGCTCGCAACGCCTTCAAATGGGGAAGCCCCATGTTCGGGGCGAGTCGCTGGTAGATCTCGGTGATCCAGGAGGTGAGTGCCTCGCCGGTCAGATGGTGTTCCCCACCTTTCCAGCTCTTGAACCGGGCGACGGGGTCGGGGAAGAGGTCGGCTTCGGCCAGCTGCAGCTGCACGCTGCCCAGCCCGGCCGCTTTCCTCTGCCCCAGCCGATGGGCCATGGTGCTCTCCAGGAGGAGCGAATAGACCAGGATGTCGAGGGCGCCCTTGTCCAGGTTGGTTAAAGAGATGACGAACCGGAAGGTCGCGTCCTTGGGGATCACCCGATCCAGGCACTTTTTCCGCGCATGATTCGAGGTGCGCACCTGGGAGCCATGGAAATAGAATTTGCGCCCGATGCGCTGGTTGGGCGGAAGAACGTAGAACGCCCGATGATGCGGCCGAGGTTGCATGAGTGGAATGATGGAAAAACCCCGCGCTGGCTGCAAATCCGGGTCTTCCGGCCGTGCCTCTCCGATCGCCACCTGGCCGAGGTGGTTCCTGCCGCCGGCTACCATGCCGAAGACCCGACAGGCCAGACACAGGTTGGCCGGATCCTGGCAGCCGCTGACCCCCTTTTCCTGCGTGACCTGGGGCAGATGGGCCGCCGGGACCACGTAATTCTGCGGCGTCCGGGTGCGGTACTCTCCCTTGTAGAGCCGCAAGCAGCTCTGGGAAACCGCCTCGAAGGTCGAGCGGATCATCCCCTTCAGGCTACTGCCAGGGATGACTAGGCGGCCGGCACTGGTCAGAAGGTACTGTTGTTCTTGATCCTGTTCCTTTTCCCCTCCCCGGCCGATGAACAGGGGCGACAAGGTGCGCAGGCGAACCACCAACCGGCCCGATGTGGTCTGGAAGCGATCGTGTGGGGGGGCCGCTTGGCGGTCGACCCCGCTCTCCGGAAGAGGCACAAAATGGTAGGGGCTGTTGGGGTAGGCGGATTCAGGCATGCTCACTTCCCTCCAGGTCCATGAACCTGATCCACTCGACCAGGCCTGACGCTTTCGACCGATACCGGCAGGCCCGAATCCAGGCCATGGTGCCGGGGCTTGCAAGGGGATACTGGCCGACTCCCGGGATCCGCTCCTCCCGGAAGGGTTGGCCCTCCGCCCCACGGCGCCCCCAGAGCTTATACCGAAGCGGCTGCCCGTCGGGGAAGGTCGTTTCGATCTCGTAGGCTTCCGGGGTCAGCACGGTCTGGGCCATCGGCCGCGGGCCGCCGCTGGACTCGGCCACCTGGCCGAGGGCCAGGCCGTGCCAGCGACCGTCGCTCCGTGGCCGCAGCCGGATCTCCCGGGTCGGGCCGAAGAACAGCAACCGATCGTGCCGGAGCCAGTCTTCGGGCAGGGCGATCTCCCGATCGAACAACACCCGCAGCGGCGAATCCGCATACCGGAACGTCAGGCCGTCCTGATGTTTCTGGAACCACGCGGGCAGCTCGCCCGGGCCAAGGTCATACGCGATGACGCGCTCGTTCATTTCGCTCTCCCGTCGTTCACTGAGCCACTCTGGGCAGCTTTCCCCCTTCGGCACAGGCAACGAAGATCTCGCTCAGGCTCGCGAGCACCGTTTCCCGGTCCGCGGCGGGAATGGCCAGGGACCATCGCAGGCCCTCCCGCTGCCAGGACTGGCCGAGCGCTTCGGACAGGTTCAGCGAATCCGGACCATCGACCAGACGATACGCCTTTCCCGTCTGGCCCAACTGGGCGCCGATGCCCCGCATTTCCCGACCGGGGGAACTCTTGCCGAACTGGTACAGATGCCACCCGGTCAGGTGGGCCTTGATGCCGCCCAGCCCCCGCGTCTTCCCCGAACCGATCCGGATGAACCCCCCCATGAAATCGCGCAGCGTCAGGGCCAGCAGACCCATCTGCCACATCTCGAAGTTCTGGATGGCGATCCGCGTGCGGAACACGCTTCCCGCCGGGACCACCGAATACTCGAATTTGGCCCCAGGGTAAGCCCCCCCGGAGATCCGGTCGATCCCGACCCCGTCGCGCGACTCGGTCAGCAGCTTCCGATCGGGCACCGCATCCGCCGACTGGAACCGGCCGATGAAATGGGTCGAGCCGAACAGGCGGCAGGCCGGGCAGGAGTCGGCGTAAGCCTCGCTGGGCGAGACTTTCTTGTCACCGTGGCTGCGCTGGTCGAAGGCCCGACCGCAGAAGCGGTCCGCCCCTTCCCGCACGAAGGGGTTGCAGACCGGCAGGTTCAGCGTGCGCAGGATCTTTTCCCCGTGGGCCCGGAACGCGCCTTTGAGAGTCGTTCCCGGAATGACCTGCACGGCCTCTCCTTTGCGGTTGCGCGTCTCTAGCCATTGGGCGTCGGGCCCGGACAGGGTGATGCCGCCCGCCTTGACCAGCAGGGGGTCGATCGCTTCGAGGTCGAGATCCCAGATCGATTCGTTCACCAGGGTTTTCAGCATGTTCCTCTCCTTGTCAGGCCAGGCTCTCGGCATGCTGCACGAGGAACCCGATGGGGTTGGGAACCAGAGGCACCTGCCCGGTTTTCAGGTATTCCTTCCGGAGGCCGGGGTCGGCCAGATTCAGGGCGCGCACCTCGATCTCCCCTTCCTCGATGAAGACCTTTCCCAGGCCTCTGGAGGTCAGGCCGCCGAGCGCGATGTGACCCCGGGCCAGTTCCAGCATACCGAGGGAGGCAATGCCGAGGGTGCGGGGGTCGGGAGCCTCCAGGGTGATCTCCAAGTCGAAGACCGCGTAGGAGGATACCACTTCGTAGTCATACTTGATGCCATCGACGGCCCGGTGGCTGTCCCGGTCGATCCCCACGCCGTCGCGGGTCTCGACCAGCGGCAGGCCAGGGTTGCGCAGGGGGGCGTCGGCGAAGAACACCCGGGCTTGGTTGAAGCTCGAGCCGAACGTCAGGCACATCGGACAAACGCTTTTCTTGATCAGGTCATGGCGGGCCTGGGCGTCTTGCCGCAGCGGCTCCAGGCGCTTCTGGAGTTCTTTGGCCGGGGGGGCGGCGGGGTCGGCCCCGGGGCAGGTCGAAGCCGGGTCGAACAGCCGGCAGGTAGGCAGGCCGATGACCGGCAGGAGGCGTTCCAGATGGGAGCGCATCGCCCCCTTCAGCGAGGAGCCGGGGACGAAAGGCTGGTGAAGGAAGTCTTTCAGAACCGGGCTGTCCACGGTCTCGCCGCGCTCGCCCGAGCCGATGTGCAGGGCCGACCGCAACCGGAGCGGAGCCCGGAAAACGTACCGATGCAGGGGTGCAGACATGGTCAGAGACCTCCTTGCGTGGCGTCGAGATAATCGTGGTGGGCGCGCAGATGCTGGCAGAACTCCCGGAACAGATCCAGGAGCAGCCGGTCGCGGGACAGTTGAAGAAGCGTGGATGCCGCGCTTTTCCCGCTTCCGATCAGGGCTAGAACCTCCTGCTCGACCTGCGGCGCCAGGGTGGTCTGCCACTCCTGGAACATCTTGGCCAGGGGGCCATAGAATTCAGCAAGATCTTGCCGGCCGGCCTGGTGATCCAGATAGTGCTTGATCTCCTGAGGATTTTTGGCCGCCAGGGCGAGGTTCATCAGGTTGGCCACCTGATGCTTGGTGTGGGAGGCGGTCTTGCCGCCCTTGCCGGATGCTCTGCCTTGCCCCCCCTTGGTCAGAACTTCCTGGGCCAGAGGATACAACCGGAGTTGGGAGATTCGCCGCTTGACCCGGTGCCAGGCGGCCTGTTCGGCTTCCAACCACAATGCGTCGGCCATCATCGCCCTCCTGTCATGCCGCGGCGAACCGGGCATGGGCGACCAGGTGGGAGATCGTTTCCCGGGTCAGCTCGAGCCAGATGAGCAGTCGCAGCTCCTCCGGGGTGTGCGAATTGCCGGAAATCCTGGCCAGGACCGGACTGCACGCCAATTCGTCGGCCCGCTTCCGGAGCGGACCTTCGAGAAACTCGACCAGATCGCGCCCGAAATGCCGAGCCTGCCAGCGCTCGGACGAACCCTTCTTGCCGGTCTGGCGCTTCACGAAGTCGAGGATGTCGGTGACCAGGTCGGTCCGCAGAGCCAATCCTTCCAGCTTCTGCAGGGAAGTGTGGGCTTTCTCCTGGCCGAAGATGGCCTGGGCATTCTCGGCCAGGGCCTTGATCTCCGGCATGACTTTCATGCCGTGCGGATACAGGCGCTCCTGCTCGAAGCGCAGGAGCTGTCGGATGGCGGCTTGCACTAGCAGCTCATTGGACATGTTCTCTCACCTCGCAATGAATCGGATGGGCGAAGACAACGATCCCCAGCCCTTCGGCCCGGCGATACCCCAGGCCCTTCCGTTCGACCTCGGACAACACCTTGGCCACCGCGCCAAGGTCGGCCGTGCGGGCCTTCCAGACCAGCACGGAACCGGGCATAAAGGCCAGATCGCTGGGCGCCGGCAGCTGCGGCAGCGAGTTCCAGCCACCAACCCGCTCGAGATCAGCCATGGTCAAAACCGGCGCGAGCCGCTCTGCCGTCAGGCAGGTGCCGGCCGGATCAAGGGCGTTGGCCATGGTGAAGGGGTCGGGTTCGATCGTGAACCGTCCCAGGGCGTCGGGGAGCACAACGGGGGTCACGCACAGCATGGGAAGCAGCAGCTCGCCGGCTGGTGGGCCGGCCACTTCTTGAAACCGCTGCAACCGCTCCGCCAATGGAGGCAGCCCCCAGGGCTGGCGCTCGGGCTCGACCGTGGCGATCTTCCATTGGCCAAGGCCCCGGGTGCGTGACGCCCCGATACGCACCGTCCGCCCGGTCAGGGCGGCCTTCACCTGGGCGCCTCGCCCGGCCGGCAGGGTGAGCACTGCCGACCAGCCTCCGGTCGGGAGAATGAACTCCTCGTCATACAGAAAGCCGGGGGCCACCGTTCCCAACAGGTGGTCCATGGCGGAGTGGGTGCGGTCACTGATTTCCATCTTGACCTCGCGGTACAACGGACGGCCTGACCCCTGCACGCGCTGAAAACCCACCCCCCGCAGGGGTTTCAACGGAGTCAGGGCATGGTCCGGTCCTTTTTCGCAGATGGGGCAATGGCTGGGGATGCTGACCTTCGGGTCCCGCTGCCGGCGCAGGAGGGTGAGCAACAGGTCGATGAACCCGTGCTTCTCCTGGCCGATGGCCAACCCGGGGAACCGCTTGCACGACCGCAGGGAAGCCGGAATCGGCAGGGTGGGCCAGCCCTCCGGTGTCGGGCGGGCATCCCCGATGACCAGACGCCCGGCATACAGATCCTCGGCGAGTGCCGCATCGGCCGCCTGGAGCAGGCCAGCCAGCGCCCCCCGCAGAGTTCGGCCCGGAATCCGCTGTTCGGTCTCGCGCAGGTTGCCCAGACTCAACCGCCGGCTGACCAGGAAAGGCGCTTGCGGTTCGAAACCGATCGTCCACCGTTCCATGGCGGTCATACGACTCCCTCCTTGCCTTCCCCTGGGGCACTCCAGCGCCAGGGCTCAGGCCCGAGGCGGCCTTCCACCCTGACCACCCGACAGGCCCCGAGACCCCGTGAGGTTTCCGCCCCCAACCGGTTCAGACTGAGCAATGCCGCCTGCAGCAGCGGCAGATCCTCCTCCTGAACCTGGCCGGCGACCGCGAACGCGAACTCCAGCCCCGACGGCAGCGTCTCCGTCCGTACCAGCAGTCCCGGCATGGCCGTGCCCAGGATCCGGTCGATGCTGACGTGGGCGCGGGAAGCGCTTAGGTGGCGCAAGGCGGCCGTCGCCGCCTGCCCGTCCCCCATGATGGGCAGGGCATCCCGGAAAAAAATCGGCCCCGGGTGCCGTGGGTTGCCGAACATGCGGCATACTGCGCAGGGCTCCCCGGGGCAGAGATCGAAGGGTGACCGGCACCCGGGCCTGCCTGTTACCGGCTGGCAAAGGCGCTCGGCCAGGTCGCGCAAGGCCCCTTTCAGGGCCGAGGCGGGCACCACCGGACGGCCGTCCGGGGTGCGCTGGACCAGGGCCTTGAGCCCTGGCCGAGCCCGGCCCGACCCCAGACGAAAGGCGGTCCGAAAGCGGAGAATGACAGGGTCAAGCTGGATCTCCAGCATCGTGGTCATGGCTGCTCACTCCTTCTCCACCGGAACCAGGTCGGCCAGTTCCAGCAGGTCCCATAGGGGGGTGGTCCAGGGGGGGGTTCCGGCGGTTTCCCGCCAGGGATACCGGTGCCTCTGGAAGCCCTGGGCATCCCCCTCGAAGATCTTCAGCAGCCGACGCTTTTCTTCCGGTTTCATGCGGGCAGCCTGCTTCATGAAGGTGGCCATCGCCTCCTCGCGGGAAACGGTCAACGCCTCCGCCAGCTCGTGCCGTCGGCGGGCGGGGATGGCGGCCAGGCCGCCGGCCAGCCGCCAGGCCGTTTCCAACGTCTCCAGGTCGTAGGGGCGCTCGATGATCTGGGCCAGTTCGGTGGTGCCGTCCCGGTCGCGCAAAGTGCAGGCCTGGCGCCGAAAGTCCTCGATTGAATGGGCCGACCCCGTGTAGAGCAGATGGAAATCGAGACAGCCGCCGAAGCCCGGACTGTCCTTCCCCTTGGTCTTGCGAAAGGCAAGCTTCTTGGCGCTTTGCACCAGTTGTTCGGCCATATCGTGTATCGCCGCGATCGGGTAGGAGGCGGGCGCGACCACGATGCCAGCCGACAGGGTCAGGCCGACCTTCCGGCCCAGCCCCGTGGCCGTCAAATCGCGGAACGCCTTCATGATGCTCATCGCCAGCGGGAAGATCCGGTCGGCCGCCGCCACCAGGATCAGGTCGTCGCCGCCGCACATCAACGGCAGGAAGGGAGCCGGCCGGCCAGGGTGGCCCGGGAAGACCTCTCGCACCGCCTGGCATACCGCATCTCGCATTGCCCGCTTGACCGTCTCCGAAAACGTCCGGAACGCTTCCCGGGTTTCCAGGCTCTGGAGGATGTTTCCCATGCCGTTGCCGTCGGCGTAGAGAAACCCCATGGCCGAACCCGAATCGCCGCTTCCCACCAGGTCCTGGAAATCGTCGGGAAAATGGCCTTGCGGCATCTGGGCGGCGGCCAGAAATTCCCGGTCCTGTTTCGCCATCTCCTCCCGCAGCTTGTCTTTGCGCGCGCAGAGCCAGCACAGGGGCAGGCTGGCCGCCTCATGGTCCTGCGCCATCACGGAAGCCGGTTCCCCACACCATTGGCAGGCCTGCAAGAACGGGAACTGGAGATCGGCGATCGGCCTCGACCGCCGCTGGCTCTTGGCCAGGGCCAGCTTTTCCCCCAGCCGCGCGAAGGCCCGCTTGAAGCCGGCGCCGGCCAGTTCCGCTTCGGTCACCTGATCCTGGACCATGGTGACCGAAGCCACCCCGTCCGTTTCCCGCGCAATGTACTGCCGGGCTTCCCGCAGAAAACGATCGACCTGGGTCTCCTCCTGCCCTTCGAGCAACCCTGACCCGCCCGCCAAATAGACGGTTCGCAGGCCCAGGTCCTCGGCCTTCTTCCGCAACGCGGCATCCAGGCGGGTGAGCATGAAGCTCCCCGCCCGGATCTGCCGGAGTTTGCGGGAGGAGTAGATGAATTCCTTGATGGAGTCGGTATCCAGGGAAATGAGATACACGGTCCGGGGCTCCTCCCTCTCGACGTAGGTGTGTCGGTCTTGGTAGCACAACTCCTCGACGGGTGGCAAGAAACTCGGAATGTTTTTTTAGCGCCAGCGACCCGGCATGACCCTCTGCCTGGGCCACTGACCGGGCGGAGGATTTGGGAATTCTTCATAAGCGGACCGCCGGCCGGTTCTGGCCAGGTCCCCTCGTCGTCGATACAGAAGCCGCCGGGCGCTTTCCCGGCTGGCTACGAGACCGTCTCCCAGTCGGGAGCCGGTTCGCCGCCGGCACCCCATCGGGGCCCGGCAACGACCGCGGCACCCCGGCCTGACAAATTTGGCAAAAATCATAGTAACAGCGCCCTAGGCGCCGAAAGGAGGTGAAGAACCGATGAACCCTCGCACCGCTCTGGCTACGCTGAAAGCCGCGATCGAGGTGGCGATCGCGGCCAAAGATCTGTATGACCGGCTGAACGAACGTATCTGAAGGGATACACCGCCGGTGGCGCGGCCGCCCCGCTCCCCACGACGGGGCGGCCAGACCTGGACCATAGGAGGTGAACCATGAGCCGTCGCCAAGTCCTGAAGCAGGCCAAGCAGACCCTTGACCTGATCGACCGCATC
>CALLCO010000119.1 GCA_937998695.1 Candidatus Ozemibacteraceae bacterium
GCCGCCGCAGCAAGCGCCATCCCCGTTTGCTGGCCGCCATAGTGATCTCTGTACCGCCCATCCGCTGACACTACCCCCTCAATAGAGTGTAGGCCCAAATGCGTCTGAGCGCCCCGGCATGCTGGTCAGTTTTCGGTGGCAAGCTGGACTGGCCAGGTGGCCAGTCCACATGGGCAGCAGGGTGGCCAGCCAGAATCTGGACAGGTGCCAGATGCATCGACAGCGCCTTGCAGCGTATCCTGATGATCAGCACGCATCAGTATCCATTGGCGACACAGGAACGCTCAAAGATGTCCATTGCCTCACCCTGGCCCCGCACGTCAACCGATCGACAGTCACACGGACAGGGGATGCGGGTCTCCATACGTCTGAAAGTATTCGCAACCATCATCGGCGCATTTGGGGTGCTGTTCGTGGCGCTGTTCGTGCTAGGGACGCAGGCTGGGTTGGGGTGGCGGGGTTCCTGGGGCCCGTTGTTCGGGGCGATGGTGGCGGCCGGACTCGGATTGTCGCTGCTGATGCGGGTGAGGGGGTGGGGGGCCTGGGTGCCCTTGGTGCTGTTGGCCGTGGGAGTGGGCGGGCTGAACGGCGCCCTGCGGGCCGACCGGCCGGTGCCGCCCGAGGCGGTCAGCGCTTTCGACCGTACCGCGGGGGTGCTGGAAGGGGTGTTCGTCGGCGAGTTCCGGTTCCTGGGCCGAGGGGGGGTGTCCTTCGTCATGGAACAGGCCCGCCTGGGCGTGGCTTCCCAGACCATCGACCTGCCGGGCCGCATCCGGTGCCAGGTCCGGTCGGATGAGGTGCGTCCGGAACCCGGCCAGTGGTACCAAGCCTCGGGGACCTTCCACGCGCCCGAGGGACGGACCCTGCCGTTGTTCCGGTGCGAGGAGATCGTGCCGGTCGGAACGGTCCTGGCCCCGGGCCGCTGGTTGGGCCGATTGCAGGGGGCGGTGCGAGACCGGCTGGGAACCCTGCTGCCGCCCCGCCACCAGGCGGTGTTGCTCGCCTTCCTGCTCGGGGACACGAGCGCCCTCGACCGCGCCGATCGCCGCCTCTTCCGCATCACCGGCGTGTCGCATCTGATGGCCGTGTCCGGGCAACACGTGCTGGTGCTGGCGTGTTTTCTGGCGGCGGTGCTGACCTGGATCGGCGTGCCGCCGCTGTCGCGCGCGGGGCTCGTGCTCGGTCTGCTGCTGATCTACGGCGGGTTGACGGTCGGCAACCCCTCGGTGTGGCGCGCCATCGCCATGTATCTGGCCGCGGTGGCCGCCGTCCATCTGGAGGCGAGCCCCGGGCCGGTGCGGCCGGTGGCCCTGACCGCCCTGGTCCTGCTGCTGATCCGGCCGGGGTGGTTGCGGCACATCGGGTTCCAGTTGTCGTTCGCGGCGGTGCTGGGCATCGTGCTGGGGCGGCGGGCCATCGAGATGCCGCTGGGGCGATGGGGGATGCCCGTGCCGTTCGCCCGCTACCTGGCGGTCGCGGTGGCGGCCAATCTCGGCACCGCCCCGCTGGTGGCCTGGCACTATGGCACCGTCTCGCTGGCCTCCTTCGTGGCCAACCCGCTGCTGGTCTGGATGTTCGCGGTCATCCTGCCCGTGGGAATGAGCCTGCCCCTGCTGGGCTCCTTCCTCGAGTCGACCGGGCTGTTGGTGGCCTCCGGGCTGGCTTTGATCCTGGATCTGTTCCTGTGGCTTCTCGAGTGGTGCGCGACCCTGCCCCTGGCCCAGGTCGAGGTCGGGGAGATCCCTGGGACGGCGGTGGCGGTGCTTTACGCCGCCATGCTGGCCTTCCTCACCCCGAGGACGTTCTGGGGAATGCCGGAGACGGACGCGGGTGGGGAAGAAGGGGCGCCTGTCACGGCGGGGGCGGGGGGAAGGGGACGACCGGCGTCCGGTCCCTCTTCCGGGGGGGCGAGGCCCCCCCGGGCCGGTGGCCCGGGGGCCCGGCCGGCCGCCGGCCCCGGGACCCGCGCTGAGGCTGTGCTCTCCGCCGAGGGCGCGTTCGAGGATCCCATTCCCGACCCGTTCATTCTGCCCGACCTGGTCGAGGCGATCGACCAGCAGCTGGCGGTTTTTCCCAAGCGGCCGCTCAAGGGCGGTGGGCATTTCGAGGCGATCACCTTCCCGGTGCGGCAGTTGACGGTCGAAGGGCAGACCCTCTTTCACCGGCTCGACGATCTCGACGCCGAGGTGCTGCGCCAGCAGCCCGACCGCCTGTTGCAAGCGCAGGTCTATGCCCTGGCCCTGCTGGGAGGGGAACTGATGGCCCGGATCGTCCCGCGGCTGCGCCCGGTGCCGGCCCCGTCCGACCTGATTCCCGCGGCCAAGGCGCGCCATCGGCATCTGGCGATGGCCCTGCTCACCGACGCTTTCTTCCTGTCGCCGCTGCCGGCCCGGTCGTCCGATCCCCGGGTGGTGAAGGCGGTGGCGGGTGCCCAGACCGTATTCCTGGCCGGTCGTCGGCGGTTGTATCGCTATCTGACCAAGCGGGGCCCGGCGGACGTGGCGGATTTCCTGGTAGGGCGGCAACAGGTGCTGGACTGGCTCCGTGAGACCGGCGATCTGGCGCCCGAACCTGATCCGCGGCGGCGTTCCGGGGGGCCGGTTCCCAACCGGGGTCCGTTGGCATGATCTAGACCTACCCTTGCGGTTCGGGGAACGGAGGCCCTTGCCAGGCGGTCGCGGGGGCTCGGGGATCGGAACGAACCGGGAGTACCCTGCCCGACCTTGGGTCTTTCGCGGGTGAGAAGGCAAGGAAACCAACCCCAGAGATGGGAAGGCCGACCCCCCGTGGATGCGGAGGGGCACTTTGCCTGGGGAAACGAGGCGGAGACGTCATGCCATGACCGACCTCGGGGGGGGGAAAGCGAGGTAGAGCAGATGGAACCAAACCAAACAAGGACGACCCAGGGGGGGGACCCTGGTGAGCGATGGTGGGAACTTGTGGCCGCGGTGGTTGCCGGGTTGGCGCTGGTGGTGGTCCCGCCGCAGGTACCGCTCCGATGGCAACGGGGGGTGGGAACTGCCTGGGTCATCTTGGCCGGCCTGGCGGTAATAGCCTGGACCCGGCATCGCTGGATGGGTCGGGGGGCTGGCCTGCCCGCCTGGGCCCGAGCTGTGGGGCGGGCCTGTGCGGTGGCCGGGGTCATCTGGTGCGCCTGTCTTCACCTGCCGGTGGGACCCTGGCTGGCCCGGCCTCTGCTGGTGCCTCCGGCCTCCGGGTCCGCGGATGCCATCGTGGTTCTGGCTGCCGGCCTGGGCGAGGGCGGGCAGCCCTCGTTCAGCGCTCTGCAGCGCATCCTGCATGGGACTGAGCTCTGGCGAGAGGGGCGGGCTCCCCTGCTGATCCTGACCGCCGCCGAGCGCGACGAACGGGGGTACGACCATCGGGCGGTGACCGCCTCGCTGGCGGCGTTCCTCGGCCTGCCTCCCGACCGGTGTGTCATCATCCACGAGGGCATCCTCACCACCCGGACCGAAGCCCAGGTCATTGGCCGCTTCCTCAAGGAACGTGGGTTGCATCGCATCCTGCTCGTCACCAACGGGCCCCACATCCGGCGGGCCGCGCTGGTGTTCGCCGCAGCCGGCCTGGAGGTGTTGCCCGCCCCCGTGCAGGATGACCGGACGATCGAGAGTGCCAACGAAACCCGCCTGGGCCTGACGAATTCGGCGATCCACGAATGGGTGGGCCTGCTGTGGTACTGGGTGCGGGGCGACCTGGTGACTCCGCCGACACCGGAACCGACTCCCCGCTGAGAAGATCGCCAGGCATCCGTGTTCTTGGAGACGGTCGAGGAGCGGATCGGTTTGCCGAACGGGCATTCTGTGATGCATCGATCTCTGAGCGAGGTGCCGTCGGCCGATCCGGTCGGAGGCAAGCCCTTCCCATGGGGCCGCGGTTTCCATGGTGCAGTCGCCAAACAAGAGTCTCGAAAAAAAAGTTTCCCCGGGGTGGGGGCGGCGGTGACTCCTCAGTGAACGGGGAGTGACCCCGCCAACGAACTGCACGATACAGGAGGCAACCATGTTGAACGTGAATCGGGTGATTCTGGCCGGCAATTTGACGCGCGACCCGGAACTGCGCTACACCCCCGGCGGGTCGCCGGTGGCCCACTTTCGGATCGCCGTGTCCAAGAAATGGCGGGGCAAGGACGGGGAGCTGAAGTCCGAGACGGGGTTCTTCCCCATCGTCGTCTGGAACCAGACCGCCCAGAACTGCCATAAATTCCTCACCAAGGGATCCCCGGTGCTGATCGAGGGGCGGCTGCGCGTTGATTCGTTCGTCGGACGGGACGGCAACAAGCGGTTCATCACCGAAGTCATCGGGGACACGGTCTCCTTCCTGGGTGGCCGTCGCGACCAGACGGGGTATCAGCCCCCCGCCCAGACCCCTGAAACCGAGAATGTCAGCGCTGGGGTGGCCGACGAGGGGGCGGGGCCCGCCGACCCTGCCGCCCCCGGCGAGGACGAAGCGGCCCTCGATGCCTCGATCATTCCCTTCTGACGTCATTTCTGGAGTTCCTTCTGGTTTCCCTCGCGTCCGGCCAGGCGAAAGCCTGGCCGGTCCGGGGGACGGCCTTCGCCCCCTTTCTCGCTATGCCAAAGAAGTGGAGCAGCTTCGCCCCTGATTCTCCACGTCCCCTGTCACGATCGAACTTGCAGGATGTCCGACCGAACTTTGGGTGATGAATTGCGACCACTGAGATCAGGAGCGGGCAAAATCGACGATGACACTGAACTCGTCTGCTTTCACGAAATGACGGAACATTTTGAACGTGCTTCCCTGGCTCGCTCCCGCCAAAAGCACCGCGGGAATGATGGCCCGGCTTTATGCACGGCACTACTCCCCTTGGAGCCAGGGTCGCGCTTGGCATCGCTGCAGGCTGGCGCCCTTCCCGTTCTGGCCGCGCCAGGGGGAAGGCTATTCTCTAGGTCGCGCTTGGCATGGCTGCGGGCTGCCGCCCTTCCTGGAATCCCGTGAGGAGTTCAGGTATCCTGGATGCGATCCCGGACCTTCCCGAGTCCCGAACGGGCCCTGTCTGGGAAATTCTTGGTGTTCGGAGGGTATGCATGAAGCGGTGGGTTTGGGTGCTGGTGGGGGTGTGGTGCGGTCTCTGCCTCGTTCCGGCCTGGACGCAGGACGACCCGGGTGCCGACATCGAACCCGACCAGGTCAATCTGGAAAACCTCGATCAACCCTTGGTGGGCGGGGCATCCGCGGCAACCTCCACCCCGGACCGGAAAGTCGAAGAGCCCGCCGATCCTCGCCTCGAGGAGTTCATCGCCAAAGGGCGGGCTCTGTTCTCTGAGCCCAAGCTGGGCAACGGGGAGAAATCCTGCCTCTCCTGTCATTCCGATCCGGTGGCCAGCCTGGGAGGAAAGATCCAGACCTACCCAAAGTATTCGAAGGTGGCCCAGACCATCATCAACCAGGTGCACCAGATCAACCTCTGCCTCACCAAACCGATGAAGGGGCAGGCCCTGGCGGCCGATGACGAGAGGATGACCGCCCTGATCGCCTATCTGGTGAGTCTCGGGCGGCCCGAATAGAGGGAATTTTCTGGATCCCGAGAAATGACAACGGCGAAACTTCGGTCAGAGGGTGCTGCGTTCGTCATCGAGGGGGAGTCGATGCCCTGGGCTGAAGCCACCGGCGCAACAAGGCGGCGAGGGGCTGCTGGAAGATCATCGACAGCACGACCGGAATGCCGGTGGCGGGGGGAAAGTGTTCCATGGCGATGACGAGGCCGGCGCTGAGATTGCGGATGCCGACCGAATACGCGAGGGCGGTGGTGACCGGCGGCGGGTAGCCCAAGCGGCGGGGAACCCATACGCCCAAGGCGTAGTCGGCCGCCACCAACAGGAACGCGCCCAGCACCCACCAGCCGAGGGCGACGCTGCGGGCCTCCAGGGCGCCGCGGACGGTGGCGACGTTGATCGCGATGACCGCCACCAGCATGAGATGGGCGGGGGGCCCGAGGAAGGGGGCGCCCCGCGCGTGGGCGGTGCCGTTTGACAGATCGCGCACGGTAAGCCCGATGGCTGCCGGGATGACCAACATCTGGAGCAGGGCGAACTGCAGGCCCCACAGGTCGATGCGCACCTCCATGCCCAGGAAGAGGGAAATGACGGCGGGGGTGAGCAGGGGCGACAGCATGGTGTCGAGCGTTGCGGCGGTCAGGGCCAGGGGGACATCCCCACCGGCCAAGCCTGTCCAGATGGCGGAGGTGACACCGATCGGCACCGCCCCGACCAGGATGAACCCGGCGAAGATCTCGGCCGAAGCCGGTGGAACGACGACGGCGACCAGCCTGACCAGCAGAGGAACCACGCCGTGCAGCAGAACAAGGGTGACCACCAGGGGGCCCGGGTGGGTCACCACCCGGCGCACATCGGACCAACTGCAGCGCAAGGAGGCGACGAACGTCATATAGGCGAACATCGCCGGCACGAGGAATCGCCCCTGGGACAGGAGGTCGTTCCCCCACCAGCCCACCATGGAACCGGCCACGAGGCAGGCGAACAGATGCCCCTCGAAAAACCGGTTGAAGGTCAAGCCCCAGGTGCGCATGGCGCCCGATTCTACTCTGCCCGCCCGTCATCGGCAAGCCAATAGCGGGAGCGGAGTCGAGGAGAATTCAGGCGGGTGTTCGCCACCCCCTACGGACGGCGAGAAAAAGAAGAGGGTGGCAGGCAGGCCATGACCTTTTCAGACATCCAAGTTCGCTTTGGCCATGGGGATGGGCGGATGGGGGGCGGTCGAATCCTGGCCAGCCCAGGCCGAACGGAACGACCCCGCCCCCCGGCGGGAGGACGGCCGGGGGGCGGAGACAGGGCGGCCAGCCGTGAGAAGCGGGCCGGCGAAAGGCCCTACGACCAGAGGATGTGGCCGGTCAGGATCGGATGGATGAGATCGGGATGGCTGGGCAGGACGCGCACGGCGAAGCCCATGCGGCCCGAACTGGCGAAGCTGATGTTCCCTTCGAAGGTGGCGCGTCCGGCCTCCTCGTGGACGACCTGGGTGCGGACCGCCTCACCGGTGTCGATCAGACCGCTGGCGGAGACGAACCCGTGAAAGACCTCGACCGCGACGTCATGAGCCTTCAGCCGGTCGAGATAGAGCCGGATCTTGATGCGGAGATTCTCGCCGACCCGATGTTCCTCGCCGCCCTCGGCCTCGACCGACTCGATGCGGACATTCCCCCAACAGGAACGGACCTCCTCGAGCCAGCGGGCGAGGCCGCGGGCGCGGGCGCGGTCATTCTCGGACAGCGCCCGGTAGCGGAGATTGCCGGGCTGGTAGTACCTGTCGGTGTATTCCGCCACCATGCGGTTGGTATTGAAAACGGGGATCAGTTGCCGCATGCAGGCCCGCATCATGGCGATCCAGCGGCGGGGCAGGTTGTCCTGGCCGCGATCGTAGAAGGTGGGAACGACCTCCTTCTCGAGCAGCTCGTAGAGGGAGTTCGCCTCCACCTCGTCCTGGTAGGTCGGGTCGGGGTGCTCGTCGCGGTTGCCGATGGCCCAGCCGACCTCAGGAGTGTAGGCCTCATCCCACCACCCGTCGAGGATCGACAGGTTGAGAACGCCGTTGGCGGCGGCCTTCATGCCGCTGGTGCCGCTGGCTTCCTGGGGCCGGCGGGGGTTGTTCAGCCAGACGTCGACGCCCTGGACGAGGTAGCGGGCGACCACCACGTCGTAGTTCTCGATGAAGGTGATGTGGCGGCGGATCCGCTCGTCATCGCAGTGCTGGAGAATTTCTTTGATGAAGTTCTTGCCGGGCTCGTCCTTGGGGTGGGCCTTGCCGGCGATGATCAACTGCACCGGCCGGTCTTTGTTGGTCAGGATGCGGATCAGCCGTTCTTTGTCCCGGAAGAGGAGGGTGGCGCGCTTGTAGGTGGCGAAGCGGCGGGCGAAGCCGATGGTCAAGGTCTCGGGGTCGAGCACCTCTTTGGCGTGGGCGATTTCCGAGGGTGGCGCCCCACGGGCCTGCAACTGCTTCTGCAGGCGTTGGCGGGCGAACGCCACCAGTCGTTCGCGGCGCCGTTCGTGGGTGCGCCATAGTTCCTCGGGGGGGATCTGGTCAACCTTCTGCCAGACGGTGTGATCCCAGGGTGAGTGGATCCAGCGCGGGCCGAGGTAGCGGTCGTAGAGGGTCGACAGTTCCTGGGAGATGTAGGAGCGCACGTGGACCCCGTTGGTGATCGACTCGATGGGGATCTCGTTGGCGGGGACGCCGGGGTAGAGGCTTCCCCACATGCGCCGCGAGACCTCACCGTGCAGCTTGCTGACGCCGTTGGCGTACCCGCACAAATTGAGGGCGAGCACGGCCATCGAGAAGCCGTCGCCCTTGGGGGTGCCGTTCTGCCAGCCGAGGTCGAGAAACTCCTTCCACCCGATACCGAGCTTGGAGAAATACTGGGAGAAATATTTCTCCATTAGCTCACGGGAAAAGACGTCGATACCGGCGGGCACAGGAGTATGCGTGGTGAAGACGTTGCTCTGGCGGGTCAGTTCGAGGGCTTCGCGGAAGGTCATCTGATGGCGCTCCATGGCCACGGCGATGCGCTCGAGGGCGAGGAAGGCGGAGTGCCCCTCGTTCATGTGGTAGACCGTCGGATGGAAATTCATGGCGTGCAGGGCGCGCAGGCCGCCGATGCCGAGCAGCAGTTCCTGCTGGATGCGGGTTTCGGTGTCGCCCCCGTAGAGTTCCCGGGTGATGCGCCGGTCGTTGGGCTGGTTCTCGGGAACGTCGGTGTCGAGCAGGAGAAGGGTGATGCGCCCGACCGCGATCTTCCAGAGCTGGGCGGTGACCGGGCGGCCGGGCAGGGCGACCTGGACGGTCAGGGGCTTGCCCTCAGGGCTGCGGCAGACCGAGATGGCCATGTTGTGGAAGTCATTCTCGGGGTAGCGTTCCTGCTGCTGGCCGTCCGAAGTCAGATATTGCTGGAAATAGCCCACGCGGTAGAGCAGTCCCACCCCGACCAGCGGCAGGCCCAGATCGGAGGCCGACTTCAGGTGGTCGCCGGCGAGCATGCCGAGGCCGCCCGAGTAGAGAGGCAGGCTCTCGTTGATGCCGAACTCGGCCGAAAAGTAGGCGATCAGCGGCTTGTCGGAGTAGCCGTAGGTTTTCGCGTACCAGGTTTGCCGGTCGTTCATGTATTCTTGGAACGAAGTCCAGCAGCGTTCGAGATGGGCCAGAAAGCCTTCGTCCTGGGCTTTGGCCTGCAGGCGTTCCTGGGACACGGTGCCCAGCATCCGGACGGGATTGTGGTAGGTTTTATCCCATTGTTCGGGGTCGAGGCGGCGGAACAGCCCGATCGCCTCGGGGTTCCAGCACCACCAGAGGTTGTAGGCCAGGTCCTTGAGTCGGGCCAGGGGCCCCGGCAGACTTGGGATCACGACGAAGGTCCGGATCGGTTTCATGGATTCCTCCTGGGCATGGGTTGGTAAACGCCCCTTAATACCATGATTCGCGCCGGGAGGAAAATTCGCGGTAGAATGCCGCCATGTCACCGCCTGCCTCTTCCGGGGAGACCGCCCGGCCCTCAATGGCCGTGTATCTCGGGTTCCACTGGCTGACCACCTGGCTGCTCGTGGCCGAACTGGTACGGCTGACCGCCCCCGAAGAATTCCTGTGGCTGATGGAATCGCCCTTGTGGACGGACGGCGGGGCGCTGCTGGGAAGTCTGTTCGCGGGCCTCGCCGTATTGCTGGTGGTGCGCCCCGGCTGGGCCAGGGTCGGGAGCCGGGCGGGCCCCCCCCTGTTGATGGCTTTGGCCATGGTGGTCAACCTGGCTTGGATTCACAGCCTGGCCTGGTGGGTGATCATCGCCGCTGGAGTGCTGGCCTGGGCGGGCTGGGTGGCCCATCTCGCCCTGGGCCAGGGCCGGCCGCTTCTGATGGCCTTTCTCGTGGTGGCACATCACGCACTGTTGGCCTTCCTCTATCTCGACACCCGGTTTTTTGCGGCCACCAATGCACATCTGAGCCTGCTTCATATCTGGTTCCTCCAGTTTCGGGGAGTAGTTGCCGTGGCCGGCCTCTCTTCTGCCACCGTCCGGGTCCTTCTCACCACGGCCGGAGGGTATGTCGCGGTCACCGCCCTGCTCGGCTTCTGCTTGCGTGACCGCCTGTCTCCGCCCGGCCGGTCGGGCTTGCGGCTCGGTCTGGCGGCTGTGGTGCTCGCGGTACATCTCGTGCAGTTCGAGGCGCTGGCGGGGATGGTCCCCCTGCCCGCTTACCTGACCTTCCGCTTCCAGTTCGGCAGTCGCCTGGTGCCGCAGGTATCCCGGTTCCGACAGCCGGCCTTCCGGGCGGCCTGGGATGGCCTGCCCACCCTCGACCCTGCCGCTTTCTATCGCCCAGGCCGTTTTGCCTGGCGGTCTCTGGCCGGTCAGCCTCCGGAAGCCCCTCTCCGTGTCGCCCCCGTTCCGGCCACGCCCGCGGTCGCCAGCCCTGGTGCCAACCCGTTCGGCTTCGTTCTCCCTGGGCCCGGTATCGCTTTCGATGATTCCGCTTGTGGCCCGCCCACCCGGCCTCATCTGGTCATCCTCCTGATCGAAAGCTGGCGGGCCGACCTGCTCGAAACCGGCATGCCCCTCCTGGCTCGCCGGGCCCGGCGGGGACTCTGGCTGCGACAGCATTTCGCCCAGGCCAACTCCACGCCGCCCACCGTGGCGGCTCTGCTGCATGGATGTCTTCCCGTTGATTACCTCCTCCAGGCCTATCGCCTTGGAGAGGTGCCGTTCTTCCGCTTTCTGCGCGATTCGGGATACGCCTGGCATCTGGTCCAGGGGAACCCTCCCGAGGGAGGGTTGGAGGGGATCGACCGCTTATTTATGGGGTTTACCATCCATCCACCTCGTGGTGCCCCGAGCGACTGGCCGGCCTTGACCGCCACTGCTCTCGAGGTGGTTCCTTCCCTGGTGCAGGGGGCTACTCCAACTCTCGTGGTGGCCTACTTGTACTCCACCCATTTCGATTATCGCTATCCGGATGACTTCGAGCGATACCGGCCGGCCCTGCCCGAAGGCACCGAGGTGCTGTCGCTGACCCCCAACCCGGAAACCGTGAGGGGAATCGTCAACCGGTACAAGAACGCCCTGGGGTTCCTCGACGACCGTCTCGAGCGTTTCTTCCGGCAGCTGGAAGCGAGCGGGGCGGCATCGCGTACCTGGGTCGTCCTGGTTGGTGACCACGGGGAATCGCTGGGTGACGCCGGGTTCTTCGCCCACGCCACCGGCCCGCATATCAGCCAGTTCCACGTGCCGTGCCTGATCTTCGGGCCCGGACTGCCCCCCCAGGTCATCGATCGGCCGACCCAGCACGTCGATCTGGTGCCGACCCTGGCGGCCCTCCTGGGGATCGAGGTGCAGGGGCTGGTCGGGCAGGATGTCCGGGTGGCCAGCCGGGCCGCGGTGGTATCGTTCGACTTCTCGGCCGACCGGCGGCTCATCGTTCGGTCTCCCGCCCGGATGTCCCTGTTCGACCTCGATGGCCACGGTCGTCTCGACTGGGTACTGACCGTGCGCAACGATTTCGCCTTGGATGAACCGCTCGTCCAGGCGTATCTGGCCTCCGATGCGGTGGTGCTGGCCGGCCTGATCCGGCAGGACGCCACCTGGCTGAGTGAGCTGCTGCAGCCGGTTCCATAATATGACAACCGTGGTTGTCTCAAACCTGGGGCCGGGTTCGCCTTCAGCCACCATTCCGCAGGCTCGGATCGGTGGCCTCGGGTTCGGCTCGATTCACCGTCCGAACCCCGCAGAATCGCCATCCATGGCGATCTGCGAGGCGCTCGGCCATCCAGGCCTCGCGGGACGTCGAATCGGCCTCTCCCTCGGACCGATCCGGCCTGCTCCATGTGTGTCTTCCGGCGAACCCGGCCCCAGGGCGGTGCAATCGATACGGTAGTCACATTGGAGACCAAACCGGGCCGGGGGCCGATGTCCTCCGGTTCCCCCACGGGATGGTCTGAGGCGAATCCTCTTCCGGTCTGGAATTTTCGCGGCCGACCCGGTATACTGGGCAGGAATCATCCCATGTCGTGCCGCCGCCGTTCCACCCTCTCCATTCGTCGATGCATTCTCGGTGTGGCCTGCTTGGCCTGCCTGCTGGCGACCCCCCTGGTCGTCCGAGGAGTGCAACCGCCCGTGGCCATTCCCCCCGGGGCTTCGATGCCAGCCGAGCTTTTCTTGATTCCAGCCGCGCAGCCGGAGACGATCATCACCGCCGAACGTCTGGAGGTGTCGAGCGGCACCGCCACCCTGATCGGTCGGGTCAAGGCGGTGCGTGAAACCGACCTTTTGACCGCCGGCAAAGTGGTGATGGGCCAGAACCCCACCTGGTTGCTCGCCACCCTTACCCCCCGCCTGTTCCGGAAGGAGAGTATTCTCCAGCAGCAAATGACCCGCGAATCGACGCTCGATGCCACCAACATCCGCTGGAACAGCGCCTCGGGCGAGATCGACGCTTCCGATTCGGTCGTGCTCAAGGTCGAAGAACGGACCTGGGACCTGGGCACCTATACCTGCGTGATCATCTCGGCCGACCGCATGCGCGGGTTCCGTGACCAGAAAACCATGACCTTCGACGGCAACGTCAAGATCAACGATCAGAAGCGGTTCGGCCAGGGCCGCCACCTCGACTATTTCAAGGCCAGCTCCACCGTGGTCCTCTCGGGCGACGCCCGGGTCGAGACCGAGGAATGGAGCGAGAAGAACAAGCGCATGGAGAAACGCACCATCGAAGGCCAGCGGATCGAGTACCGGACCGATACCAAGGCCATGCAATCGGAATGATATGACCCTGAACGTCACCTACCGCGGTTTCACCCTCGATTCCTTCCAGACCCGTGCCATCACCGAGATCGAGAATGGCCATTCCCTCGTGCTGGCTGCCCCCACCGGATCGGGCAAGACGCTGGTTGCCGAATACCTGATCGAAAAGGTGCTCAAGACCGATCAGCGCATCGTCTACACCTCGCCCATCAAGGCCCTGTCGAACCAGAAGTTCCGCGATTTCTCGCGACTGTACGGCGAGAAGGTCGGCATCCTGACCGGCGACGTGGTGATCAACCCAGGGGCCCAGGCCCTGATCATGACCACCGAGGTCTTCCGCAACATGGCGATCGAAGATCCCGCCCTGCTGGCCGACATCGCCTACGTCATCTTCGACGAGATCCACTTCCTCGGTGATATCGAGCGCGGCACGGTCTGGGAGGAATCGATCATCTTCGCCCCGAAGACGGTGCGTTTCCTGGCCCTGTCCGCCACGGTGCCCAATGCCGAAGAACTCGCCCACTGGATCGAATCGGTGGCCGATCAGAAAGTCTCGCTCATCACCCACAACGAACGGGCGGTGCCGTTGTCGTTCCTGTTCTACTACCAGAAACGGTTGATGTCGTTCAAAGACCTGCGCCGCCGGATCAAGGGGCGCGAGGAGGCGGAAGCCCCCCTCGGTGACGGCCGCCGTCGCCGCGGCGGTGGCCGGGACAAGGAAGAGGAATACCGGCATTTCGCCATCATCAAGGCCCTCCACGACCAGGACCGCCTGCCCCTCCTGTATTTCGTCTTCTCGCGGGCCACCGCCGACCGCATGGCGCGCGAAGCCGCGCGGCAGTTCGATTTCACCACCCCGGCCGAAAAAGACCGCATCCGCGAGATGACCGAAGCCTGCCTCGAGAAGTATCACCTCGACCATCTCGAGAGTGCCAACGAGCTGGCCGAGATCCTCGAATTCGGCATCGGCAAACACCATGCCGGCCTGCTGCCGCAGATGAAAGAACTGGTCGAAGTGTTGTTCGCCGAGCGCCTGCTGAAGGTGCTGTTCGTCACCGAGACGTTCGCGGTCGGGGTCAACATGCCAGCGCGCACCGTGGCCTACGACGCCCTCAAGAAGTTCGACGGGCGCAGCTTTCGGCCGATGAAATCGCTCGAGTTCACGCAGATTTCCGGCCGGGCCGGGCGGCGGGGCATCGATCCGATGGGCTGGGTCGTCGTGCCGCATCTTCCCCGCGACCTGACCCTCGAGGAGCTCGAGAAGCTCGTCTACGGCGATATCGAACCGCTGACCAGCCAGTTCGATCTCTCGTTCAACAGCGTGCTGAATCTCTACAGCGGGCACAAGAGCGAGGAGGTGCGCACCATCCTGCGCAAGAACTTCGCCCAGTTCCAGGCCAACCGGCACCTGCCGTATCTGGCCCAGAAGGTGGCCGAGTTCCGGGCCGAGATCGACCGGGTGATGCCACGCTGCATCGAGAAGAAAAACGACCTCGAGGAGTTCATGGCTTTCCACCAGCGAAGGCAGGAGATCATCCAGACCATGCACCGGCAATCCGGGGCGATGCGTTCGGGGATGCGCGGCCGTCGCAATCGTCCGCACCAGGAGCGGATACGGCAGCAGTTCGCGGCGAAGTTCGAGGAGCTGAAGGCCGAGGAGGCGCGGTTCCTGTGCGGGGCCTGCCCGACCCGAAACAAGTGCGTGGCGCAGTATGAACGGGCCTCCCGGTTGCGCAAGAAGCTCGACTACTGGCGCGCCCGCCTCGAGGAACAGGAGGAGCTGCAGTTGCCGATCTACGAGAAGAAGCTGGGCATTCTGCGGCACCTCGGCTATATCGACGACAAGGGACTGCTGGCCCGCGGCGAGTTCGCCTCGCGCATCCACACCGAGGAGATCGCCGTCACCGAGCTCTACTTCAAGGGCGTCTTCCACGAATGGACGCACCACGAGATCAATGCGCTTGCCATCAGTCTCGTCCACGAATATCGCCGCCGGGGCGGCCCTGGCGAGTTCAAGCGTCGCCTGCCGTTGCCCCGCACCCTGCGCGAGGCCAAAGCGTTCATCGGGGCGCTGTCGCGCCGCTATCCCTTCGTGCGCCCGCTCGAACCCGCCCTGGCCATGGTCATGCACGAATGGAGCCGGGGCGCCCCCTTCGAGGAGGTCATGGCCATGACCGATGTGTCGGAGGGCGACCTGATCCGCAATTTCCGGCAGGCCATCGACCTGATCCGGCAGATCCGCGAGGCGGCCGACGACCGCAGCCTGCGCGACAAACTCGAGGAATGCCTCCACTACATCAACCGCGACATCGTTCTGGCCACGGAGCTACGCGATTGAGCCGCCCAGGAAACGCCGGCCCAGGGCCGGGGAAGGGAAGAAGGACCCGATGGGTATGACCGACGACTGGCATCCGGGAGAGCCGCCCGCCAGTCGTGCCTTGCCCGAGAGCGGCCGGCCGGCCGACGGTGGAGCCTTCCCCCGCGGTGGGGAATCGGCCTCGCCCGCTGGGGGGCTGGCCAGCTTCGCGGGGTGGTCCGGTTCCGGTGCGGCCTCCGGGGCCCCTGAGACGGGGGTCTGCCACAGTTCTTCGCCCGAGGAGACGCTGGCCCATGCGCGGTCGCTCGCCCCGCGGTTCGCGCGGTCGCTGGTGTTGCTCGAAGGGCCCCTCGGGGCGGGCAAGACCCTCTGGGCCAAAGGCTTCGCCGCCGGGCTCGGCCTGCAGCGGCCGGTCTACAGCCCCACCTTCACCCTGATGAACCAGTACGCCGAGGGCGATCGTTCCCTGTTCCATCTCGATCTCTACCGTATCGGCAGCCTGGAAGAACTGCACGACATCGGCCTGTTCGAACTTCTCGATGCCGGGTTGCCCTGCCTGGTCGAATGGCCGGAACGGGTGCCCCAGCTGGCCGCCCTGCCCCATCTGCATGTCGCCCTGGCCTACGCCGGGGAGGCCGGGGGGGCTGACGCCGGCCCCCGTTGTGCGGGTGCTGAAGACCGGCGGCGGGGGGGGGAAGGCGAGGCGCGAACGGGAGAGGGGCCGACCGGCTCCGGCCTGGCCCCCGACGGATCGTCTCCCCTGGGGCCCGCATCTCCCCTGCCCCCACCCGCGGGGCGGGTCATCACCTGGACCTGGCGTCCGCGGGGGGGCTGAATGCGCTATCTCTTCCTCGACGCCTCTTCCCCGCTGGCCTTTGGCCAGGCGGGGGACGAATCGCATCACCAGCCGTTCACCTGGTCGACCCAGATGAACCTGGCGGCTCGTCTCACCGGCATGATCGACGAAATGCAGGCCGCCCTGGCCACGTGGGAAAAGATCGCCACCCAGGGCGAGGGTGGGGGGGCCAGACGTTTGGACGCATGCCCCGTCGCCCTGCCGCCTGCCGCCCCGCCTGGGGAAGGCCTGGTCGGGCCCGCAGGTGGCGGGACGTTGGGTGAGGTAGGCCTGGCGGGTGGCGAGGCAGGCCCGGCGGGTGGCGAGGCAGGCCCGGCGGGGGATGGGACGGAAAACGTGGTCTGCCCGTCGTCGGTTCTGCAGCGGGACAGAGATACCCCCTCCGGGCCAGGGTTCCGGCTGGGGGCCGGCGATCGCCTGGGGGTCTGTACCGGCCCGGGCAGTCTGACGGGCCTGCGGGTGGCGCTGTCGTTCTTCCGGGCCCTGGCTCTGGTGCGTGAACTGCCGCTGATCGGGCTCGACCTCTTCACCTGGGGCGCCCGCACCCTGGAAACACGCGGGGTGCGCGGGCCCGTGCGGTTGCTGGCCCCCGCTTTCCTTGGGCAGGCCTTCCTGGTCGATCTCGAACTGCCCTTGAGGACCGGCTGCCTGGCGATACCCGACCGTCTGGAAAGCGGAAAGACGGGAACGGATGCCGCCGACTCACCAAGAGTGAGTGATCCATCAGGTTCAGGGAGGTCGCCCCCCTCTGCACCCGCTCTGGGGCCCCGCAGTGGAGCCCCGGACGGGCGTCCTACCTTCGGTCTGCGGTTCGCGGCCGAAGGGGTGGCTCGGCTCGATCCCGAGCCGGCCGTGCTTCACGACCTGATGCTCAGGGCCCCCGCCCCCGCCGGGTGGGAGGCCCTCCTCCGCGTGGCGCCGCTCTACGTGGTGCCGTCGCAGGCCGAACTGAAATGGGCGCAGACGCATGATCACCCTGGGCATTGAATCCTCCTGCGATGACACCTCGGTCGCCCTGGTCGAGGACGGACGGCGCTTGCGCGCGAGCCTGATCTCCTCGCAGATCGAGGTCCACCGCCGGTTCGGCGGGGTGGTGCCCGAAGTGGCGGCGCGCAAGCACTACGAGGCGATCCTGCCGGTGTTGCACGAAGCGTTGGCGGCGGCCGGCCTGGGGTTGGGAGACCTGGGGCAGATCGCCTGCACCGTCGGTCCCGGCCTGCTGGGCCCCCTCCTGGTAGGGATGTCCACGGCCAAGGGTCTGGCGCTGGCGCTCGATCTCCCGTTCATTCCGGTCCATCATCTCGAGGCGCATCTGGGGGCGGCCTTCCTGGCTCGCGAACAGGAGCCGGCCTACCCCTACGTCGGCCTGATCGTCTCGGGCGGGCATGCCACCCTGGTGTTGGCCACGGGCGCGCGCCAATTCACCACGCTGGGCCGCACCGCCGACGACGCGCCCGGCGAACTGCTCGACAAGATCGCCCGGCATCTCGATCTCGGCTATCCGGGCGGGCCGGTCATCCAGAAGAAGGGGGCCGGGGGTGACCCCGCCCGCTACCCACTGCCCCGGCCGCTGGCCGGTCGCGGCTACGGGTTCAGTTTCAGCGGCCTGAAGACCGCGGTGCTCCACCTGGTGCGGGCCGAGGGCGATCGCCTGGTCCTGCCCGACCTCTGCGCCAGCCTGCAGGCCGCGGTGCGCGACACCCTGTGCGGCAAGCTGGAGGCCGCCCTCGCCGAAACCGGCGTGGCGCGGGCCGTGGTCGCCGGCGGGGTGGCCGCCAATGCGGTGTTGCGGGCGGGGCTCGAGGCGTTGGCGGCCCGGCGCGGGTTCGAGCTGCTCGTTCCCCCCATCGCGCTCTGCACCGACAACGCCGCCATGGTGGCGGCGCAGGGCTTCCACACCGCCGCCTTGACCGGCCTGGACCCGCTGCGGGCCAACGCCTGTGCCGACTGGGCGATGGGCGATCCCTTCCCCGTCCTGTGAGGTGACCATGGAAACCGGCATCATCCGCGTCCTGCCTCCTGACGTCGTCAACAAGATCGCCGCCGGCGAGGTGGTCGAACGCCCCGCCTCGGTGGTGAAGGAACTGCTCGAGAACGCCCTCGACGCGCATGCCCGCTCGATCGAGATCGAGATCAAGGAAGGTGGGCAGAAGTTGATCGAGATTACCGACGACGGGGTCGGCATGACCCAGGCGGACGCGGTGATGGCCTTCACGCCCCATGCCACCAGCAAAATCGGCAGCGAGGAGGACCTCGACCGTCTGGCCACCCTGGGCTTCCGGGGCGAGGCCCTGGCCACCATCGCCGCCGTCTCGCGCGTGGTGCTGGTGACCCGGCACGAGACGGCGCCCGCCGGCACCCGGGTCCAGGTCGAGGGCGGCCGCATTGTGCAGGTCGAGCCGGCTCCCTTCCCGCGCGGCACCCGACTGCAGGTCAAGAACCTCTTCTACAACGTGCCGGCGCGGCGCAAGTTCCTCAAGTCGGTGCCGAGCGAGATGGCGCAGATCTCCGACATCGTCTGCCACTACATGATGGCCTATCCGGAGGTCGCCTTTCGGTTCACCAAGAACAACATTCCGCTGGCGCATACCACCGGGTCGGGACAGCTCCTCGACGCGGTGCTTGCGGTCTACGGGCCCGAGGTGGCCCGCGGGCTGGTGCCCTTGCAGGAGCCGGGCGCGGTGGCCGGCACCGGGGCCTCGGTGCGCGGCTTCATCAGCAAGCCCAATGATGCCCGGCCCTCGCCCCGCTACATGACCACCCTGATCAATCGGCGCTACGTGCGGTCGAAGCTGGTCGCCCAGGCGATCAGCAAGGCCATCTCGGCCTTCTTCCCGCGCGGGCGGTATCCGGTGCTCGTCTTCGACCTGCGCCTGCCGCCCGAGGCCGTCGATGTCAACGTCCATCCGCAGAAGACCGAGGTCCGGTTCCGGGACGAGCGATGGCTGTTCGGCCTGGTCTGGGAGACGATCCAGGGCAGCCTGTCGGGGTTGCGCCTGGCGTGCGGGGAAGCGGCAGCGGTCGTCGGGGTCGGAGGCTCGGCGGGCGCGGGCGGTGCGGGTCTCGGTGGGAACCCGGCGGCTGGGGCGGTGCTCGAGCTCGGCGAGGACCCGCCCGAAGAGGAGTCGCCGGCGCCGATGGACG
>CALLCO010000120.1 GCA_937998695.1 Candidatus Ozemibacteraceae bacterium
TCTGGGCCATGGGAACAGTTTCCTCAAATCCGCTTCTTACCTCCTGCATCGGGCCAATTTTTCGGCTGCCCGAACTTTCCTGCTCGAGCGCAGTTTGGTCCTCTTGCAGGACGATTCGGGCATCCCCCTCCGGTGGTTTTCCCCCGACGTTTGGAATCTCCGGATCTTCGGGGCATACCCTGGGCCGATCCCCATGTTCAGGGAATTTTTCCAGAAAGATCTCGCGGCTTTCTGCTCGCAAAACCGTCCCCCACCGCTAGGTTTCAGCTTCGGCTACCGCCATCGGGTGGGGGAATCCACCCTCATCCTCGCCACTCGGAACTGGGCCTTCCAGCTCAGATAAAGAAAAAGAGGAACGGGCTCGGCGGGCCTTTCAGCCGGGTTGGGCAGGTAAATCGGTGAGACCCAGCCCGTCGAACGCAGCGCGTTCCACAGGTGGCAAGCTTGATTTTGTGCCTATCATCAAACAAAAGGGTTCCCCCGCACCCGCGGGGATAGACCCCCAGCGACTGCCCCTGACCTGCCGAAAATCAGGGTTCCCCCGCACCCGCGGGGATAGAGCCTCATCAGGGCATGGGGGAAGGGCGGGCCCGTACGGGGGGGGGGCGCCGGGTATGGCCCTTTTGGGAAGGCCAGCCAAACTTTTTCTATCCCGGACTCAATCTGGCACCCTCTGGAACCCGTCCGGTATGGTATAGTGTCGCCCGATCCCCAACTGACTGGAGAAATCCCATGCCGCTCGATCAGCTGCCGTTCCGCGGGGGGGCCAATTTCCTTGGCCTGCCTTCCGAAGATTGCCGCTACGAAGATGCCCACGTCGTTCTCCTGCCCGTGCCCTATGACAGCACGACCTCCTACCGAGCAGGGACCCGCGACGGCCCGGCGGCCATCCTGGCCGCTTCGCGCAATGTCGAACTGTTCGACCCCGAGTTTGGATGCGAACCCCTCAATCGCGGCGTTCACACTCTGCCCGAGCTCGAGCCCGATATGCAGGGGCCGCAAGCCACGGTCGCCAACGTCGAAAACGCGGTGCAGGCCCTGGTCGCCGACGGCAAGTTCCCCTTCCTGCTCGGCGGTGAACACAGTCTGACCACCGGCCCCGTTCGGGCCTTGCATGCGGTCTACGGTGACGATCTGAGCGTGCTGCAGCTTGACGCCCACGCCGACCTGCGCGATGCGTATGAACACACCCCCTTCAGCCACGCCTCCGTCATGCGGCGGCTGAACGAGCTGATTCCCTTGTCCCACCTGACCCAAGTCGGCATCCGCAATATCTCCGCCAGCGAAATGGACCTCGTGCGGAAATCGAAACATGACGGCATCTTCTGGGCCCATGAGATCGCCGCCGGCGGTCACGACCAATCCTGGATCGACCGGGTGTGCAAACGCCTGAAGAAACGGGTCTACATCACCATCGACCTCGATGCTTTCGATCCCTCGGTGATGCCCGCGGTCGGTACGCCCGAACCGGGCGGCTTGCTCTGGTATCCCGTGTTGAACCTATTGCGCCAGGTGGTGGGGCAGCACGACGTGGTCGGCTGCGACGTGGTCGAGCTGTGTCCGATTCCTGGATTCATCGCCCCTGACTTCTTTGCAGCCAAGCTGATCTTCAAACTCCTCGCCTTTCTCTTTGCCCGCCATGGGTGGATCCCTGACCGTCCTCGCCCCGACCACGCTTTCGCGCAAAATGCTTCGCAACCACCTAGGCCGAAAAAAGGCGAGGCCCACCGCAAAAGAGAGCACCCGAGCGGTGCCGCCCGCTCCACTCCCGCCGCGGTCGCTTCTCCAAGCACCAAGCGCCAAGGAGTTCGTTCGTCGCGGTCGATGGCTTCTGCTCGATCGTCGTCGCCGCCCACGCGACGTGAACGTTGATGACCCTCGAGATGCTGACCTGGGTGGCGGCCGGCTTGGCCGCCCTCCTGGGCTGGCGGGTCGGCCCGCGCATCGCCTGGGCCATCCGGGCCTGGCCGGGGCATGAAACGTTCCACTGCGACTACCTGCAATGCGGCGTCTGCGCTGGTGGCCTCCGCCGCGGGTGCTACAACGCCGGCCTCACCCAGGACTACCTGTACGCCGCCTTCTCGGCCCTGGTCGCGGCCGCCTCGATCCTGGCTTTCGGCCCCGGGGTCAAGGCGGGCGTGTCCTGGCTGTTCGCCGTCGCCTGCCTGATCATCGCGGTGACCGATTACCGCTACTACATCATCCCCGACCTGCTGTCGGTGCACGGATGCTGGACAGGCCTGGCTTGGCACGGCGCGGTCAGCCTCGCCATCCGGGCCGGCTGGCTGACCTTCTTCCCCTCGTTCTACGTCCCCTTCCTCGACAGTCTGCTCGGCTTCCTCCTCGGCTTCGGGTTCTTGGCGATGCTGAGCTGGTTGGCCCTGTTCCTCCTGAAAAAAGAAGGAATGGGGTGGGGGGATGTCAAACTGCTGGGGGCGATGGGCGCCTGGATGGGCTGGCAACCTGTGATCGCCACCATCGTGCTCGCCAGTTTCGCCGGCTCCGTGGTCGGGATCTCCACCATCCTCTACCGGCGCCTCCGCTTCGGCACCAAATACAAGCCGCTTGCTCACATGATCCCGTTCGGGCCGTACCTCTGCCTGGGCTTCCTGTTCGTCTTCTACTTCGGCATGGAACCTCTCTACCAGGTCGTGAACGCCTATCAGGCCTGGGTCGAGGCCAGACTGGCCATGCCCCGCTGACCCGGACCGATGTCCGCCGCTTCCCCCGTCTACCTCGATTGCTATATTGCGCTTGGCGGTACAATACTGTCTGAAGCGGTTCGCCTCAACCGTGAGATTGTCGCCGCCGTGGGCGGGGAAGTGGATTTCGCCCAGGGGCGGGTGCCCCACCTGACGCTGTATATGGGTCTGTTCCCCGCCGTCGCCGTCGGGCGGGTCGAGGCGGCGACGGCCGGGGTGGCCCGCGTCTTCCCCCCCGTTTGTCTTTCTCTCGAGGGCCTGACCACTGCCCGCGATGGATATCTGTTCCTGGAGGTGGCCCGCACCCCCGCCCTGGCCGCCCTCCACGCGGCGGTCGTGCGGGCGCTCGATCCCCTGCGGGAAGGGCTGATCCGGTCGAAGTTCCTCGACGCCCTGGCCACCTACTCCGCCGTCGAACAAGCCAATATCCGTCGGTACGGGTTCCCCTGGGTGCTCGATGACTGGCGCCCCCACGTGACGGTCGGGCATGTACCGACCGAGCACCACGCCCGCCTGGTGGCCCGGCTGCGCCCGGCGCGGGTCGCGGAGGAAGGGCGCGAACTCGGCCTGGGGCGGGTGGAGGGGAAGGGCACCGTGGTCGATCCCGGAAGGCGGTACGGTTTAACCGGACCTGCCGGAGAAACGGTGGCGCGATAGCGCTCGATTGGTTCTCAGGTGCCGCTCTCGGGAGGTGCCTCGTCGGAGCGGGCGGTCGGGAAGAGCTTGCGGTGCAGGTCGTCCAGCCGGCGCAGACGATGGTTGACGGCCGATTTCGACAGGGGCGGGGTGAACCGCTGGCCCAGCTTCTCGAGCGAATCCTCCGGGAATTTCACCCGGAGCTCGGCCACCGCCCGCAGCGCATCGGACAGCACCTCGGGATCGGCCTCGGCCAGGAGGCGGCGGATCTGCTCGATCTGCCGCTCGGCCGCCGACACCGCGCGCTGGATGTTCGCCGCCTCGAAGTTGACCTGCCGGTTGACCGCGCCCAGCAGTTGCCGGGTCGCCACCAGGTCCTGAAAGGCCATGGCCCGGTCGAAGGCGTCGATGGCCCGCAGGAAGCGCACCAGGCCGGCCCGGCCCTTGAGATAGGCGACCACGTGGTCCCGGCGCCAGCAGAACCGGAAGGGCAGCCGCAAGGCCCGTGCCACCAGGCGGAAGACCCGCAGGCGGGTGCGGCCCCGCACCATGATCTCGAGGTGGTAGCCGAGGGCGGGATCCTGCAGGTAGCCGCCGCGGACGAACATGCCGCGCAGCCAGGCCCGCAGGCAGTGTCGGCTCGGAATGCCCCGCAGATGGTCGGCCAGGTGGCGGGCGAACCGGCGCCAGGCCTGCTGGCGGATCCCCGCGGGAAACGTCAGGCGGGCGGGCGTCAGATCGTGGGCCAGGCTGCGCGGCAGGGTCAGTCGGGACAACCGCTCGACCAGCGGGGCCTCGCGCAGGGCCTTGGGCAGCTGCAGGCGGGCGCTCTGCCCCGCCGCCAGCCGGCGGGATACCCCCACCAGGAAGGCCTGCCGGCAGCACAGCAGGGGCACCCGAGTCTCGAGGATCTCCCGCTTGAGGGCCAGGTGGTAGTCGCGGCCGGCCGGGGGGCGGGGCGTCATGCCGGTCTCCCGCGAACCGGCCCGGGGCACCGGCTCATCCTTCCACCCCCGAGGGAAACAGGGGCTGCGCCCGGCGCGCAGCCGGCGGGTTGCGTCTGGGAGCCTCCATTGGGGGGGAGGCGAGTTCTGCGGTCGGCAACGGGTTCGCCAACGGTCCACCAGGGGGGCCGCCGCGGGTCAGACCGCCCGGGCATCCTGCAACTGGGCCATCACGGCATTGGACAGGGCGCGGGCGTCGTGGCGCACTAGGTCGGTTTCCGACAGGAAGTCGCCGGCCACCACCCGGATGCCCATCTCCTCGATGCGGGTCACCGTCGGTGGCACCCAGTACTGTCCCATCGCCTCATATTTCACCATCAGCTGCCGCGCCACCCGGCGGGCGTTGACGATGGCCACGTCGATGCGCCGCAGGGCGGTCTTCTCGAGCAGCGCGGCGACGTGGTCGGCGGCGGTGAAGCCGTCGGTCTCGCCCGGCTGGGTCATGACGTTGCAGATGTAGACGACCCGGGCCGGGCTGCGGTTGATGCGTTCGGCGATCTCGGGGATCAGCAAGTTGGGGATGACGCTGGTGAACAGGCTGCCCGGGCCCAGCACCACGACCCGGGCCTGGTCGATGGCCTGCAAGGCCTCCGCGTTGGGCAGAGCGGCGGGCGGGATCAGGGCGACGCCGGCGATCCGCTTCCCCGCCCCCGAGATCGCGGTCTCGCCCCGCACCGAACTGCCGTCGGTGAAGGTGGCTTCCAGCTCGACGTTGTCACAGGTGACGGGGATGACCTGGCCGCGGATGGCCAGGATGCTGCTGGCCTCCCGCACCGCGGTGCCGAAATCGCCGAGCACGCCGGTCATCGCCGCGATGAACAGGTTGCCGAAACTGTGGCCGGCCACTTCCCCCCCCTCCTCGAACCGGTGCTGGAACAGCCGCGACAGCAGGCTTTCCGAGGGCGACAGGGCGACCAGGCAGTTGCGGATGTCGCCTGGCGGCAGGATCTGCAGCTCTTTGCGCAGCCGCCCCGACGAGCCGCCGTCGTCGGTGACGGTGACGATGGCGGTCAGATCGACCGGCAGTTCCTTCAACCCCTTCAGCAGCGTGCTCAGGCCGGTGCCGCCGCCCAGGGCGACGAGCGGGGGCAGTTGCCCCTCGAGCCGACGCAACACGAAGGCCCGGAGGCGCTCCGAGGTTGCCTGGTCGCGCCACGACAACTGCCGGAAGGCCTGGCCGAACCCGCGCCAGATCCAGTAGAGGCCGATCAGGATGGCGCTGAGGGCGGCCAGCGACAGGCCCAGCGGGCCGAAGCTGCGGATCGTCTCGAGGTGGGCGGGGGCCAGGGCCAGGGTCGAGAGGGCGCCCAGCACCAGGGCCAGGGCCACCATGGCGAACCCCACCACCAGCAGGCCCGCCCACCCCAGGGCGCGCAGCAGGACGCTGAGCTGGCGCCGGACCGACAACAGCATCAACGGCTCTTGAGCATCTTGCTCTGCAACTGGCGCGCGAAGTTCTCCGCGCTGGTGATGCCCATCCGCTTCAGGTAGTAGTTCATGGCCGCGGTCTCGACGACCACCGCCAGGTTGCGGCCTTCCCGCACGGGGATGGTGGTGATCGGCACCTCGACCTTGAGGAACTTGACCGTCTTCTGCAGGATGCCCAGGCGGTCGTATTCCTTCTTGTCGTCCCACTTTTCGAACTGGATGACCAGCTCGACCGGTTTCTCTTCCGCGGTGGCCGAGATGCCGAACAACGACTGGATGTCGATGATGCCCAGACCGCGGATCTCCATGTGGTGACGGATCATCTCGTCGGGCGAGCCGACGATCTTGTGGTCGCTGATCTTGGTCAGTTGTACGGCGTCGTCGGCCACCAGGCGGTGGCCGCGCTTGATCAGCTCGAGGGCGCATTCGCTCTTGCCGACGCCCGAGGGACCCATGATCAGGATGCCCACCCCGTAGACCTCGACGAAGACGCCGTGGACGCTCTTGCGGGGGGCGAACCGGTTGTGCAGGTAGCGCGACAGCTGGTAGATGAACTCGCCGGCACGCTGTCCGGTGCGCAGAATGGGAATGCCCTTCTGGTTGCACAGGTCGATCAGCTCGTCGAGCACCAGCAGGTCGTCGGTGACGATGATGCAGGGGATGTTGAAAAACAGTAGTTGCCGCAGGCGCACCTTGCGCGTCTCGGGGGTCTGCTCGCCCAGGTAGGCCAGCTCGGTGCGCCCCAGGACGATGATGCGTTCATACCCGAAATGTTCGAAGAACCCGGCCAGTTCGAGGCCGGGGCGATGGACCTCGGGGGAGATGATCTTGCGGTCGAGACCGGGCTGGCCGGCGATCAGGGTCAACCCCTGATCGGCCACGATCTCCCTGACCAGAACGAGCGCCATGGTGCTTCCTGTTCCATTCCGATTGCGGTGGTTGACCCTCTCTCCAGAAGAGTCGGACCGCGATTATACCACAAGCCCCCCGGCCTGTGGCGGCTCACCTCTCCAGGGACAGGGCGGCCGACTCGAAGGGCAGGCGGGCCAGGAAATCGTCCTCGCTGTCGTAGAGCACGATCATGCGACCGACGAACCGCTCCCTGGCCCGCTGCAGCGCGGCCTTCGCCTCCTCGGGACGGCCCAGGTCCTGCAGGGCGCGCACCTCGTAGAGGGCCACGTGCGGAGCCATGATGCCGTCGGGGAAGTGGTGCTGATACCGGCGGGACCAGTCGAGGGCGACGGCCGGGCTGGCCAGCTTGTCGAGGTGGAGCCGGGTCAGGTTGGCCATGACCTCGTCGGCCCAGATGTTGTCGGTGCCGAAGCGCTGCAGCCAGGCCTCGTAGCGGCGGACCGCCTCGGCGTACCGGTTCAGGCGGCGTTCGAGGGTCCAGATCGCATAGTAGGTAACCGTGTCGAGATACGTGTAGTTGGGATACTTGCGGGCCAGGTGCTCGAACGTCTCGAGGGCCACCTCCGGCTCACGGAAGGAGCGCAACTGAGCTTCCCCGCGATAGAACAGGATGAGCTCGGGGCGGAAGAAGACGATCCCGGTGCCAGCGAGGAGGATGAAGGCGAACAGCCCGTAGGCGGCCCACCGGTTGCAGCGCTGGGCTCGGGTGCGGGCCTGTTCGAGCTGGCGCAGGCGCTCCTTCATGGCGGCGAGGCCGGCCTGCAGCCCGGCCGTCTCGCCCTTGGCCAGGTCGGTGGCCGCCGCCGCCGCCTCGCCCTGAACGGTTTTCCACATCTCCTCGGCCAGGTCGATCGACCAGCCCAGATAGCGGCCGACCTCGAGCAGCACCAACCCACCCAGGAACAGGGCGAACGAGAAAAAGGTGGTGGTGAAGGCGATGGTGGTGACCTTGGCGTTCAGGTGCAGGAAGGTCGGCCAGAAGGCCCGCCCCGCCCAGGCCGGCCACGCCACCAACAACCCCAGACCCAGCAGGCCGGTCAGGACGATGACCATGAACGGGTGGACCCACAGGCCGACGGTAGGCAGCGCCAGGTCGAACCGGGCAAGCAGCCTGTCGCTGAGGTGCCGGCCGCCCCAGGCCAGCAGGAAGAAGGCCAGCAGCAGGGCGATCACCAGGCTCGCCGAGGAGGGCAGCACCATCAGGTAGGTATTCCCGGTCAGCATCTGCAGGCTGAGGGTCGTCACCACGGGGCCGACCAGCCAGACCAACGGGTGGGGCCGGAACTGGGTGGCGGCGAAATCGCGCGGATCGAGCATGCCACAGGATACCAGAAACGGCCGTCCCCCGTCGCGGAGACGGGGGATGGCAGGGAACGGGCGCGCCGTCACCGGCGCGAACCGATGATCAGTCGGGCTTCAGTTCGCCGATGTTCTCGAGGACTTTTTCGCGATACGGCGGGAGGCGGTCGTAAACCTGGTCACCGGGGCAGGATTTCGTGGAGAAATTCCGGTGCCCGTAGAACTGGGAGCGGGGGTCGATCTTGTAGGTCGAGGCCAGCCATGACAGCACCTCGATCAGCGATTTCTCCATCGCCGGGGTGATGGGGTCCTGTCCGGGGTCGTAGTCGCCGATGACATTGACCCCGACCATGTTGGTGTTGGGCGGGCAGTGGGCCCCCACCGCATTTTCCGGGCGGCCCTGGTAGATGACCCCGTCGGGCCCGATCAGGAAATGGTAGCCGATATCGGACCACCCGGTGGTGGGGTCATCCATGTGATAGTTCTGGATGCCCCGGATGGTGGCCGCCCCGACATATTGGGAGGCGGTGGGCTTCCAGGTGTGGTGGACGATGATCTTCTGCGGGGTGTGGTACTTGTACTCGCCCTTGGGGGGGCGGGCTTTCCATTCCTCGCGGCTGACGATCTTCGGCTTGGGCCAGGGCCGGGCGGGCAGAAATTCGAGAGGGGTCTTGAGGAGCTTGTTCATCGTCGCCTCCCCGAGGTGACGCCCCTGGGCGGTGAACCGCTCGATGGCGCTCTTGCCCTTTCCGAAGTCGAGGATGACGAAGAGCAACTGATACGCCGAGATCGGATGCGGATCGGCGAAGTGAAACTCCGTCTCGAACTGGTGGAAGCGGGTCCACTTGCCGGTCTTCTGATCGCGGAACCGTGCGTACGACCGGATGACGGCCTTCTCGGCCCGTTTGGTCTAGATCGAGATCAGCAGATTGTCGAGGCCTGGTTCGAGAAGGTAGACCGGGGTGCGGAATTGGCCGTACACCTGGCCTTCCATCTGAAAGCCCGGCTTCACCGCCACCCGGTAGGTGACCGGATCCTCGTCCGCTCTCGCTCCGCCGGCCATCAGGAACATCCCGATGACCAGCCCGATACACAGGAAAACCCGCGACCGATGCTCCATACTCACCACCTCGTCGGCAGATGTGTATTCCATTATACGTCAGTCAGGGATCGGATGCGACAACCTTCCGGCTTTTTTCCCGCCCCATGGAGGGTTGGTTCTGAGGATGATGGTGGCCCCGGGCCGCTGGACCTGAGAATCGTACCGGGGGGATAGGGAGGGGAGTACAAGAGTCCCAGGGAGGGATTCGGGTGTTTCATCCTCGCTGAGGGCACTCCTCGAGGCCGGGGAAATCCTGGGTTCTAGCAAACCTGTTTCCCCTGAATGTGGCAAATCCGGTCAGGGGAAGCGGAGGGGGGATGGGCCATGGGAGTGTCGTGGAACGGGGCGGTTCCGCTCCGCGTCCTGCCTTGACAGGGGGGGAGGCCTGTGCTAGTATCCAGCCCCGAGACAGAGTTCTTTTCACTTTTTTTTGGAGGCCTTCCCATGCAGATCGTTGTCACCGGCAAGAACATCCACCTGTCGCAGGCGTTGAAGGAATACGCCGAGAAGAAGCTCAGCGCGATCAAGAAGTATTTCGATCACATCATCGAAGTGGATGTGACGCTGTCCGTCGACGAGGTGAAAGACCAGACCCGGAGCAAGGTCTGCGAGGTCACTGTCTGGGCCAACGGCATCGTCATGCGCGGCAAGAAGGCGTCAGAGGATCTCTACGCCTCCATCGACATGGTCGCCGACAAGATCGAGCGGCAGGTGAAGAAATACAAGGACAAGCAGCGCGATCTGCCACGGCGCCAGCCCAACAAGGAAGAGCGTCTGGCCACCCACACCGTCCTTTCGATCAAGACCAAGGGCGGCAAGACCAAGGAGACGGCGGCCGCGGCCACCCCCGCCCCCGATCAGGCGCCCCGCATCGTCCGCAGCGGCACTTTCCCCATGAAACCCATGTTCGCCGACGAGGCCGCCCAGCAGCTCGAACTGCTCAAGCAGGGCTTCTTCGTCTTCTCGAACGCCGAGACCAACCAGATCAATGTCATCTACAAGCGCAGCGACGGCAACTTCGGCCTCATCGAGCCCGAGTTCTGACCGCCCGCCGCGTCCCGTCCCACCCCACCCCACCCCATCGCAAGGAGGGACCTTGGAGCTCACCGAATTCATCTCCCCGCAATTGATCCGGCTGGAGCTGACGTCCACCAAGAAGCTCGACGCCATCAAGGAACTGATTGGCCTCATCGACGGGGCCGGGTTCCTGACCGATTCCGAGGCCTTCCTGAAGTCGGTCCTCGAGCGTGAGAAGGTCGGGTCCACCGGCATCGGCAAGGGCATCGCCATCCCGCATTCCCGCACCTCCGCGGTGCGCGAGGTGGTGGTGGCCGTCGGCCGTTCCCTGGCCGGCATCGAGTTCGAAGCCCTCGACAATCGCCCCGTCCATCTGATCTTCCTGATCGCCGCCCCGGTCGAGTCCGGGGGGTTGTATCTGAAGGCCCTGGCCCGGCTCTCCCGGCTCCTGCGCTACCAGGAATTCCGCAACGAGCTGATGGAAGCCAAGACGGTCGAGGACGTCATCAAGATCATCTCCGCCGAGGAGAAGTGAGGAAGGACGGAACCGGCCGGCCGCGCCCGGCCGTCGATGGTTCGTGACATGACGGTTTCCCGCACGGCGGCCTCCCCCCGAGGCCGCGTTGCTTTTTCGGCGACCCAGCCCCCTGAAAGGTGCGTCCCATGTTCGACTGGCTGATCAAGGCGTTCCGCTCCTTCTTCCCCGACTTCAACACCCGCGAGATCGAGCGGCTGAGCCGCACCCTCGAGGAGATCAACGCCCGGGCCGACGCCTATCGCCAGATGTCCGACGACGAGCTGCGCGGAATGACCCGGAAGTTCCGCACCCGTCTCTTCGAGGGCGAGACCATCGATGATCTCGTGGTCGACGTCTTCGCCGCGGTGCGGGAAGCCTCGACCCGCGTGTTGAACATGCGCCATTTCGACGTGCAGATCCTCGGCGGCCTCGCCCTGCACGAGGGGCGCATCGTCGAGATGAAGACCGGCGAAGGGAAAACCCTCGTGGCCACCCTGCCCATCTACCTCAACGCCCTCGAGCTGAATCCGGCCTGGGTCGATCTGGCGAAAGAGAAGGGGGTCACCGACTTCGTCGCCCTGACCAATGACCAAGGCGTGACCGTGCCGGTCGGCCGAGGGGCCGTTCTGGTCACGGTCAACGACTACCTGGCCCGCCGCGACTCCGAATGGATGGGCCGGTTGTACAAGTTCCTCGGCATGACCGTCGGCCTCAACGTCCACGGCCTCGATCCCGAGCAGAAGCGGGCGGCCTACGCCGCCGACATCACCTACGGCACCAACAACGAGTTCGGGTTCGACTACCTGCGCGACAACCTCGCCCATAGCGTCGCCGAATGCACCCAGCGCCCCGAGTTCAACTACGCCATCGTCGACGAGGTCGACTCGATCCTCATCGACGAGGCCCGCACCCCCCTGATCATCAGCGGTCCCGCCGAGAAAGCCACCGGCACCTACTACGTCATGGCCAAGATCGTGCGCGATGTGCTGCAGAAAGACCGCGACTACGTCCTCGACGAGAAGCACCACGGCGTCTCGGTCACCGAGGAGGGTATCCAGCGGGTCGAGCAGGCTCTCGGCGTGCAGAACCTCTATGACAACAAGAACATGGACCTCGTCCATTATCTGCAGAATGCCCTCAAGGCCAAGCACTTCTTCCATCGCGACAAGGAATACATCGTGCGCGACCGCGAAGACGGCCGGGGGAAGGAAGTGCTGATCGTCGACGAGTTCACCGGCCGTCTGATGTTCGGCCGGCGCTACTCCGACGGCCTGCATCAGGCCATCGAAGCCAAGGAAGGCGTCACCATCCAGCAGGAGAACCAGACCCTCGCCTCGATCACCTTCCAGAACTATTTCCGTATGTATCGCAAACTGGCGGGCATGACCGGCACGGCCGAGACCGAAGCCAAGGAATTCATGGAGATCTACAAGTGCGAGGTGGTGGTCATCCCCCCCAACAAACCCTGCATCCGCCAGGACCACCCCGACGTCATCTACAAGACGGTCGAAGAGAAGTTCGAGGCGATCGTCGAGCACATCATCGAGATCCATCAGCGCAAGCAGCCGGTGCTGGTCGGCACCATCTCGATCGAGAAGAGCGAACTGATCGCCGCCATGCTCAAGGCCCGTGGCATTCCCTGCCAGGTGTTGAATGCCAAATACCACGAGAAGGAAGCGGAGATCGTCGCCCAGGCCGGTCGCGAGGGGGCCATCACCATCGCCACCAACATGGCTGGCCGCGGCACCGACATCTTGCTCGGCGGCAATCCCGAGATGCTCGCCTTCCAGGAGACCGGGCGCCGCGAAGGCGAGGATTTCGTCGCCGCGGTCCAGAAGTATCGGGAACTGTGTGCCGCCGAAAAGGAACGCGTGGTCGCCAGCGGCGGCCTGTTCATCCTCGGCACAGAGCGGCACGAGGCGCGCCGCATCGACAACCAGTTACGCGGCCGCGCCGGGCGTCAGGGCGACCCCGGCGAGAGCCAGTTCTACCTGTCGCTGGAAGACGATCTGATGCGGTTGTTCGGCTCGAGCAACATCGCCGGCTGGATGGAGCGCCTCGGGTGGGAACGCGGCGAACCGATCATCCACCCCTGGATCACCAAGTCGATCGAGAACGCCCAGAAGCGCGTCGAAAGCCACCACTTCGAGATCCGCAAGCACGTCCTCAAATACGATGACGTCATGAACCAGCAGCGGTCGATGATCTACCGTGAGCGGCGCAAAGCGCTCGAGGAAGAAGACATCCACGAGGACATCCTGTCGATGGCCGACGAGGTGCTCGAGAGCATCCTGAACCGCGTGCTGAACCCGGAGATCGACCCCGAAGACTGGGATTACCACAGCCTGCGCGAACAGCTGCTGAAGATCTTCCCCCTCGAGCTGACCGCCGACGAGATGGCGAAGATGTCACGGGACGAGCTGTCCGAAACCCTGTCACGGCTAGTCAAGGAACGTATCGAGGCCAAGCGGGCCGAGGTCGGCCCGGACAAGTTCAAGACACTCGAAAAGTTCATCCTGTTGCAGATCGTCGACGCCAAATGGAAGGATCACCTTCATAACATGGACCAGCTGCAGGACGGTATCCACCTGCGGTCCTGGGGCCAACGCGACCCCCTCGTCGAGTACAAGATCGAAGGCTTCCAGATGTTCCAGGACATGATCGACGGGGTCAAGGAAGACGTCCTCTACTACCTCTTCCGCGTGCAGTACTCCCCGGCCGAGCAGAAACAGGAAGTCGAAAAGCAACAGCGGGAGATGTACTACAACCGCGGCGACGAGGCCGAGGTCAAGTCAGCCCCCAAGCGGGCCGCCGAAAAGATCGGCCGCAACGACCCCTGCCCCTGCGGCAGCGGCAAAAAGTACAAGAAATGCTGCGGGATCGGTTCCCTCAACTGATCTCGCCCTGGCGTGAGCTGGGGCAAAACGATCGGTGGGCAGCAGCGCCGCAGGCCTGTCGCCCGGGGCAGGAAAGGGGTCCAGGGCCTGCGGCCCTGGTGGGGTGAAGGAGCGAAGCCCCTTGCCTGGCCCTTGGTGCCTGGCCATTGGGGCCTGGCCCTTGGGGCAGACTGCCGCGGACTGCCGCGGCATTGACCCTTGACCCGGATGGCCGGAAGCCGGGTTCCTCCCCGCGGCTTTCCCGTGAGGCGCCCTGGCCTGATCAGCGGCGCAGGGGGCCGTGGACGGTGCAGGTAATCCGGTACTCCCCGTCAGGTTCGCGCACCGCGGAATAAGTGCCTCCCTCCTGGCAGACCGGAATCTCTCTCAGCAGCTTCTTGGCGAGCAGATCGTCGAAATTGAGGCTCGTAGGGAACTTCCCGGTGTCCATCGCGTCCATTTCCAGAGCCCCCATGATCATCCGCATGTTGGCCTGGCAGTGGTTGGCGCGGGCTTTCTCTCGGGCCTTGGCGAAATTGGGAATGGCGATGGCGGCGAGCACCCTCGTGACGGCGGGCACGATCAACGCGCTGTTCTCCGGCAGACCCGGGGCGCCGATACCCAGCCAGGGGCCGTCGGTGACCACCTCCAGGCTGTTCAAGAACTTCCGGATCGGCTCGAGACCAGCCTTCGCTTCGGGGGGCATGGCCTGGAGCTGGTCGTACAGCCCTTTGTCGACTAACGGCTTGATGATGCCAAGTTGCTGCTCCAGCGCAGTCTTGAGGGTGGCGATGGCCTGGGGATCGGCGAACGCGCCCACCGCCCGACAGGGACCCCGCCCCAGCACCACCCGGAGACGGGTGAGGCTCTGCAGCGCCTTCTGGACGGGATCGGCGGGTGGCGGATCCTTCCGCTTCAGTTCACGGGTGAGGAGAGAACCATCCATTTCGAAGAGGAAATCGGTCGTTCCTTCCCGGGCCAGAGCCACCAGTTCGGCCCACGGACCCGTCGGGGAAGTGATGCCCGGATCCCGGAAGGCATCGAGGAAGATCCCTGTCCCCGTGAGGGTGAGGGCCGGAGCGGGTAAGCCCTGTCCTGGCGACGGCAACCGGAAGGAGACTTTGCCGGGGGTTTGTTCGTCCGGTTTGGGGAGCGGGGTAGGCGCCACCGCGCCGAGGAACTCCAGAAGGGGGAGCGGCTGGCAGTCTGCCTCCAAAAAGGCCCCAAAGCCGTTCTGGGGATCGACGGCGAACCAGAAGCCTCCCCGGGGCCGTAGCAGGTTCTTTCCCTCAAAATCCAGGATGCCCCGGATCAGGGTGCCCAGATCCATGGGCGGCGTGGCGGTTGCCTGGGGGGAAAGAGGCGCGATGGCGGAGCCGTGGACCGAACAGGTGACCTCGCCGTTCTTGTTCAGAGGTCCGGTGAGGGAATAGGTGCCCCCACGCGGGCAGGACCCTTCCCCCTTGAGATAGGGGCCGGCCCGAAGTTTGGCGAGGTCGATGGGGCCGGTGGCCGGCAGGGCCTCTTCGTTGTCCAGGTGGTACATCTCGATGGCCCCCTGCAGGAGCCGGCGCTGGGCGGCACAGGTGGCTTGCTCGGCCTGGGTGCGGGCCTGGGCGAAATTGGCCATGGCCACTCCGACGAGCTTTTCCAGTTCGGCCCGGGCGGATGCCCCCTCAGGGGTCTCCAAGGCACGCAACCCGGCGAGCAGTCGCTGGTGGAACCCCGCCGCATTGAACCAGGCCATGGCCACCCGCTGACCGCCGGTGACGGCCGTGGGGTTGGCAACCTCCGCGGCCCACCCGCTGGCAAACACCGCTCCGAGCCACATTCCGGCTGCGCATCCCCATACCACGACCCGACGCTGGGCACCCCTCAATCGCATGACCGCCTCCTCGAACCGCAGGTTCTGGATATCAGCATACCAAAAATACCGGGTCCCCGTCTCCGCCGCCGAAGCATCGACCGCAGGATGGCGGGGGCTTGTGGGAATGGCCTGCCACCGTGCGCCGCCGAGCGGTGACCTGGCGTCTCCGACCACGACATTCCCGATGCCCGAGGAGTGGGATTTGCCCTCCACCTGTGGTATCCTCTTCTGTCAAAGGACCCACAGGACCCATGAACAGAACGACGGGCATCACCCTGGTGGAAGTGCTGATCGCGTTGACGATCCTTTCCACCCTGTTGCTGCCGATCGGCATGTTCCTCGTCGAATACCTGCGCGGCAGCGACAGTCTCGGCGATTTCCACCAGGTGATGAACCTGCTCGAAGAGAAGATGGAAATCGCCCTCGCCCAGCCTTTCCACCGGTTGCCCCTCGGGGTCAGCGAAAACGTCCGGTTGAGCACCGAAGCCGGGGAAGGGCGCCAGGCGCTCGATCTGCGCCCTGTCGAGGTCGGTCGCAACCTCGTGACCTTCTCTCTGCGGGTCGAGATGGTTCCCGTCGAGTTCTCGGCGATTCTCGATTCCCGTTCTGGCCAGATGGACCGTCGGCGGGTCGACGATGGGCTGAAGCGCCTCACCCTGATCGGGACCTGGGGCGAGAAAGGGCGCCACTCCCTCGACCTCGTGGCCTACAAGGCCGACCTGTGATGCAGACCTCCTCCCGTCGCCGCCAGGGCATCGCCATCCCCATCGTCATGGGCGTCGCCCTCTGCCTGGCCGTCTGGGTCGGCTCCCTCTCCTGGACCATGTCCAACAGCCGGCAGCGGTTCCAGCGGGTGGTCAAGGCCCGCCGGGCCTACTTCATGGCCCGCTCCGCCTTGCAGCACCTGTTTCTCAAGATGAAGACCTTCCAGCGCCAGCGCCCCGAGGTCATGCTGGCCCTCGAACGGGCCTCACCCGAGGAATGGACCACCCTGTCGCGGGCCTTCATCGAAGATGTCGTCCGGCCCGGCGAGCCGGTCGCTTCCTACTCCGCCACCTACGACGTCACCGAGTTCAGCATCACCGGTCGCGACCTCGACAAATCCCAGCTCGTCATCGAAATCCTGGCGGAAGGCACGGTGGACGGCATGACCGAGACCATCCGGCGCGTCAACCGCGTTTCCCGCTGATCGATCCCCAGCCCTTTTCATCTCAGGAGGAACACCGTGGACTACGAAATCCAGGAGCGCATCCGCGACATGCGCGCACGGCTCTCCAGTATCGGGAGCCATCTTTGACCTGCCCAGACTGCGGGCCAAGGTAGAGCAGCTCGAGGGGGAGACCCTTCACCCCAATTTCTGGAACGATCGCACCAAAGCCCAGACCATCACCCAGACCATCGCCGACCTGCGCAAAGCCGCCGAGACCTACGAGGCGCTGGCCCGCGACATCAACGACACGGTCGAGCTGATGGAACTGAGCGAAGCGGACGGCGACCAGAAGACGCTGAACGAGCTGATCCAGCAGCTCGGACCGCTCGAAAAGCGCCTCGATGCGGTCGAGTTGTCGACCTTCCTGTCCGAGGAATACGACACCTCCGATTGCTACCTGTCGATCAAGCCGGGCGCCGGCGGCACCGAGTCCTGTGACTGGGCCTCGATGCTGCTGCGCATGTACCAACGCTGGATCGAACGCAGCGGGTTCAAATACGAGGTCATCGACCTCCAGGAGGAGGAGCAGGGCATCAAGGCGGTCACCCTGCTGGTCAAGGGGCGCTACGCTTACGGCAACCTCAAGGGCGAAAAGGGGGTCCATCGTCTGGTCCGCATTTCCCCGTTCGACGCCAATGCCCGCCGCCATACCAGCTTCTCGGCGGTCGACGTCACTCCAGTTCTGCCCGACGACATCGAGGTCGAGGTGCGCGAGGAAGATCTCAAGCTCGACTTCTTCCGCAGTTCGGGAGCGGGCGGGCAGCACGTCAACAAGACCAGTTCCGCCGTCCGCATCACCCACCTGCCGACCGGTATCATCGTCACCTGCCAGGTCGAGCGCAGCCAGCATCAGAACCGCGAAGTCGCCTTGAACATGCTGAAGGCCAAGTTGTACAAGATGCAGAAGGAAGCCCAGGAGAAGGAACTCAGCCGGATCCAGGGCGAACTCAAGAACATCGGCTTCGGCAGCCAGATCCGATCCTATGTCTTCTGCCCCTACACCCTGGTGAAAGATCTGCGCACCGGCGAACAGACCAGCAATGTCCAGAGCGTCATGGACGGTGACCTCGACCGGTTCATCAACGCCTACCTGAAATGGCACGCCGCCGGCGAGAAGCCGCGCAACGTCGCCGACGCCGGGGACGACGAATGATCGGCCCCCGTCTGCCTACCCCATGCCGTCCCCGGGCCACGACCCGGGGCAGCGCCTTGTTCATGCTGCTGACCGTGGTTGGCATGCTCTACATCTTCGGCACCCTGTTCGTCACCTACATGACCCAGGAACGCGGCCAGACCATGCGCCAGGGCGATGGTATCGTCGCCTTCTACCTGGCCGAGGCGGGCATCGAGAAGGCCATGGTCAAGATGCGCGAGCTGTTTTCCGAAAAGCTCCTGACCGAGGATGGCGAGATCAACGACCGCATTCTCAGCCTGCTCGACATCGACCGGGCCGAGAACTTCCAGCTCAAGGTCGAGATTCCTGACGGTGAGCTGATCAAGGGCGGCAAGGTCGAGGTGCTCGTCGAGGTCAACAACCTCAAGCTGACCCCCTTCAAGACCTATATCGACGAATACGAAGAGGTGCCGTCCCAGCTCAAGATCTACCGCAAGGAGAACCGCGACACCTACGCCGACAAGGCCCTCGGCGGGTGGGACGGTCACCTGCGGTTCGTCTCCACCGCCACCTTCCGGCGGGCCAGCAAGCGCATCGAGGTCGTCCGCGACCTCAAGGTCAGCGACCTGACCCCGCCCGCCGAGAACTACACTCTGTTCATCAGCGGCAAGCGCGACGAGTATCTCAAGGAGGGCGAGTTCCGCTGCCGCAACTGGAGCGTCGTGCGGTCTCTGAAAGACATGATCGACGAGATCATCAAGAAGACCAACGAAGCCTTCCAGGAAACGCTCGGCAACAGTGCCGAGGCCCTGTTTTGGGAACCCAACACCGTCTCCATGATCAACTTCGAGGGCGACGTCAAGGTCAAGACCCTCAAGGTCATCCGAAAACTGGTCATGGCCGTGACCGACACTAAAATAAAAGACTACGTCGATACCACCATCCAGAAACTGCACCCCTATCTGTGGGGAAAGATCCGCACCAACGGCCGCCTGCATGTCTATCTCCCGTTTTTCGCCGCCGACGACATCATCAACTACTTCGAAGACAACTCCATCTTCTCGCATCAGCGGCCCGAGATCGGCTACCTTTTCTGCAACAACCAGATCCACGATCCCTACCTCAGCAAATACACCTACTACGAGGGCGAGATCATCCGGTATTACCAGAAGCTCAAGCCCTACGTGCTCGGCATCACCGAGACTCCGTACCCGAGTTCCGATCCCTACACCATCAACACCAAGTTCGATTTTGTCTCACGCTATCCCAACAAGCTCGAGCCGCTGCAGCTCGAGCGCATCAAGAAGCACGGCAAGGAGTTCTGTCACGAGTTCCACGAGGGCGATCTCGTGCTCAAGGGCACCTACGCCAAACCCGCTTCGGTATGGGGCATCGTCTACGTCCAGGGCAACGTCTACATCGGCGGCCGCATCAGCGGCCAGGGCATGATCATCACCGAGGGCAACATCATCGTCACCGACAATGTCGTCCATGACAGCGCCCGCAGTTACCTGTCGCTGGTGGCGGTCAATGGCCTCGTCACCTTCGCTCCGGGGGTCACCAAAGCCAAGATCGAAGCGGCCGTCTATGCCAAGGAAAGCATCAAGGGCGGCCAGCAAGTGTCCATCCTCGGCAACCTTGTCGTTGAGAACCTCAACCGCCAGGAAAAGGAAGACGGGCCCCTCATCATGCCCAAACGCGTCTTCATCAACTACGACTCGAACCTGAAGAGCCAGACCGGCAACAACGTCTGCTTCAACGTCTCGGAGCAGCTGCTGGCGATGCGCGATCTCGGGGTCGAATGATGGCCCAACGGGAACCGACCGTGGCGAGTCCGATCATCTGTTTCTGCCGGCAGGTCGATGAAGCAACCCTGGGCGCCGCCATCCGGGCCGGGGCCCGTGATCTGGCCACCTTGCAGGCGACAACCGGGGCGGGCCTGGGAGGCCATGCCGGGAAACCCATCCCGAAGGCCGTTGCTGCATCCCCGATCTCCAGGCCATCCTGGACCGGGAAACGCGGCGCCCGGCCCAGGAACCGTCACGCAGCCCTTCCTGCCCCTGTTGGCGGAAGTGACTCTTGCCGGCACGACTGGAACGTGGGCATGTCTGATCAATCGAGGTCCCGGGTTGGACTCTTCCTGATGCGGATTCCCTGCTGTCTGGCCTTGTTGCTGGCTGGGGCAGCCCTCCTTCTGGGCAGCCACGATCGGCTGGCCCTGGCTCAGCCGTCCCAAGCTTCCCAAGCGTCCCAACCTTCCGCGCCGGCGCCACAGCGGGTCGAAATCGTCGCCGTCGGCGACTGCATGGTGCATGAGACCCAGCTGAAGACCCACTGGGTGGCGTCGGCCAACGCCTACCTGTTCGATGACGATTTCCGATTCATCACCCCGTATCTGCAGCCTGCCGACCTGGCCATCGGCAACCTTGAGACCGTTTTCGGCGGCACGGCGAAGAAGTATTCGGGGTATCCGTATTTCAACACCCCTGATACCTTCGCCGAGGCCCTGGCCCGCGCCGGTTTCGACGTCCTGACCGTGGCCAACAACCACGCCCTCGACATGGGGGTCGAGGGTGCGCGCCGCACGGTCGAGGTGGTCAGGAAGAACGGCATGGAAGTCATCGGTGGTCGTGCCCGACCCGACGAAGACCCTCTGGTGATCAAGGAGGTGCGTGGGGTCAAGGTCGGCCTGATGGGATATTCCTACGAGACCGGCCCGCGCGGCGCCGCCCGCACGCTCAACGGCTCGACCATGCCCCCGGCCGCCCTCGAACTGCTCGAGACCTTCCGCCCCTACCAGCTGGCCGAAGACCTTCCCCTCATGACAGCGAAGGTGCGTCGCTTGCGCGAGAAAGGGGCCGAACTGATCGTCGTCATCCTGCACTGGGGCCAGGAATACGGTAAAACCCCCACCGTCGGGCAGCGGCTGATGGCCCAGCACCTGGCCTCGGCGGGGGTCGACCTGGTCTTCGGTCACCATCCGCACGTCGTGCAGAAGGTCGAGCTGCTGCCCCGCCCCGACGGCGGCCGGATGCTGGTCGCCTGGTCGCTCGGCAACTTCATCTCGAACCAGCGCTACGAGTTCCTCAAACGGCGCGATACCGAAGACGGCCTGTTGATGCGGGTGGTGATGGAACGCGACGGCCCCGGGCGGCCCTGGCGTTTCGCGCAGATCGGCGCCGTGCCGCTCTGGGTGCATCGCCACCTGCGGGCGGGCACCTGGCGCTACCACATCCTGCCGCTGGTCGATGCCCTGGCCAACGAAGCCGCCTTCGGTCTCGACACGGCCGACAGCCGATGGCGGGCGAAGAACTCCTGGGAGCAGACGATGGCCGTTCTCGGTCCGGGGTCGGCCTCTGTGCCTATCCACCCCCCTCTCCCGGTAGGTGCATTCGACCTGCTGCCGGTTCCGGGGTCACTTGCCACTCCGGCCATCGGGCGCTGAAGCCGCCCGAGAGGTGGAGCTCCTCCTCTAGGTAGTTCCGTAACCCGCCGGGAGAAAGACGGGGCTCGGTTTTTCGCCGCTGGCGGCGGCCTGGCGCTTTACATTTTGGGCAGGGCATCGAGAAATCGGGCAATGGGAAGGGCGGGGGGACCCGCCACGGGGATCTGCAAATGTTCCGTCCCGCACTCGACGAGGTGGATCCCGCCGCGGGCCAGGGTGGTCGGCCAGGTCTTGTCGATTTCGACCTCATGCTGTCGCAGGAAATGAGCCAAGGCGCGGCCATTGGTGGCCGAAGAGGCCCCTTTGCCGGCCAGCAGGACGAACGCCCGCCTTCCGGCGTTGCGCGTCAGCCAATCACTGAACTTGTCGACGTCCTCATAGAGGGCGTCGAGCAGCAACACCGCCTTGATCCGGCTGGTGGCTCCCCCCCGGTCGAGGATGTAGGCGACCGCCTTGTACCCTCCGCTGAACCCTGTCAGCACCAGTGGCGCCTGTCGGAACCGCTCGAGGTGCTGTGCGCCGCACCGCTCGGCCAGGGTGGCGGCCACGTCGGCCAGGAAGGCCTTGAACGCCCCGGCGCGAAAGAACTTGCCCGGGCTCGAGTCGGCCGCCTGACGGGCCAGTTGCGGTACGATCAGCACGGCGTTGCGCCCCGACCGGTCGAGCTGTTCGCCCAGCCGAAAATCGCGGAACGATTCGCTCGCCGAACTCTGATTGCCGTGGAAGAAGAACACCAGGGAAAACGGCCGGCCCGGGTCGAACCCCGGCGAGAGATGAAAGATGACCGACGAATCTCTGTAATGGTCGGCCTCGGCAAAGCGTTGCCCATAGCGGTTCGTGTGAAAACGCGCGCCGTTCTTCGGATCGACGTAATCGAAAAAATCGACCTGGGAATCGGCATACTTCCCTTCATACGGAAACGGCGCCGTGTTCAGGGCCCGTACGAAGGTCCGCTCCGTTGTCGCCGCCACTGCCGCCGCCACTGCCGCCGGTGCCGCTGGCGGCGGGGACGCGGGCTTCGTTCGCGAAGACGCCCGGGCTGGCGCACCTTTTCCCGGCCCCGTGGACTGGGAACGCGCCGCCGCGACGGAAAAACCGGCCATGCCCCAAACCATCACCATGCCGATCAAAAGACCGCACCGTTTCATCAATGGTCTCCTGAAGAAGAAGAAGAGTAGGCGGCCGTCGGGGAGGCCCGCGACAGGGCGTAGAACGCGGGCACCGCGATGAGATACAACGCCCCCGCCAGCAGCAGCACCGACGAGACCCCCAGGTTGACGGCCAGCAGGGGCACCGCCACCGAACCGGTCGTCGAGAACGAGCCGTTGATGCCCCAGGCCCAGATGAAGAAATGGTCCTTGCGCTGTCGGGCGAGCGTGCCCATGCCGAGGGCGAAGGGGAATCCCATGCAGAAGGACAGCGGGAAGAGCAGGGCCAGGGTCGCCACCAGGCGGGCGCCGTAGGGCCACCCGGCCAGCCCGACGAACAGGCGGTCCATGCCCAGGGCGGCCAACCCGGTCATCAGCCAGATGGCGGGCCCCACCACGGTCAGCACCCGGCCCGCCCGATCGAGGAAGCGGCCCGACACGTAGCTCCCCATACCCGAGAAGACCAGCATGCCGGTGATCAGCACCGAGACCGAGACGGTCGGGTTGCCCAGAAACAGGATCGCCTTCGTGATGAGGCCGAGTTCGACGAACATGTACCCCAGGCCCAGGCACGTGAAATAGACCACCGTGCCCAGTTTTCCCTGGTGCCGGGCAAACACCGCCCGCCATCCGAAGAAGACGGGAACGGCCAGCAACCCCAGCCCCAGCAGCCCCGAGATCCCGAAGGTGGCCCACAGCAGCAGGTAGCCCCATTCGTCCGAGATCTGTTCGAGCTTGTCATGGAACCGCGGCAGGTCCCGGGCCCGCACGAACCCCGCCAGGTAGGGCCGGTCGGCGGTCAGCGGGTCGGTGGTGAAGACATACCCGTTGCGGAGGGCGGCTGAGCCCCGGGCCACCAGGTCGGCGACCGCCAGCCGGTAGAGGGCCCCCGCCGTCATGTCGACGCTCTCGTCGAGGGCTTCGTTGGCCGCCGGGTCGAAGAACAGGTTGCGGTAGGCGCCCAGGACGATTCCCAGATCGCCGGCCGGTGGCGCCTGGCCGGGCTGGTAGACGATCTCGAAGCTGGCCCGCTTGCAGTATCGTCGCAGGGTTCTGACCTCGTCGGCGGTGAAGCCGTCCGGCTTGGCCACCAGCGTCAGGGTTGACAGGTAGGTGTGGCAGACGAACACGCTGCTGGCGACCTCCGGCCCGCGCTCTCCTCGCAGCGCCTCCAGGAACGTCGTCAACAGCCGCAAGGTCGATTTCGGCGGGTCCTCCTTATTCCAGACCGTCATTGCGAACAGGCCGCCCGGCCGCAGGGCGCGCAGCCCCGCCCGGAACGTCTCGACGGTGTAGAGGTGGTTTTCCTGCACCGAGCTGCCCCCGGGCATCGACAGACCAGTCGAATCGGCCAGGCTGAGGTCGACCAGGTCGAAGGTCGCCGCCGAGGCGGTCAGGAAGATCCGCCCCTCGAACGGGATCAGATGCACGTTCTCCCGGTCGAGGATCCGTCCCGTGAAGCGGCTGATCTCGGGGTCGTGGCACACCGCCTCCCGGATCAACGGATGGCTCTCCGCCACGGTGACGCTCTTCGCCCCCATCTTCAGGGCGACGTTGGCCGAGATCCCGCCGCCGAACTGCATGACGAAGACCTCGGGGCCGGTCGCCAGCAGGTAGGGCATCGACATCGGCAGAAACCGGATGTACTCGGCCTCGTCGTCCGGCAGGTCTTTCATGATGCCGATGGGGCCGTCTCCATCGAGATACATGCCCAGGAAAGCCCGATCTGGCAGCTTTTTAAGGAACTGGCCCGCGGTATCGCTCAGCCCTGGAGCAAAGTGGAAGTAGGAACTTGCGAAGACTTCCATGTGCCCGAACGGCGAGGATCGTTGATACACCAAGCGCGCATCGGGAAACTGCCGGGCATAGCTCACCCCTTTGTAGGGGGAAACCGTCAACTGGGGAAGCCCTCCTCCAATGGCCGCCGCCAGCAGGATGGCGAGGACCGCGGTCACCGGCCCCGGCCCGCCGGCGCCCCGGGAGGTCCAGGCCAGCGTGGCGATCGCCCACAGCGCCAGGGGAACCACGAAGAGCGTGGCCGGTTCGACCAGGAACATGGCGCCGAACAGCAGCAAGCCGCCCAGGCCCGATCCGGCCATGTTGGCGAAATAGATCTTGCCGAATTCCTCCTGCTCGCGCAGGAAGATCAGCCCGATGAACATCGCCCCCGCCAGGAAGGGGAAGAAATACAGCCCGAAATAGCTGGCCAGATACCACTTCTGGGCCGGATCCGAGATCAGGAACATCGGGTTGAACGGCAGGCTCTGCGCGACCGCGTTGGCCGCCAGCATGGCGGGCCCGGTGGCGACCGCCGCCAAACCGGTCCAGGTCTCCAGGTGCCTCTGGAACCGCTCTTTGAGCAGGCAGAGCAGCACGCTGAACACGCCGAATCCGAACATCGCCATGCCGATGACCAGCGATCCGAAATGCGCCCAGTTGCCATTCGCGAATACCCGCATGACGAACAGTTCATACGCGATGACGGCGGCCGAGAACAGCCCGACCGCCAGCCGTCCGGCCGTCCCCAGCGCTGGCCAAGTCAGGGATCCCGCAATGGAGGAGTACCCCGGGATGTCACCCTGGTCAGACGTCTGCGCCGGGTCTGGGTTCTGGGAGACGCCCGGTGTCGGGTCGCGGAGGGAGGGGGAACAATGGGGAGTGTCATTCATGTAGGGGGCCTTTGATTCCCTGGCCTTCTGGGCCGTTCTTGAACATCGGGGCCTTGAGCCGGTCGCTCTCCCGATTCGCTGTCGCCGTTCCACGTCGTCGGATGGCGGCTCCCGCCTTCCACAAGAGCGGTTGGCATCAATGTTCTCCCTCGCGAAGACTTAGGGCGGTCTTGGTCGTCCCTGTTGATCGGCGCGGTTCGCCATCGCCCTGGCTTCGCCTTTCGACCGATTCCTGTGGTTCCATGGAAATTCCTGACCACAACGATCCACCGCGTGGCCCGGTGGTTTCCTCTACCACCGCCCGTTCGGCTCCAAAAGACAAACGGCATGATACTCCGGGTGGAAAGGGGTGATCGGGCTATTTCTTTTGGTAGTGGGTGCCGCCGCCTTTTTTGGTGAAAGGCACGAACGCGGCCTTCTTGCGCCCCTTGTAGATGTCCTCGCGGGTGACGGTGACTTCACCGTCCTCGTCGAGGGCCTTGGTCACTTTCAACACCACCTGGGCTCCGGGCGCCCCGACCGGGATGCACATGATACCGCCCACCTTCAACTGCTGCAGGAGAGGGGGGGGGATGTGGTCGATGCCGCAGGTGACGATGATCTTGTCGAAGGGGGCATGCTCCTCCCAGCCGTAGTACCCGTCGTCGGCCTTGCGGCGGATGTTCCCATACTCCGGGTAGCCGTTGGCCGCGAGCTGGGTGTAGATCTGGTCGGTCTCGCTGGCCAGGGGCTCGATGATCTCGATGGTATAGACCTGGTCGGTCAGATAGGCCAGGACGGCGGCCTGGTAGCCCGACCCGGTGCCGATCTCGAGCACTTTCTCGCCGGGTTTGACGTCGATGGCGGTGGTCATCCGGCCGACGATGTACGGGCCGGAAATGGTCACTCCGTATTTGATGTCGAGGAAGGCGTGTTCATACGCCCGTTTCAGGTTCCAGGGGCGGCAGAACTTCTCGCGCGGGGTCATCAGGAACGCCAGCGATTCCTTCTCGCGCTGCAGGTCACGGTTGCGCCACAGGCCGCGCCAGCGGTCCCAACGCTGGGCGAGGAAGGTTGCTTCCTCCTTGCGGGTAGCCACCATGAATTCGGTGAAGGAGGCCAACGACGTGGTCGGCGGAATGGGGAGGTTGGCCTGCCGCAGGAACAGGGGTTCGGACGAAGCGCCGGGCTGGGGGATCGGCAGGTCGGCGTCGGAAGCGTTCCCGGGCTCGATTTCTCCGGGTTCGTCGACGGTCGGGGCCGGCCCAGGGGCGGCCGGGTCTTGCCCGAAGAGGGGGGAGGCCAGCGGGAGGATCCACAGGCACAGGAAGGTGGCGACGAGGGCGATGGTAGGGCGGCAGAGAGAGGGTAGCATTCTCGACTCCATGAGGGAGATAGTTCCGGATGCCCCAAGATAGTGATGGATGGCCGGGGGAAAGTCAATAGCGGGCTCGAAAAGTTCCCAAAAAAAGGTGTTGACTCGAACCCTCGGCCATGGTAAAATCGACCTTACCCTCCGATGAGGGGACGGCGAAAGCCGGTGCTGATTGACAAGAGAATCGAGGGAGCCAAGAAAGCGTTCAGGTAAGGGGGCTCTGCAAAG
>CALLCO010000121.1 GCA_937998695.1 Candidatus Ozemibacteraceae bacterium
CCCTCTTCAAAGGTGACGCGGTTCATTTCCTCGAAGGTCGTCTCCCCGCGTTCGACCTTGGCCCACCCTGCCGCCCGCAATGGCGTCATGCCTTGTTCCATGGCGGCCTTGCGGATCAACAGCGGGGACTGGTGGGTCAGGATCATCTGTTTGATCCGCGGGGACATTTCGAGGACCTCGAAAATGCCGGAACGCCCCTGATAGCCCGTCTGGTGACAGTAGCGGCAGCCACTCCCCCTCTGGAAAGCGATCTGGGCATGGGTGGCGAAGTCGATCGTCAGCCGGCGCGCCTCCTCGGTGATGGTGTCATCGGGCACCTTGCAACTCGGGCAGATCATCCGGATCAGCCGTTGCGACATGATCAGGTTGAACGAGCTGACGAACTCGTAGGGATCGATCTCCATGTTGGACAGCCGGGAAATGGCGTCGATGACATTGTTGGCGTGGATCGAGCTGAAGACGAGGTGGCCGGTAAGGGCCGCGTTGATGGCGATCTTGGCCGTCTCCGGGTCGCGGATCTCCCCGACCATGATCTTGTCGGGGTCCTGTCGGACGATCGAGCGCAACCCCGAACTGAAGGTCAGTCCCTTCTTCTCGTTGACCGGGATCTGGACGATGTCGGGCAGTTGATACTCGACCGGATCCTCGATCGTGATGAACTTGTCGCTGGGCGAATGGACGAACTTGATCGCCGAGTACAAGGTGGTCGTTTTCCCCGACCCGGTCGGGCCTGCCACCAGCACCATCCCGTACGGCTTCAGCACGTTGCGCTGGAAGGCCAGCAGGTCGTTGCCGGCCAGACCGATTTTGCGCAGATCGAGGCCGAGGGCCGACTTGTCGAGGATGCGCAGGACCACGGTCTCGCCGAAGATCGAGGGCAGCACCGAGACGCGGAAATCGACGAACCGGTCGTCGATGCGCAGCTTGAACCGGCCGTCCTGCGGCACCCGTTTCTCGGCGATGTCGAGTTGGGCCATCACCTTGAGGCGCGAGATGATCGGCACCCGCATGCCGGGTTCCACGTCCGACAGCACCTCGAACAGGACGCCGTCGATGCGGTATTTCACCTTGAGGCACGCCTCGTAGACTTCGAAATGAATGTCACTGGCGCGTTTCCGCACCGCCTTGAGGATGATCGAGTCGACCAGCCGCACGACGGGGGCTTCCTCTTTGATGCTCTGGTGGATCGGCACTCCGGCGGCGGGCGGGGCTTCCTCGGCCTCTTCCTCGACGACGACTTCGAGCGGGGGCAGGTTTTCGAGGTCGGCGAAGACCACCTTCGAGTCGAGACTGGTCTCGACCATCAGTGCCAGGAGCTTGCCGATGCTCTTGGGACAGGCCACCTTGGGAACGATGGGCAGGCCCAGCTTGACCTCGAGCTCCTCGATCTCGTCGACGTTGCCGGGGTTGGCCATGATCAGCGTGATATCCTTCTCCCCGCGTTTGTCGGGAATGAAGAGATAGGTCCGCATCAGGGCGACGTCGACGGTGTTGAACAACTGGTCATCGACCTGGTACGTGCTGAGGTCGACGTATTCGAGTCCCAGCTCGCGGGCCAGGGTGCGGGCGGCCTGCTCCTCGGTGAGGCGTTTGCGTTCGACCAGCACCTTCCCGAGGTCGGCCGGGATGCCCCCGAACTCCTCGACGATCGCCTGGACATCCTCGAGGGTGATCACCCCATCCTCGAGCAGGATCTCGTAGAAGGCCTTCTTCTTGAAGGTCTGGGCGAACGCCTTGCGCAGCCGACCCAGGTCGAGATTCTCCTGCCGGGCCACCAGGTCGGTGAACTCGGCTGGTCGGTCGCCCGCCTGGGCCGCCAGACGGTTCACCGTGTCCGCGTCCAGGAGACGGTTGTCGAGCAGGAACTGGCGAATGGCTTCCATACGAACCTCTGGACTTCTACCGGATATTGGTGGCGGCAGTCAGCACGGGCATGAGCAAGGCCACGATGAAAGCCCCGAGCACGACCGCCATGAACAGGAACAGGAGCGGTTCGACCAACGAGGTGAGGGTCGAGGTGAGGGTGCCGATTTCCTCGTCGTAGTGTTCGGCGAGATTTTCCAGCATCTCCCCGAGGTTCCCCGACTCTTCGCCGACGTGCACCACCCGCACCATGACGGTCGGCACCTCCCCGATGATCTTGAGGGATTTGGCGAAACTCTCCCCCCGCCCGAGCATGCCGGGCAGGGCCTCGAGCCGGGCGGCGACCGCCTTGTTCTCCAGGCTGTCGAGGACGACCGCCAGGCTTTCGACAAGGGGGAGGCCGCCCTTGAGCATGGTCGAGAGGGTCCGCGAAAACTGGCTGTAGGCAAACTTCTCTTCGAGGGACCCCAGAAGCGGGAGGCGAAGCTTCAACCGGTCGATCAGCGACCGTCCACCGGGCGTCCTGGAGAACTGCAGGAGGGAATAGGCTCCGGCCACGAGACCGGCCACGATGAACCAGAACCACGTCCCGATCACCGAGGACAGGCCAAGGACCATCTGGGTAAAGACGGGGAGCGGCACGTCGAGGCTGCGGAACAGGTCGACGAATTCCGGGACCACTTTGACCACCATGAACGTGATGGCCACCAGCGACACCAGCAGCAGAACGCTGGGATAGATCAGGGCGGCCACCAGTTTGCGGCGCACCGCCACCATTCCCTGAAAATGCAGGACAAGCCGGCCCAGGATGGCTTCCAGAGTGCCCGCCTTCTCTCCTGCCACCACGGTGCGGACGTAGATCTCCGGAAAGACCAGAGGGTGGCGGGCCAGCGCCTTGCTGAAAGAGATGCCCTCGTCGATGTCATCGCGAACCTGCTCGATGGCCTGGATCAACGGCCCCTTGGCGGCCTCTTCGAGGAAGACGTCGAGGGCGTCGCGCAATGGCAGACCGGCTTTCAAGAGGGTGCGGAGGAGTTTGGTGAAATCGGCCAGTTCGGTCAGGGACACGCCGCCGAGAAAGGGGAGGACCCCTTGCACCCGCTCCCACAGGCCCTTGTCGAGTATCTCTTCCGAGAGGATGTAATAGCCCCGCTCGACCAGTGCCTGGCGCAGATCGCCCGGGGCCGCGGTCTCGAACACGGTTTCCCGGATGCGCCCCCGGTCGTCGGCGAACTTGATCAGGATTCTGTCCATGCGCGGCTCCCGGCCAGCCTCAATATCCGATGGCCAAACGGTTGATCAGGATCTCGGGGAATTTCTCCCGGCGCATCTTCTCCTGGCAGGCCTTGAGCTCATAGGGAACACGATGGAAGCTGATACAGCCCTTCTTGTCTTCGAGCTCGAGGATGCCGAAGGCGGCATGGGGGTTCCCATCGCGGGGTTGGCCGACCGATCCCGGATTCACCAGGTAATGGTGCTGCCCGTCGAGGACCAGGTTGAACCAATGGCCGGTCAGGGGGTCGGGGTCGGCCACCAACCCGTCGGCCTGGCTCCATTCGTAGAAGGCCGGCAGGTGGGTGTGCCCGAAGAGGGCGAGAGCGATGCGTTCCTGGTGCATGAAATGGAAGGATTGCCCCGTCACTTGCGGGGTGAGCAGGTATTCATCCGGATCGACCGGACTGCCGTGGCACAGCAGGATATCGGGACGCGTGGTCAGGGTTCGGGGCAGCCCCGCCAGCCAGGCCGTCTGCTCGTCGTTGAGTTTGGCCAGATTCTTGTAGGCAGCGATGATGGCGTGCGGATTGAAGCCTACCGGGCTCTCGAGCTTGGCCACCACGCGGTCGTGGTTTCCCATCACCATCTGCAGCCCGGGCAGCGTGCGAATGTTCTCGAGACACAAGGCGGGATCGGGCCCGTAGCCCGTCAGATCGCCCATGCACCAGACCGCCTCCGGCGCCTCGGCCTGGGCTGCCTGCCAGACGGCCTGCCAGGCCTCCCAGTTGGAATGGATATCGGAAACCACCAGCACTCTCACGCTGTTTTCTCCCTCCCGGGGTTCGCGGACAGGAAACACCCCCCTTCATCGGGAGAAATCGACAAACGGTTGAGCGGAAAGTTGGCCGGCGGGTCGGCGTTTCTCTTCGGCAAGAACCGAACCTGTTTTTCGAACCATTCCCAGGAAGCCGGCCTGAGTCGAAATGAGGAAGCCCCTCCAAGAGGGCAGGGAACGGGGGACATTCCTGGCCATTCGCTCGCATCACCCGGCCTTGGCAGGGGGAAAGGGAATGCGCGGGGAGAAAGGGAGCGCTG
>CALLCO010000122.1 GCA_937998695.1 Candidatus Ozemibacteraceae bacterium
GGCGCCGCGGGGCGACGCCGGCACCCCTGGACCGGGGCGGCCCCCTGCCGCACCGGCTTCGCCGCGGGCCGGGGAACCGACCACCACGCCCTTCGCCATCGCGGTGGTCGGGGTCGGCGGCATCTTCCCCGGTGCGCCGGGCCCCGACGAGTTCTGGCAGGTCATCCGCTCCGGCACCTGGACGGGCAGCGAGGTGCCGGCCGGTCGCTGGTACCGGCCGGCGCGCAGTCTCACCGACCCCCGGCCGGGTGCGCCCGACCGGGTCCTGTCGCCGTCCGCCTGCCTGATCCGCGACCTTCCCGATCCCGAGGCTCTCGCCGGGCCGACCGGACTGCCGATCGATCTGCTGCGCGGGCTCGACCCCCTCTTCCACATCACCCTGAAGGCAGGCCTGGAAGCCTTCGCCAGCGCCCGGACGGACCGGCTCGACCGGTCCCGCATTCCCGTCCTGATCGCCAACATCGTTCTCCCCACCGATACGTCGTGTGAGCTCACTTGGCGTGTGTTCGGAGCCGCCCTCCGACGACGCCATCCCGAAGCGGTCGAGGTTCTGTCGGCGGCGGGTGCCCCCGCCGAGGAAGCCGACCCGCTGGCCGGCTTCCAGCCGCTGAACCGCTTCGCGGCGGGGGCGCCGGCCGGACTGCTGGCCCAGGCCCTCGGCCTGGGAGGAGGCTGCCTCACGCTCGATGCCGCCTGCGCCTCGTCCCTCTACGCCGTCAAGCTGGCCTGCGAGGAGTTGCGGGCGGGCCGCGCCGACGCCGTTCTGACAGGAGGCGTCTGCCGGCCGTCGTGCCAGTTCACCCAGATGGGGTTCAGCCAGTTGCGCGCCCTGTCGCCCTCGGGGGTCTGCCGGCCCTTCGACGCCGGCGCCGACGGCCTGGTGGTCGGCGAAGGGGCGGGGCTCTTCCTGCTCAAGCGGCTCGAGGACGCCCGGCGCGATGGCGACCACATTTGGGGCGTCATTCGCGGGATCGGCCTGGCCAATGACGTCGGCGGCAGCCTGCTGGCCCCCGACACCGAGGGTCAGGTCCGGGCCATGCGGGCCGCCTACAGGCAGGCGGGCTGGCTCCCCACCGACGTCGATCTGGTCGAATGCCACGGCACCGGCACGCCGACCGGCGACAAGGTCGAATTGTCCAGCCTGCGCACCTTGTGGGAAGGCCAGCCTCCCGCGCCCCAGCCCTGCGTTATCGGTTCGGTCAAGTCCAATGTGGGGCATCTGTTGACGGGGGCGGGCGCGGCCGGCCTGCTGAAGGTGCTGCTGGCCCTGCGCCACGGCGAGCTGCCCCCCACCGCCAACTTCCGCACCCCCGACCCCCAACTGGGCCTGGCGGGTGGCTCCTTCCGGGTGCTGCGGGAAGCGGCGCCCTGGCCCGTCCGCGCCCCCGGCCAGCCGCGCCGGGCCGCCGTCAGCGCTTTCGGGTTCGGCGGCATCGACGCCCACGTTCTGGTCGAGGAATGGCTGCCACCGGAACCGGGGCCCGTCGAACTCGCCACCGCAGGCGACTCCCGCAGGCCGCCGGAACAGCCGTCGGTCCCGCCCCCTCGCGCGCGGCTCGGCAACGGCGAACCGCCCGCCGGCCGTGGCGACGAGCCACTCGGCTGCGGCACCGATCGTCCACCCGCCGGCCGTGGTGACACCCTCCCACCGGCCGGCCGGCTCGACCTGGGCGAGGACGAACCCATCGCCATCGTCGGCCTCGACGCCCGGTTCGGGCCCTGGCAGGGGCTCGCCGCCTTCCAGCCGGTAGCGCTCGGAGCAGAACCGGGTCCCCCGCCTCGCGAGGGCAATTTCTGCCACCCATTGCGCCCGACGCCACATCTTCCGGCTGGCCCAGCCGGTCCTGGCGCCTCCGGCGAGGCCACCATCCCGAGAACCGGAACCGCCACCACGCCAGACCGCAGCCCCTTCCCCGCAACCGCCGGCCGGCACCCCTGGGCCGATCCGCCCGAGCGGTTCCGCCGGGGGTGGTTCTGCGACGACCTGGCCGTGCCGATTGGCGCGTTCCGCATCTCGCCGAAGGAGATTCCCGCCGTCCTGCCTCAGCAGCTGCTGATGCTGCAGGCGGTCGACGGCGCCTTGCGCGACCTGCGCGGCACCCGCCCGCCCCCGCTGCGGTGGGGCGTCTTCGTGGGCATCGGGCTCGATCTCAACAGCACCAATTTCGCGCTGCGCTGGGGCCTGGGCACCGAGGACGGAATGGCCGCCCTGCGCGACGAGGCTTCCCCACCCCTGACCAGCGAGCGCACCGTCGGCGCCCTCGGCGGGATCGTGGCCAGCCGGATCGCACGCGAATTCCAGGTCGGAGGCCCGTCCCACACCTTCTCCAGCGAGGAAACCTCCGGTCTGCGGGCCCTCGAGGCCGGCCGACGGGCTCTGCAGCGGGGTGAGATCGACTGCGCGGTCGTCGGCGCGGTTGATGTGGCCGGGGACCTGCGACACCTGCACGCCTTCGACCGCCTCCACCCGCTGGCCCCCGACGGTGTCTGCCGGCCCCTCGCGACCGACCCCGGCGGCACTGTGGCCGGAGAGGGAGCCGGCGCGCTCGTCCTCAAGCGTCTCGACGACGCGCGGCGCGATGGCGATCGCATCTACTGTGTGATCCGGGGCGCCGGGTTCGCCTCGGGGCCGGTCGCCGGCCTGAATGGCGACACGCCTTCGGGTGGCGATCCCGGCCATCCATCACGCCCCGGTTCTTCGCCGGATGCCCTTGAAGTGGCAATCCGACGGGCCTGGAACGATGCCGGGGCTCATCCGGGAACGGTCGGCCTCCTCGAGACGCACGGCAGCGGCGATCCGCGCGAGGATGCCCGCGAGGCCGCCGCCATCGCCGCCTGCTTCAGCCTTCCCTGCGATAACGGCTCGTCTTCCCCGGTCCCCGTGGGCCTGGGGTCGATTCAGTCCCCTCCGTCCCTAGGGACAGGTGGGACTGATCGTGCCCTTCCGGAGGGGAAGTCTGGCGGAAGGCCGATTCCCCCACCGAGCCCCGCCGTCTCCGCCGTCCCCGCCGACCACGCCGGCCCCGCCGACCCCGCCGTCCACGCCGTCCACGCCGGCCCGACCGACCACGCCGACCCCGCCGACCACGCCGGCCCCGCCGACCACGCCGGCCCGACCGACCACGCCGACCCCGCCGACCCCGCCGTCCACGCCGTCTCCGCCGTCTCCGCCGTCTCCGCCGACCCCGCCGACCCAGCCGTCTCCGCCGTCTCCGCGGGTTGTTCTGCCAACAAGCCTGCGACGAAGCCCGCCGGCGACAACCCGGGAACACATACCTCCGAAAGACCCAGAAAGCCCGGACACGACGCGGAACTGGAAGCCATTCCCGCTCACCGCCGGCGGATTCCCCGGGTGGCGTTGGCCAGCGTCAAGCCGGTCATCGGCCATGCCGGATGCGCCGCGGGGGTGGCCTCGCTGATTCGGGCCGCCCTGTGCCTGTATCAGGAGATGCTCCCCCCCTATCCCGCCCTTGCCCACCCCCACCCCGCCCTGACCGGCCACCCCCACCTGTTCGCCCCCCGGCAAGCCCAGTATTGGCTGCGCAACCGCTCGGAGGGGCCGCGACGTGCGGGGGTTTCCGCGCTCGGCACCGACGGCTCGGCCGCCCACATCGTCCTGGAAGCCCTGGAGGCAACCGCCACCACCGTCGTGGCACCAGCCCCCCAGGCCCGGCCGACCGGAAGCCCCCCTGACATCGAGGCCGTTCGCCGCACCGAGCGCCGGCGCCCTCTGGGCGAGCCCGCCACCGCCATCTTCCTCATCCGGGGAGCCGATCCGGCCGCGGTGCGGCAGCACCTTCAGGCCCTGCGCGACCTGGCCGCGGCGCGTCCCGGCTGGTCGCTGCCCGAGTTGGCCCGCCGGTGGTGGGCTTCCCGCCCCCCACCTTCCCCGGGAGACCTTGGAGCCGCCCTGTGCGCCTCCAGCCGGGCCGAGTTCGACCAGCGCCTGGAGGCCCTGCACGCCCACCTTGTCCAGGCTCCCGACCGGCCCTTCGCGGGGGGCCCCCGGTTCGGCGATGCGGTCTTCTTCAGCCCCTCCCCCCTCGCCCGTCAGGGAAGAATCGCCTTCACTTTCCCCGGGTCCGGGAACCAGTTCCTCGGCATGGGCCTCGGCATCGGCCGTCTCTGGCCCGATCTGCTGCGCGCTCTCGACACAGACCACCGGCACGTCGCCGAACAGTTCGCCATCCATCTCATTGCCCCGTGGCGTCTGGCATGGGGCCCGGGGTGGGAAGAATCCGCCACGGCGGCGCTGCTGGCCGACCACAACGCCCTCGTCTTCGGCCACGTGTCCTGCTGCGCCCTGGTGAGCGATCTGGTGCGCCGGTTCGGGGTCGAGCCGACGGCGATCATCGGCTACAGCCTCGGCGAGACCGCCGGCAACTTCGCCACCCGCACCTGGAACCAGCGAGACGAGATGGTCGAACGCATGCGCGTCTCGACCCTGTTCACCACCGATCTGATCGGCCCCTGCACCGCGGTGCGTGACGCCTGGCACCTCGACCCCGCCATCGCCGTCGATTGGACCCTCGGGGTCGTCGACCGCCCCGCGGCGGTGGTCGAAACCGCTCGTCAGGGGCTTGAGCACACGTATATCCTGATCGTGAACACCCCTGACGAGTGCGTCATCGGTGGGCGACGCGCCCAGGTGCTTGACCTGGTCAAACGGTTGGGATGCGCCTTCTTCGAGATCGAGGGCGTCTCGTCCGTGCACTGCCCCGCCGCCCGTCCGGTGGCTGAAAAGTACCGGGCCCTGCACGTCTTCGACGACACCGCCCCGCCTCCGGGCCTCACCTTTTACAGCAGCGGCCTGAGCCGGGCCTTCACCCCCACCCGCGATGCCTCGGCCGACTCGATCCTCGCCCAGTGCATCGGCCCCATCGATCTTCCCAAAACCATCGAGACCGCGTACGCTGACGGGGTCAGGTTCTTCCTCGAGATGGGCCCACGGGGCTCGATGACCCGGATGATCGGCAAGATCTTGGGCAACCGCCCCCACCTGGCCCGCACCGTGCTCCATCCCGGCCTGCCCGAGGAGATCGGGCTGATGCGTATGCTCGCCCACCTGCATGCCGAGGGGGTGGCCATCGATCTCGCTGATCTGTACGAACACCCGGCGGCGGCCGCCCAGGTGGTGGTTCCCGTCCGGCCCACCGTGCGTGTGCCGATCGGCCATCGCTTCGGCCATAGGATGGAGACCGGCACCAAGGCAGCGATGGCCCGAC